>JAJZNG010000172.1 GCA_021847945.1 Actinomycetes bacterium | reverse complement strand
CCCCCTACCGGGTGAAAGTCGCTAGCGCAGTCGGCGCCGGGGACGCCTTCGCCGGCGTGCTGAGCCATGCCCTCGCCTGCGGGCGGCGGATCGACGAGTCGGCAGAGCTGGCCTCCGCAGCGGCCGCGGCGCACGTGTCGGGAGGACTGTCGTCGACATCCCTGGCGGAGATTATCCGTCGACCGGTCGCTTGACCGCGAGATCGGCACTGTGGCGGTGGCCCGGTCAGCTCTCAGTAGAGTTCACGGTGCTATGAGTCACAGCAGTTCGGGTCGGCCCGACCGCAGAAATGATCGCTTCGGTTACTGGCCCGTCACCGCTCCTTTCGTCGGGAGCCTGGTCGTGCTCATGCTGATCGCGCTGATATTGATCAACATTGCCGGATATGCCTACGAGCGGGTCGGCCTTTCGGTTGGCTGGTTCCAGGTGATCATAATCGCCAGCATCCTGGGCAGCCGCGTCAACATACCGATAGCACACTTCCCAGACGAAGAGCGAGTGGAAACGGCCCACGTGGTGGCCTTCGGCGTCCGATATCGGGTGCCTTCGGTAAGCCATACCGGCAAGACAGTCCTCGCTGTCAACGTCGGAGGAGCGCTGATACCGACAGCCGTGTCTATCTACCTCATTTATCACGACCATATTTGGGTGCATGCTCTTGTGGCGGTCGCGTGCGTAGCGGTCGTCATGCGTCTGGTGGCTCGCCCCGTAGCTGGCATAGGAATCGTCACGCCTGCTCTAATCCCGCCAGTGACGGCTGCGATCATAGCTACGCTCGTCGGAGCGCCAGCGGTGGCCGCACTGGCTTACGTCTGCGGCACGCTCGGAACTCTTGTCGGCGCCGACATATTGAACCTACCCAGGATCCGCAATCTCGGCGCGCCTATAGCGTCCGTGGGAGGCGCGGGCACTTTCGACGGCGTATTCTTGGCCGGTATCTTGGCTGTAGTGCTAGCCACCCTGTGAGGCCCTGCCGTCATCACCGTATGGTGGGACCGGCGGTCACGGCGAAGCGGCGCTCGCCAAGCTCCACTTGGGCGGAACGGTAAGTTCCACGGTGGTGGAAGAGATCGACGTGAATACCCAACAGATCGGAGCGTCATGCCCGCTAGCAAGCTGATACTCGACGGTGACTACGGCATCGACGATGCCATGGCGGCGCTGTATCTGTGCCACCATCCCGACGTGGAGATCCTCGCCGTCGGCACCGTGCACGGTAACGCCACCGCGGCAGTGGCGGCCAAGAATGCGTTGTCGGTCCTTGCTATCGGGGGACGTCGCGGCGTTCCTGTCGCCGTCGGAGCGCGCAGGCCGCTGGCCCAACCCGTTGACATTTCTTCGATGGTCCACGGCGACGACGGCCTCGGCGGCAGGGCACCCGAGTTGCCGCAGGGGACGAACCCATTGGATATCCCAGCGGCCTTGCAGATAGTCCGGACAGTACGCAACCATCCCGGCGACTGTACGATCGTTGCGACGGGTCCGCTCACCAACCTCGCCCTCGCCTTGATGCTGGATCCCGACGTGGCGTCGATGGTCGAAAAGGTGGTGATCATGGGTGGCACCATTGACCATCCGGGCAACATCAGCCCGTACGCGGAGGCGAACATCGCCCATGATCCCGAAGCTGCGAAGCTAGTGTTCGAGTCAGCCTGGCCCGTCACTCAGGTCGGCTTGGACGTAACGATGTCGGCATGGATAGGCCCGGAGGAACTCCAGAGGATCGAGAGTAGCCAGACTGCCGCAGGCAGGTTCTGCTGGGACATCCTCCAGCACTACTTGCAGTTCTACTCGACCCGTCACAGCCGCCCCGGCTGTCCCCTGCACGACCCGAGCGCTGCTCTCGTCGCCCTCGACGCAAGCCTGGTGTCGCGGTCGTTCGCAACTCCGGTCGATGTGGAGTTGCGTTCAGCGACCAACCGGGGGATGCTGATCGTCGACAAGCGCGAGTTTGCGGCCGAGCATCACCACCCCGGCCAGCCCAACGTCGAGGTCGTGACCGAACTCGAAAACGATAGGCTCATACCGACATTCATAGAAGGCTTACTCGCAGAGCCGACAGTCATGGCGCCCTGACTTTTCCCAAAGCGTTGCCAGCAGGCGAAGAGGCTCGACGGGCGATCGGGTCGGGATGCCCTGGGGGCGCGTTGCAGCGCCGGCGGAACAGAAAATTTAGGGCGAGCCCCTTTCGGACAGGCTTGTCATTTACGTAGCATTTGGCTGTGGCTATCCTCGGGGCACAGCCTGGTAGGCAGGTATGGGTTTCGCCGCTTCGCCAGATCGAACTGTCGGCGCAGGAACGCGCCAAAGAAGCGGACCTTGACATGGCCAATCCGGGAGCCAAAGACGCGCTTCGCAACCTCCTAGTAGACGAGGTGGCCCAGTGGAGAGGCGACTACAGGGAAGGAAGCCGGCCGTTCGACATTGTCGATCCTGACGCCGCTGTCGACAAGGCTCTTCGAAATCTCGTCGGCTATGGACCGTAAACTTGACTCGGCGGATGG
>JAJZNG010000158.1 GCA_021847945.1 Actinomycetes bacterium | reverse complement strand
GAGAAGCTCGACACCGAACGGGTGGTCATTCCCAAGAGGACCAGGATGACGACCGCTGCTACCAAGGAGCCAGAACTCCGCTAGTAGGAACACGATGGTGGACGACGGTTGCGTTAGCCGCAAGGAGTAGGTCCTCAGCTGAGGAAGTGGGAGGGAGTTTTCGGAGGCGCGGGAGTCGGGAGGGAGTCCTGTTGGTTGGCAGAGGCGTTTGCGAGCTTAGAATCCGCAAGGAATCCCCGCTTCTTTGTTTCACGTGAAACATTGGAAGGTTGACCCGAAGGTCCCGTCCCATGCCCGAGATCAGTCAGTTCGCCTGCCCTCTTTAGAAGAGGGGGCGTTTTGACGGTATCCCGTTTCGGCGGGGATAGCGTTCGGGGCAGGGTTGAGTTTGGTGTAGAACCTGGAAGGCATATGGTTTCTGCACTGCCCGACCTGGGGACAGGCCCAGTTCGGACAGGCCCGTTTCGGGCCATCTGAGCGGGTCACCACAAGGAGGCTCAGCTACGATGAGCTGTCCGCCAAGACGCAGGAAGGGAGCTCCACATTCTGCCGTGACTCCGGGAGCAGCAAAACTTCGTGCCGTCACTACGTCGAAAGTACCGCGTAGCGGCGTTCTAGCCGCTACCTCGGCGCGCTCACCCACCACTACAACCCGTTGAGACATGTATAAGAGTTTTACGCTTCGCTCTAGGAAGGCGGAACGGGTGGTTCCTCCTTCGAGCAGGTGCCAAGAGAGATGTGGAGTTAGCGCGGCGAGGATCAGACCCGGAACCCCACCTCCACTGCCAAGGTCAAGAGCAGTAGAGCATTCCCGAGGGAAGAGGTCGAGAAACGGAAGAGAACGTTCTACGTGTCGAACTACCGGTCCCGGGCCGAGGAAACCTAGCTGCTTAGCCTCCTCCAGTACCCTGAGGACTTCCTCCAGCGGGGCTGAAGAGGCACTCTGCGGCTCAGTCAGGTATGACCACAACCCTGCGATTCGGCTCCTCGCCGTCTGAGATCGTGTGAACACCGTCGATCGCTGCGATAGCGTCGTGGAGCACCTTACGGTCAGGTGACGGCATTGCTTCAAGTACTACCTTCTTGCCGGACTGCCTAACCTGCTCGGCGACTTGGGCTGCGAATCGGGCCAAAGCTTCTGTTCTCTTCGCACGATACCCTGCTACATCAACATAGATGTGGCCGTTAGAGCCGCTGGTCTGGTTGAAGACGGCTGTCCTCGTGAGGGTCTGCAGTGCCAGCAGGGTTGCTCCCTTCGGGCCTATGAGGATCCCAAGATCCTGACCGTCAATCTCAATTTCCACGACGTCATCCTCGGGTCGCCGAGCTGAAACAGTGGCTTCGAGGCCGAACTGCTCAAGGAGGCCTGTTAGGAAGTCCTTGGCGACCTCGCCTTGCTGTTCCAGGTCTACTTCCACTTCGGGTCCTTTCGTAGAGATCATCTCAGCAAAGTCTTCGGGTACGGTGGCGTTTATTGCAGCGGGGGTGGCTGAGCGTGACGCTTGAGCCGCTGACAAGGGCTGCCCGAGGCGGCGGTCGGTCTCTGTCGCTTCGGTGCCGTCGGTACCTGTCCCAGACTGCAGGCGCGGTGACTGCGGTAACCGCGCCGTAGAGTCGCTAGGTTCGCCTGTGGGCGGAGCACCACTTTGGGACTGCTTAGGCGCGGAGCGCCGGCGCCGGTCCCGACGATCCTCTTTGGTACGAGGAGTTTTTGGTTTCACTCTCGCCCTCACCCGTGCCTCGCTTCGGACCCGACCGAACAGGCCCACTTGGGCATCAGCAATGATCTCGAATTCAGCGTCTGAGGCATCGACTCCGAGCTCGTCGAGTGCGGCTTCCTTGGCTTCTTGAATGGACCGACCGACGGTCTCTACCCACTCCAATGCTATTGCTGTTCCTTCCGGGGTTCGGGGCTCGCTGGGTTCCTTTGCGCTGGTCGAGCCATTGAGGCGTCCGGCCTTATCTTGGGGTCGCCGTCTGTGGACCCGCCTGTCTTTGCAGCAGGCTCAGCTGGACGCGGGGCTGATGGGTCCTTAGTGTGTCGAACCGGGCGAGGGGGTTGGCCACTCTTGACTGGCTTCGTCCCGTTACTAGCTGTGGTTCCGGTGGGCGATCGCCGCGACGGCGGCTTGGCCTTCGACGGGTCCAACGGAGGCCTGGCAGTCGCCTTGGGTAAGCCGCTGCCGGGCGGCTTCTGTTGGGCCTTTGTAGGCCGCGGAGCTCCCGCCTGGTTTGCGGCGGATTTTGAAGGTGTCGAACCTTTGGCCTTTGTGGCTTGGGTCTTATTAGGTTGGGTCTTATTAGGTTGGGTCCGATTGGCTTGCTGTTCTGCAGCAGCTGCGAGCAGATCCCGGAAACGGCTCTTCTTTGGTTGAACTGGCTGGCCTCCGTCGACCTTGGGGGATCTAAGGGATTTCGGAGGCGTGTAGCTCGGCTTCGCAGCGTCTTGCTCATCGATGCTACGGGTGATGTCCTCGACTTCTTGAACCTCACGGACTACGAGGGCTTTGACTTTGGGATCGAACCGGTACATCAGGTCCTGCTGAACGATGCGGGCAATGTTTGAGACGGTGTAGTAAAGGACTACTCCGGCTGGGAACCTGACCGAAATCAACGCGAACAGCGGCGCCAGGTACTTCATCATCTTCATTTGCGGATTGGCCTGCGAAGCCTGGTTCCGGCTCATCATCATCGCCGACTGAACGTAGGAAGTAGCAGCTAGAGCCAGGAGCAAGATCCAGTAGGGCGACGCAGCCAGCACACTCGAGTGGTGGGTGAGAGCGCCTTTGGCAAGGTTCATCCCGAAGGCGTCGATGTGGCCACCGGCGTGCTGAATGGCCTTGTACATCTTGGTGCCGGAGTTGAGGAATCTCGGCGTGGCGACGACCGTCGACACCCCGTTGACAACCACCTTCGATGTGTGGCTGAGCCCGTCGATCACTTCGAAGAGAGCGAAGAAGACGGGCATAGGGAGCAGCATGGGCAGGCACGACCCGAACGGACTTACCTTGTGTTCCCTGAAAAGCTCCATCTGAGCCTGTGCGAACGCCTGGCGGTCACCCTTGTGCTGCTCTTGGAGCTTCTTCAGCTGCGGCTGAAGCTTTTGCATGGCGAGCATCGACCGCGTGCTCTTGAGCGTTAGAGGTGAGATCAGAAGCATCCAGGCGATGCCCAGCCCTACGATGGCTACCCCATAGTTGGGGATTACCGAATAGATGGCCGCTAGAACCTCTGCCAAGGGTTTAGCTATAGGCCCGAGTATCCCGCCGCTAGAGGAGCCGCTTGCAGCAGTCGTCGTGGTAGTGGCCTGAACCAGGCTCACCAGGTCTATCATCAGGAGTTCCTCATTCCGGGATGGGGTCGTAACCGCTGGGGCCGCCGGGTCTGCAGCGGCCGAGTCGCCTCAGAGCGAGCACCACGCCACGGCCAGCACCGTGGCGTTCTATGGCCTCTTTCGCGTACTCAGAACAGGTAGGGGTGAACCGGCAGGGTGAAACCCTGCCGAGCCTGGCCAACTGGTACGCGCCAATCAAGCCGAGGATTGTCCGCCGCGCCAACCACGGAAGGCCCTTGCGGGAACCGCTGTCCTTGGCACTGGTGTCCAGGACCTCGTCGCCTTGTCGGTTCACGGTTCGCTGAACCGAGCTGTCAGCCTCAGCCACTGGCTCTCCAAATCGGAATAACAGAGCTTAGCTGCGGCCGGTGTTACTGTAACCAAGTAGGCCCCTGGCTGGAGCTCGCTGGAAATCTGCCGAGCGAGCATCCGAAGCCGCCGCTTGATCAGGTTGCGAGTAACGGCGGGTCCCACCTGTCGGCTTACCGAGTAAGCGACGCGCGGCGGTTCGGCCGGCGTGCCTGGCTGCCAAGAGATGCTCAACGTACCGCTGCGGTAACGCCGCGCCCTACGAAGCTCGCCGAAAGTACTGCGCCGGTCCACCCTCCAAATCAGGCCGACAGACGAGCGCGGCCCTTCAGCCTCCTCGCCTTGAGAATGGCACGCCCTGCCCGCGTCGCCATCCTGTGGCGAAAACCGTGGCGCTTGGCCCTTCTGCGGTTGTTCGGTTGATATGTACGTTTCACTCATCGCCTCCTCGGTCCCGGCTGCGCTGTCGCCGGCTTTACCGGGCGAGATCGACGCGCGTCAAAGACGCAGCCCTCTGGCTCTGGTGTGATCATACTAGTAGCCGAAACGATTCGCCAGCCGGTCGCACCAGGTTCTTGCATGAAAGTAGAACTAATGTCTTCTTGTAGGTTATGAGATGAAGCTTCTTGGAGCAGCCACATCAGTTGGATCTGCAGCAACGGATCGTGGGGTGATCCACCAGTTGCTGATCGACTTGGGCGTCAACTCGTCCACAGCTCACAGCGCGGAGATCTACCTGAGCGCACCGGTGCGCATCGTGGTGATCATCCTGGTAGCGGCGGTCCTGGCTCGACTGGTAAGCCGCCTTGCCAGACGGATCGTACAGTCGCTTCGCCTCGTGTCCCCCCTTATCGATACGACAGGGCGAAGCGAGGCGCGAATCAAGACCCTGGCCGGCGCATTCGCCCAAATTCTCAGGGCGATCATATGGCTGGTAGCAATCCTGACGATACTCGGCCAGTTCAATATCAGCCTCCTTCCCTTTGTGGCGACGGCGACAGTGATAGGTGCCGCCTTGGGCTTCGGCGCCCAAAGCTTGGTGAAGGACTTCCTCTCGGGTGCTCTACTCCTCGCCGAAGATCAGTTCGGTGTCGGCGACCGAGTGACCGTAGGAACCGGTGCGACGGCGACGGTTGGCACCGTCGAAGGGGTCACCCTTCGCGTCACCCGTCTCCGGGGAGCTGATGGCGGAGTCATCTACGTGCCGAACGGTGATATCCGGACCCTTGTGAACGATACCGAGAACGACAGTCGGGCTTTGGTGGACGTCGTCGTGCCCTTAGGCACTGATCTCGTCCGTGCGGGTCAGGTCTTGGAGGCCGCGGCGACAAGTGTTGCGACCGACCCGGAGTGGTCAGCCTCTTTCACCGGTGAGCCGACTTTTGCTGGTGTCCAAGATTCGTCGAGCCCCACCGGGGTCACTTTGAGAGTGGTGGCCGCGACCAAGCCAGGAGTCCACCTGAAAGTAGCAGGGGAGATCCGGCTGCGCTGCTTGGAGCGTCTCCGCACCGAGGGAATAGCCTGGAGTGAAAGTTGACAAACTTTATCGGCTTACCCTTCGGTTGGAGGTAGCCTATCCAGGCGTGTTCGGCGTCTTGCCGCCGGGCCCACAGCCCGAAAGCTCAGGACGCCCGACGCGCGGATCGGCAAGAACTATTCAACAGGAGGATCACTCATAATGGCTTTGCAGCTAGGCGACGAGGCACCGGACTTCACTGCGGAAACCACGCAGGGGACCATCAGTTTCCATGAGTGGCTGGGGGACAGCTGGGGTGTCCTATTTTCCCACCCCAAGGATTTCACACCGGTGTGCACGACCGAGCTCGGGGCAGTAGCGAAACTGGCCGACGAGTTCGCCCGCCGCAATACGAAGGTGATCGCTGTCAGCGTTGACGCCGTCGACTCTCACAACGAGTGGGTTCCCGACATCAACGACACCCAGGGCACTTCCGTCAACTTCCCGATAATTGCCGACCCGGACCGTAAGGTCGCAGGACTTTACGGGATGATCCATCCCAACGCATCGGATACCGTCACTGTGCGCTCGGTCTTCGTGATCGGGCCCGACAAGAAGGTGAAGCTCACTATCACCTACCCGCAGAGCACCGGGCGGAACTTCCAGGAAATACTCCGGGTGATCGACTCGCTGCAGCTGACATCCAAGTATTCGGTTTCGACACCCGCCGATTGGCAGGAAGGTCAGGACGTGATCATCTCGCCTGCCATCGACAACGAGGCTGCCAAGGAGAAGTTCCCCAAGGGCTTCAGGGAGCTTCGCCCCTACCTCCGCCTCACCCCTCAACCCGACAAATAAGCCTGACCGAGCACGACCGGCTGTCGGTCATCGGCGTTGCGGCGGTATCTTCGGCTTAGACAAAACTCAAAACTAGGGAGTAGCTATGCCAAACGCCGTAATTGTTGACGCGGTTCGCACTGCAGGTGGCCGGCGCCACGGAAAGTTGTCAGGGTGGCACTCGGTCGACCTGGCTGCCGAGGTCTTGAAGACCCTCGTCGCTCGTAGCGACTTGGACCCAGTTCTGATCGACGACGTCATCATGGGTTGTGTGAGCCAGACCGGTGCTCAGGCATTCAACGTAGCGCGCAACGCCGCTCTGGCAGCGGGCTTTCCCGAGTCAGTTCCGGGCACCTCCGTGGACCGCCAGTGCGGTTCTTCCCAGCAGGCCGTTCACTTCGCCGCTCAAGGGGTCATGGCAGGCCAGTACGACGTCGTGATCGCAGCCGGAGTCGAGGTGATGAGCCTCGTCCCGATGGGCGGCAGCGCCGGCCAGGGCATGGGCATGCCGTTCGGGCCTATGGTGGGTTTGCGCTACGCCCCTAAAGGCGGTCTGGTCTCTCAGGGGATTGGGGCTGAGATGATCGCTGAGCGCTGGAACCTGAGCCGTGAGGATCTCGACGCTTTCAGCGCTTCCAGCCATCAGAAGGCAGCTCAGGCTACCGCTGAAGGCCGCTTTGACAACGAGATAGTCCCGGTGGTCTCCAAGCACAAGGACAAGGAGACCGGTAAGGTCACCGAGTCGGACGAGCTGGTGAGAGCAGACGAAGGGATCCGGCCTGACAGCACCGTTGAAAGCCTCGGGAAGTTGAAGCCCGCCTTCAAGGAGGATGGCAAGATCACGGCGGGTAACTCGTCGCAGATCACCGACGGGGCTTCCGCCGTGCTTATCATGAGCGAGGAGAAGGCCCTGGAGTTGGGTCTTACACCCCGAGCTCGCTTCCACGGCTTCGCGCTCGCTGGCGACGATCCTCAGATCATGCTCACGGCGCCGATCCCGGCCACCAAGAAGGTCCTCGAACGTTCCAAGCTGACGATGGAGGACATCGACCTGGTCGAGATAAACGAGGCATTCGCCCCGGTCGTCCTCGCCTGGGCCAAGGAGCACCACGCGGACATGTCCAAAGTGAACGTTAACGGCGGGGCTATAGCCCTCGGACATCCTCTCGGGGCGTCGGGAACGAAGCTCATGGCTACGCTGCTCAACGAACTGGAACGGACCGGCGGGCGTTACGGCCTTCAGACGATGTGCGAGGGCGGCGGAATGGCTAACGCCACCGTCATCGAACGCCTGGGCTAACAGTCCCGTCGAGGCCCGGCTTCGTCGCCTTGGCTAGTGCCATCGAGTCGAGGTTACGAAGCCGGCCACGATCAGGCCGAGACCGACGAAAAGGTAGACGTTGCTCGCCGGTCCGCCAAGCAGGCTTAGGTAGTTGAGGAGGATCACCACGATGCCGATCCCGAAGAACCCGATCATGAGTGCCGGCACCCACCAAGGGCTGACCTTGAACTCGGTCGGAATCGGGGCAGTGTAGCGACCGCTGGCGGTCTCAGCCGCCCCTGTGACGGTCGCCACCCTGCGCTTGGGGGGCCCTCCCTTGGGGGTAACGCGGCCTGGTCGGGCGTCCTTGGTCTTCCTCGCCATTCCCTGATAGTAGGGCTTCCGGCTCGGCCTTTGGGACGCTACCTTGACATGATGGTCCGGGTGCTGGTCATAGACAACTACGACTCTTTCGTGTACAACCTCGTCCAGTACATCGGCGAGCTCGGGGCGCAGCCCGTGGTGTACCGCAACGACGCGATCAGCGTTGCCGCGGCCGCTGATCTCCAACCAGACGGGGTTCTGGTGTCACCAGGACCGGGAAGGCCCGAAGACGCTGGGGTGAGCATGCAAGCGATCGAGTTCTTCGCCGGTCGCGTTCCCGTGCTAGGCGTGTGCCTCGGGCATCAGTGCATAGGGGCCCTCTACGGTGGCAGCGTGGTGCGCCACCAGGTTATGCACGGAAAGACGTCACATGTAACCCACGACGGGAAAGGTCTCTTCCATTCGATCCCGAACCCGTTCGTCGCAACTCGCTACCATTCCCTCGTGGTGGAGGCGGCTTCGATCCCCGCCGACCCCGAGGTGACCGCCACGTCGGCAGACGGCACCGTGATGGGGCTCAGGCATCGGCGCCTGGCCGTCGAGGGAGTTCAGTTCCACCCAGAGTCGATCCTCACCGGTGACGGGCATCGGATGGTGGCCAACTGGCTCGACATCTGCGCTTGAAGGCGGATCGCCCGCGCGAGCTCAGCCGTTCTGACCGGGGCCTTGGCCCGGGCCCTGACCGGGGCCGCTGGGGCCTGTGCCTGTGGTGGTCGTCGTCGACGGCGGAGTCGTCGTGGAAGAACTGTTGGGACTGTAGGAACCGACCGTCACGGCCACGGCCGACCCAGCGGCTACTGAGGTGCCTGCGGTCGGGCTCTCGGATTGGACCACCCCGTTCTGGTTCGGGTCGCTCACAGGAACCGTTGTGAAGGTGGCTGTCAAGCCGCTCGCTTTGAGCGTGCTGTCCGCCTGGGAGCTGCTGTCGCCGGTCACGTCCGGTACTGTCACCTGGGGTGGGCCGGTTGAGATGTAGAGGGTTATCGCAGACCCTGTAGCGACGCTCGTACCCGCCGGTGGACTCGTCCGGGTAACCTCGCCCGCCGGAACCGTCTGAGAGGACTCGCTGACCTGGTTGCCGAGTGTCAAGCCAGCGGTAGCGAGAGTCTCCCCGGCGACGGCTGGCGTGTAGTCGGTCAGTGAGGGCACCTGCACCTTCTGGGTGCCGCCGGAGACTACGACCTGGACTGTCGAACCTTGCGCAGCGGAGACGCCGCTGGCGGGATTGGTCGATATCACGTTTCCCCTGTTGACGCTGCTCGAGAACTCCGTGACGTTGTCGGCGACGAAGCCGGCCCTGCTTAGAGCAGAGTCAGCCTGCTTCTGCGACGATCCGACCACGTTGGGCACGGCCACCTTGGAGGGTCCGCTGCTCACGAGCAAAGCCAGGGCGGCGTTGGCTTTCATCGAGGTTCCTTGGGGCGGATTCGTGGAGATCACCGTCCCGGCGGGGACGCTCGAACTGGGTTGGTCGGACGTCTTGACGTTGGTAAAACCGTCGGCGCTCAGCTTTGACTGGGCTGCAGAAGCGGGTTGTCCTACCAGGCCGGCGGGGACCACCAGCGTCTTGATCGAAGTTCCGAACACCCCAGCTTTCTTGGCCCCCAGGTAGCCACCGAGAGCGAGTAGGATGAGCAGGAGAGCCAGCGCGCTGTACATTCCAGCGCGCCGGCCGCTTCGCTGCGCCGAACTCCCAGCGACAGTCGCAGGGATCATGTCAGTGCGGTCGGCTACAGTCCGCACCTGGGTTTTTGTCGGCTCGGCGTCACTGACCGGCAAGACGCTCGTCGGCGCCAGGATGGGAGCTAGCGGCCTCTGCCCGCTCGTGTAGCGCACAAGGTCGGAACGCATCTGCTCGGCTGTCTGGTACCGGTCGGCGGGGTCCTTCGCGAGGGCCTTCATCACGATCGCTTCCAGAGGGGCGGGAACGGACCGCCTCACCTGGGAGGGCGGAACCGGAGCCTCCTTTACGTGCTTGTAGGCGATCGACACGGGGCTGTCACCAGCGAAAGGCGCTTTGCCTGCGACCATCTCGTAGAGCACGACGCCGAGGGAGTACACGTCGCTTCGGGCGTCGACCGGAAACCCTTGGGCCTGCTCCGGCGAGAAGTAGGTGGCGGTGCCCATCACCGACCCGGTCTGGGTGAGATCCTCGGATGTGCCTATAGCCCGGGCGATGCCGAAGTCGGCGACTTTCACCTGGCCTCTCGAGTCGATGAGGACGTTGCCCGGTTTGACGTCGCGGTGTATGACCCCCCGCCGGTGGGCGAAGTCGAGGGCGGCAGCGACGCTAGCGGCGATCGTCGCTGCCTGTTCGGGGGTTGGTGGCCCCGACTGTCGCATCATTGCCGACAGGGTCGGTCCGTCAACGTACTCCATGACGATGAAATAGGTACCGGCGCCCTGACCCCAGTCGTAGATGGAGACGATGTTCGGGTGAGTGAGGTTCGCTGCCGCCTTGGCCTCACGGCGGAACCTCTCCACGAAAGACTGGTCGACGGACAGTTCCGGGAACAGCACCTTGAGAGCGACCGGACGGTCGAGGAGCAGGTCCCGGGCGAGGTAGACCTGCGCCATGCCTCCCCGGGCGATGTGCTTGACAATCTCGTACCTGTCGCTGAAGACAGTCGGTGAATCGGCCACTTCGCCGCCTACCCCGCGGCCTGGTTGGTGGTCGAAGACGTCGAGGTGGACCCACCCGGCGAGCCTTCGGCAGCTCCGGTGCTGAGGTAGTCCTCGATGAGGGTCTTGGCTATCGGCGCAGCCAGAGTACCCCCCTGGTCGGAGACGAGGTCTCCCTGGTTGGGGATCACGACTGAAACGACTATCTGAGGGTTGTTAGCGGGAGCGAAAGCCACGAACCAGTCGTCAGTGTGATGGGTGCCGGTCTGGGCTGTGCCGGTCTTGGCGGCGACCTGTATACCGGGAATGCGGGCAGCAACCCCGGTGCCGTCAGGGGAGGAGACGACCGACTCCATCAACGTCGTGACCTTGGAAGCGGTCGACGCCGACGTCGCCTGAAGCCATACCGCGGGCTTGTAGGTGCTAACAACCTTGTTTTGCGAATCGGTTATAGAACCTAAAATATGTGGTTTCATGATCTTTCCGCCGTTGGCAATTGCCGCTCCGACCAGAGCCATTTCCAGAGGGCTGGCCTCGACGTTCTCCTGGCCGATCGCCGAGTAGGCGACAGTGGGAAGGTTACCGGCGAAGCTTGAAACCGTCGGGAAGTTCGATTTAACCGGGAAGGGAAGGTCGATCGGCGGAGTCTGGTCGAAGCCGAAAGCGTACGCCTCGTCGTAGAGGTTCTGGGCGCCGAGGTCCAAGCCGATCTTGGCGAACCCCGTGTCGCACGACACGGTGAACAGCGCGAGGATCTGCCCGCCGCAGGACGAACCGGCGAAGTTGTGGAGCTGAGTGGTCGTGTCCGGGAGTTTCAGGTAAGTGAGGACCGGCTGCGGCGTAGATGCGAGCGTCGGATCATGGTCGTAGACCGCAGAGGCGGTGACGATCTTAAACGACGAACCCGGGAAGAAGATCTGGCGGTAAGCGGGAGATGCGAGCGGACCTCCCGGGGTTGCGGTGATCGCCTTGTAGGCGGCCTGCACCGCAGTCGGGTTGTGGCTTACGAGGCCGTTAGGGTCGAAGGTGGGATTGGAGTACATGGCGAGGATCGCACCGGTCTTAGGGTTCAGGGCCACGACAGACCCGTCACGTCCCGCCAGGCCCGCCTGGGCGGCTTTCTGGAGCTTGTCGAGGACCGTGAGTGTTATCGACTGGGTGTTGTTGGTGTTGGTCAACAAGTTCTTCAGCCCACTGAGAGAAGTGGGAAGCTTGAAAGTGCTGCTCTTGCCGGACAGGACGCCGTTGTAGTACGCCTCGGCTCCGTCCGAGCCGTAGATGTAGGAGTAGTAGCCGGTCACCTCTTCGAACAGGGACCCGGTCGGGTACTCGCGTAGGTATTTGAACTGGTCCTTCGTCGGCACTGACGTGGCTAGGGTTACGCCGTCGGCGGAGATGATGTTGCCCCTTGGAAGGGTATACGAGTTTATGACCGTGGCCCGGTTGAGGGGATTACTCGCAAGCTTGGTCTTGTGGACAACCTGAAGATAGTTGAGCTGAACGAACAGGGCGATGAAAAGGATGCTTATGCCGAGCCCGAGACCGCGAATCTGGCGGTTCATTATTCGGCTCTCCCCACGACGAGGTGTTCCTGGGGCACCGCGATGGTGACCGCTTCGCTTTCGGCGCCGTGCGACAGTCGCAGCAGCAGCGCGAGAAGGATGTAGTTCGCCAGCAGCGACGACCCGCCGTAGGAGACGAAGGGGAGGGTGATCCCTGTGAGCGGGATAAGACGTGTGACGCCGGCGACGATGACGAACGTCTGAACTCCGAGGATTAGCGACAACCCTGCGGCCAGCAGCTTCTCGAAGGGCCTTTCGCAGCGGACGGCTATACGTAGCCCGGACCCGACCATGAGGAGGAAACCGATCAGGATCGCGCTGACCCCCAGCAGGCCTAGCTCTTCTGCCATGACCGCGAAGATCATGTCCGTGGACGCTTCGGGTATGGAAGCGGCGCCACTCTGGCCTGGACCCAGACCGAAGAGACCGCCGTTGGCGATGGCGAACCAACCCTGGATGATCTGGTAGCCGGTTGTCTCAGCGTGTACCCAGGGGTCGAGCCAGGCCTGGACCCGTGTCTGAGCGTGCCCTATAGCCTTGAGCGCGAGCACCGCCCCACCGCCGAACAACGCTGCACCCACACCGAGATAGAGGGCACGTCCGGTAGCCACCCAGAGCATTCCGATAAACAAGGCGAAGAACAGAAAGGATGAGCCGAGATCATTCTCGGCGAGAAAGATGACGAGAGACAAGGCCCATGCGGTGACGATCGGAGCTAGATAGCGGGGGTCCAGGACCAAGAAGCGGCCGACCCTTTTGGTGCCCTGGCTGAGCAGATCGGAGCGCTCCGCCAGCACCGACGCGAAGAAGACAGCCAAGGCCAGCTTCGCTATCTCCCCTGGCTGGAAGTTTAGCGTCCCGACGTGAATCCAAAGGCGGGCACCGTTGATGTCCTCGCCGATGCCAGGGACCAATGGAAGCAGGAGCATTCCGATGCCGCCGGCCGCAAACATGTACCGGTAGCGTTCGAGGTCCCTGGCTCTTCTGACGATCAGCAGGGTTGCCACGAAGGCGGCTATGCCGACGGCAGTCCAGATCGCCTGCAAGCGGGCTTCGTGGGCCGAAAGACGGGCGATGAACACGTAACCGATGCCGTTTAGCAGGCCTGCGACCGGCAGGAGGATCGGGTCAGCGAGCGGCGCTAGGCGTCGCAGTGCGATGTGAGCGGCTATCAGCAGAGCAAACAGGGTTCCGAGGAACGGTCCGATGTTGGCCGGAAGGCTGCCTGCTTTGCCGAAACCTGCCAGCGCGTAAAGCCCCCCGGTGAGGATTACGGCGAGGATGATCAGGCCGAGCTCTGTGCGCCTGCGGGCCGGAAGGGGGATCATGACGACGTCGGCGGCGAGGCGGTAGTGCTCGACGACGGTCCGATGGTAGGCGGGACCGACCCAGTGGTCGTGGTCGAGGGTGGGATCGTGGACGGGGGCAGAGCTGCGGAACGACTCAACTGGTACAGTTTGGCAAGGTTGGAGATGAAGTCGTCCGCGGCGGCTACCGTCGGCTCCTCCACCCCCGCCCGTAACTCCGGGAGGCTCGCTTGCAGGACTTGGGCTGTAGTCACCTTCGAGACGTGGTCGAGCGTTGGTTTGAACCAAAGGACCCCGCCCGGCCGACCCTGATAAACCGTTAAGGAATCTCCGTTCAACCCGACGAAGTATGCCGACCTCGCGTAGTACCACACCCCGACGGCTCCCGCAGCGAGGATTGCCAGGAAGGCGAGCAGGAAGGCAGCTACCCGAAGGTTGATCGGGGAGGGGCGCCGTTGGCGCTGGTGAGACGCCGGTGGTGGCGCCGCGGCGGGTGGCGCCGTCGCGAGGTGGGGTTCCGAGGACTGTGGGGGTGGCACCTCTGCGACGGCTTGGTGGCTGGTAGTGACGGGATCCGCCAGAGCAGCCGGGTCCGGCACCACGTCCAAGACAATGACCGTGATGTTGTCGTTGCCGCCGTGGCGTTTCGCCTCGTGGACAAGCTCCTTTGCTGCTTCGGAGGGATCGGCGAGGCGTCGAAGGATCGCCGATATTCGCTCGTCGCTAAGCTCACGCGACAACCCGTCGCTGCACAGCAAGAACCGGTCGCCCGGGTCCACGTCCTCCATGAAGATGTCCACTTTGACTTCGGGTTCGACTCCCAGGGCCCTGGTCATGATGTTACGGCGAGGGTGAATCTCGCCTTCTTCCTTGGAGATCCGGCCCTCGGCGACCATCTCAGCCACAAGGTTGTGGTCGACCGTCACCTGCTGGAAGCTTCCGTGGCGCATCGCATATAAGCGGGAATCCCCGACGTTGACCACCGCCAGCCGGGGACCGTCGACGACGGTGGCTGCCACAAGTGTCGTGCCCATACCTCGCATCTCCGCGTGCTCGACTGCCTTCTCCCAGACGGCTCGATTAGCCGCTTGCGCCGCCTCGACCAGGTCGTCTGGGGACAGCAAACCTCCCTTGTATGCGAGCTGTTCGCCGAGAGTCTGTACCGCTATAGCCGACGCCACTTCCCCCGCTGCTGCCCCTCCCATACCGTCCGCAACGGCGTACAAAGGCTCGGCTACCAGCAGCTTGTCCTGGTTATTGGAGCGAACGAGGCCGACGTCGGTTGCCGAACCGGCCTCAAGTTTGACAGCCGTCACGATTTGCGAACCTCCAGAACGGACTTACCGAACTGGATCTTGTCACCTTTGGCGATAATCACCGGTGCTGTGACCTTCACTCCGTTCAGAAAAGTTCCGTTGGTCGAACCCAGGTCCTCTACGAAGAGGCCACCGTCGCGGCGGAAGACCCTCGCGTGCAGCTGAGATACGAAGCTGTCGCCGTCGAGCAGCACGGCACAGCCCGGCGCCCTTCCCACGGTCAGCTCAGCCCCGAGAGGAAACTCGCGGCCTTTGACACCTGCCGGCGACAAGCCCACCAGCTTCTCCGGTCCCGGGGGAGCCTTCACCGTGCCGTGGACGTGCGTGGCCTCGTAGGACAGCGCAGCGTCCAAGGTCTGCGGCTGAGCAGACGGTGCAGGCTGGCGCGTCTCGACCCACACAGCTCGGATGACCCGGAGCATGAAGAGGTAGAGCAGGGCCAGGAGAACGTACTTGAGCAGGGCCTGTACCGGGTCGGGCACGTTCCTGGCGGACCTAGCCGGCCTCGAAGACGAGCGTGGTAGCCCCCACTGTTATACGGTCGCCGTCGTCGAGAAGCCTCGGGACGGTGATCAGCATGCCGTTCACCCGGGTACCGTTGGTCGATCCGAGGTCGGCGACTTCGTAGAGGGTCGGGGTTGCGAGCCTCGACCGACCGGTACCTAGGGCGGCAGTCGGGGCTGCAGGTCTGATCTCGGCATGGTAGCGGCTGACGTTAGAGTCCGAAAGCACCACCGCACAGTCAGGGAGACGGCCGATGGTCAGGGGAGAGGCTCCTACGCTCACGGTCCTGCCGTCGGGTAACACGAGACGGGCTCGCTCAGGGTCCTCCCCCGGAGTGAAATCGGCCGAGACCATCACTTTCCCGGCTGGGAACGAGTCGTCGGTCTCCATGACAGCGCTGACCGGTCCTAAGAAGCTGTATCGTTCGACTTGGGCGTGCTCCTTGGCGAGAAGAACCAGTTCGTCCACTAGTTCGTCCTCGATGGCAGCGAACCTTTCCCTGTCAGGCTCGGAAATCCACACTACGAACTCGTTGGGGGCCAGGGTCCCTTTAGGGGCCATCGTCCTCTTGAGGTCCATCTCCCGGGTCAAGCGACGGCCGATCTCCACCGGCTGGAGCGTGCCCCTGAAGGCGCGAGCGAACACACCCTCGACCATGCGTTCCAGGCGGCGTTCCAAGTGCTGTAATCCCATGACCACCCGTAGCGTACCCTGAACTGGGCCTTCGAGAGGTTCGCCACCGTCCAAGGCCAGCGATGTTGGTATAGGATGGGACTTCGCACTCGGGCGAGTGGCGGAATAGGCAGACGCGCAGGATTCAGGTTCCTGTGTCCGAAAGGACGTGGGGGTTCAAGTCCCCCTTCGCCCACGGTAAAACCCCTGGTGGGAGGGGGTGTGCGAGGAGCTGCTGACTCCGGCTGCCACCGGATCGAAGCCGGAGATCTTCGTTTGGGTTCCGCCGTAGCGCTCGGCGTGGTCGGCCGCTCCGTGATCCACTGCCTGACCCGCGAAGCGTCGGGCGAAAGAGCTGAGCTCGGGGGTTGCGGTTTCGGCGGAGACTGACCCATTGAGGTTGGGGGAAGTCGGCACGCTGTGGTGCTGGTAGGCGATGGTTTGGTTAGCGGTCAACATGAGTCGCGCTCCCCGGGAGCTTCATTTTGCGGCCGGCGTAGGTCGGCGCCGGGGTTCGCTGATAACTGCCGGGCGCGGCTTGGGGCTGATAATGGTCACGTCCAGGGGCTGATCGTCGTCTTGTGTGTCTTAGCTTGGTAGAAGTTCCACGTCCGCAAAAGCCTGGTCCTGGTCTTGCTGCG
>JAJZNG010000026.1 GCA_021847945.1 Actinomycetes bacterium | reverse complement strand
AGGTGCCTACGAAGGTCGGGCTTCGCAGCCTCTGTCGCGTTCATGCGCTGTTCCTTTCAGTTGTCGGAGATCGGTGATGCCGTGCGCGTCAGCCCACGAGAGCAACTCGGAGAGGATGCGCCCAGGGGCCCTCGGGTCAGCGAAAGTTGCCGTCCCCACCTGCACTGCGTCAGCGCCGGCACAGATCAACTCCGCCGCCCCCATCCCAGACGCTACACCACCGACCCCGACGATGGGCAGGTCAGGCCACGCTGCGCGGCATTCGTGTACAGCTCGCACCGCGACAGGGTGGATGGCCGGTCCGGACAGGCCTCCGCCGCCCCCTCCCAGCCGTGGGCGCCCGGTGGCCGGGTCCAAGGCGAGTCCCATCAACGTGTTTATGAGAGTTACCGCAGCTGCGCCGGACGCCAACGCCGTACCTGCCATCGACGCCAGGTCGGTCACGTTCGGGCTGAGCTTTGCCCAGATGGGCAAGGCACCTTGAAGGCCCTCCGATGTGGCTCCGACCGCTGCGGCGACACCCTCGGCGCTGTGGGCGAACATCCTCCGCCGGTCCTCGACGTTAGGACACGAGATGTTCGCTTCGACGGCAACGACGCCGGGCGCCCGACCGGCGAGCACGGCGGATCGCAGCTGTGACGCCACCTCCTTGTATGCCTCTGCGCTGAAGCCCCAGACCGACGCGACGATGCTGGCGCCGGTAGCGGCGAGAGGCGGAAGGTCACGCCTGAGCCATTCGGCCATCCCGGGGTTGTCGAGCCCGACACTGTTGAGCATCCCCGAGGCCGTTCCGATCACCCTTGGAGCGGGATTGCCCTGCCAGGGTTGCGCAGATAAGGATTTGACTACGACGGCCCCGAGCGAGGCGAGATCCACGTAACCGGCCAGCTCCCGGCCGTATCCCGAGGTACCCGACGCCGTCATGACAGGGTTCGCCAGCACGACGTCCCCGACGCGGGTCTCTAGCCTGGGCACGTCAACAGCTGCGCGGCTCGACCGGCGGCCGACGGGTTTCACGCGCCTCGTCTGGTCCCCGAGGGGAGCTGGTGATGCTCCTGGAGGCTTTTCACCCGGAGCGGTTCGAGTCTGCGCTCGGCGATGCCCCCGACAGCCGCTCGAGCGGCCGCGAGTGTCGTCAGGCAAGCGACCCTATGACTGTTGGCCGCCCGGCGTATATAGGCTCCGTCGGCACGCGGTCCTCTCCCGCGTGGGGTGTTGACTACGAGCTGGACCTTACCGTCTCGGATCAGAGCAGCAGCGTCCGGCCTGCTCTGTGCGTCCGGCCCGCTCTCGCGGTTCGGGGAGCTCCCCTCAGATCGGAGGGAACTTTCCCCGACTTTGGCGACTCTCGTCGCAACGGGGACCCCGGCAGCCTCGAAGAACTCTGCTGTGCCGTCAGTGGCTGCAAGCGCAAAGCCGAGATCGGCGAAGCGGCGAGCGACGTCCACGCCGGCGGCCTTGTCCCGGTCGGCCAGGGAGAAGAACACGGTCCCAGACGACACCAGCCGGTCACCGGCAGCGTCCTGGCTCTTAGCGAAAGCCAGGCCGAACGTGGTGTCGATGCCCATTACCTCCCCTGTGGAACGCATCTCCGGGCCGAGCAGGGTGTCTGCGTCGGGGAAACGCGAGAAGGGAAGAACCGCCTCTTTCACCGACACGTGACCGCCTCCGACCGGGTCGACCAGGAGACCTTCGTCTCGCAGTTCCCCCAGGCTGGACCCGGCCATCACCCGAGCCGCCACCTGGGCGAGCGGCACCCCGGTGGCTTTCGAAACGAACGGCACCGTCCTGCTGGCTCGAGGGTTCGCTTCGATCACGTAGACCTCGTCCCCTGTGTCGTTGCGGGGAACGTCGCCGGGATGGTCGCCGGGATGGTCGCCGGGATGGTCGCCGGCCCGAAAGTCGCCGTCTTTGGGAGTCGCTGTCTTTTTGACGGCGAACTGCACGTTGATCGGCCCGACCACTTCGAGGGCGCGTGCTATGGCCGCTGTGTACGCCTCGATCGTCTGGACCGTGGCGTTACCAAGAGTTTGGGGTGGTATAGCACACGCGCTGTCGCCGGAATGCACGCCGGCCTCTTCGACGTGCTCCATCACCGCACCTATGAGCACCTCGCCGGCTGCATCCCGGATGGCGTCGACGTCGACCTCTATCGCATCTTCGAGGAACCGGTCGATCAGGACAGGCCGGTCTGCTGACAGCCCGCCTTCGCGACCGAGGGAGCCGAACACGGCCATCTCCTGCATCGCTCTGCGCAGGTCCTCCTCGTCGTAGACGATCTCCATGGCACGCCCACCGAGAACGTAGCTGGGTCTCACCAGAGCCGGGTAGCCGACCGTCTCTACTATGCGGCGGGCCTCGTCGAAGTTCGTCGCCGTTCCCCCGGGAGGCTGGGGTATGCCGAGCTCGGAGCACAGACCGCTCCAGCGCTCCCGGTCCTCGGCAAGGTCTATCGACGACGCGGGAGTTCCGAGGAGCAGCTCGGCGGGCAACATGCCCGCCAGCTTGAGCGGAGTCTGGCCGCCCAGAGCGAC
>JAJZNG010000047.1:51262-63673 GCA_021847945.1 Actinomycetes bacterium | reverse complement strand
TCCTGATCCTTCCGCACCCCCAGGTTCACGAGTACGAGAAAGCCAAAGTTGCCGACCGGGACCGCTGGCTGGCCGGCATGCGACGGCTGCTGGCGCGCGTCGCCGGTAACTGAGGCACCGGCGTTGACCTCGGGGCGAGGCCCGGCTGTCGGCGTGGACGTCGGCGGCACGAAGCTCCTGGCGGTCCTCCTAGGAGCCGACGGCGAAGTCGTCGACGCGACCAAGGAGCCGATAAGAGGCGCAGACCTGGTCGCACAGGTCACCGACGTCGCGGTGCGTATAAGCGGCGGGACGCCCGCCTCGGTGGGTATCGGGGTGCCCGCTTTGATCGACTCCGAAGGGACGATCCTATTCGCCCCCAACTTGCAGTCGTAGATCGGTACCCGCCTGGGAGAACTGGTATCTCGTCGTCTCGGCGGGACCAGACTTTGGATCGGCAACGACGCCACATGCGCAGCCTGGGGGGAGTACTCCTCGGGGGCGGGCAGGGGCAGCACTGACATGTTGATGGTTTCCCTCGGCACCGGCATCGGCGGAGGGATCGTCATAGACGGCCGTCTCTACGAGGGGACCCACCGGATGGCGGGCGAGTTCGGCCATATGGTCGTCGAAGTAGACGGACCGCCATGCCCGTGCGGCAACAGGGGCTGCTGGGAGCGTTTCGCGTCTGGCAGCGCGCTCGGGGAGCTCGCCCGCCAAGACGCCCGCAACGGCCTGACCCCGCGCGTCTTAGAGCTCGCCGGAGGTGACCCGGTGGCGGTTACCGGCGAGCACGTGACCGCAGCGGCCATCGACGGCGATCCCGACGCGCTGCGCCTGATGGCCCGCCTCGGGCGTTTCGTGGCTATCGGGATAGCCAACTTGGTCAACATCTTCGACCCTCAGGTCGTGGTCGTAGGCGGCGGCCTGGTCAAAGCCGGGGAAGTGCTGATGGCACCGGTCAGGGCCAGTCTCGACGGACTGGCGATGGGTGCACGGGTCCGCCCCCAAGTGCCGGTTCTCCCCGCCTCGCTCGGGGAGCGGTCCGCCGCCGTCGGCGCTGGTCTCATGGCGATGGCCGCGGCGCCGGGCGCGGACGGTGGCGTAGTTTCCTGAACCGGCCGTTCTAGTAACCTCGGCTCGTGGAATTCCGTCGGATCAACGGGCTGCCGCCCTACGTCTTCGCCATCATCAACCAACTTCGCGACGAGGCGCGCCAAGCAGGGCGCGACGTGGTCGACATGGGATTCGGGAATCCGGACATCCCGAGCCCCGAGATCGCCGTCGAGAAGTTGGCCGAAGCGGCGCGCAATCCCCGCAACCACAGGTATTCAGCTTCGAAGGGCATCCCGAAGCTTCGTCTGGCCATCTCCAACTTGTACCTGCGCCGATTCGGGGTTGAGCTGGATCCTGACAGCGAGGTGGTCGCCACGATAGGAGCCAAGGAAGGCTTGTCGCATCTCATGTGGACGCTCGTCGGTCCTGGCGACACGGCGCTCGTTCCGACGCCCAGCTACCCGATCCACATCTACGCGCCTCTGTTCGCGGGAGCGGACGTACAGCAGGTCCGGCTCGGACCCGACCAGGACTTCTTCGCGAACCTGATGAACAGCTGGGAGTCCACTTGGCCCCGCCCGAGGGGCATCGTATTCTCTTTTCCCCACAACCCGACCACCGAGTGCGTGGACATCGCGTGGATGACCCGCCTCGTGGAGTTCGCCAGGGAGCACGACGTGATACTCGTGCACGACTTCGCGTACTCCGACACGTCGTTCGACGGCTACCAGCCGCCGTCGATAATGCAGGTCCCAGGGGCTAAAGACGTGTCGGTCGAGTTTTACACGCTGACCAAGAGCTTCTCCATGGCAGGGTGGAGGATGGCTTTCATGGTCGGCAACCCCCAGATCGTAGCGGCGCTGACAAAGCTCAAGAGCTACCTCGACTACGGAACTTTCCAGCCCATCCAGATAGCGTCCATCGTGGCGCTCAACGAGGCGCCGGACTACCCCAAAGAGGTCAACGAGATCTACCAGTCCCGCCGCAACGCTCTCTGCGACGGCCTGAACCGATTCGGCTGGCAGGTCACCCCACCCAAAGGAACTATGTTCGTCTGGGCCCCGATACCCGAACCTTACGCTGAGATGGGCTCGCTTGAGTTCGCTAAATTCCTCGTAACCGAGGCCGAGGTGGCAACGTCACCCGGTGTCGGCTTCGGTAAGGGCGGCGAGGGCTTCGTGAGGTTCGCCCTGATCGAGAACGAGCAGCGTATCGGCCAGGCCGTTCGTAACCTGCGCAGGTCCTTGACGAAACTGGGGTAAAAAGGTGGCCTACTGGGCTTTGAAGATCCTCCTGACGCCGCTTCTGCGTGTGGTGTTCCGGGTGCGCTGCGTCGGGAGGTCCAACGTGCCCAGGTCGGGTCCAGTCATCCTCGCGAGCAACCACCGGTCTTTCATCGACAGCATCTTCCTGCCGATGTGCGTTCGCAGGCGGGTCACTTTCGTCGCTAAGGCCGAGTACTTCGAGTCGGCGAAGACCGCCTGGTTTTTCCGCGCGGTCGGTATGATCCCACTCGCGCGCGAAGGCGGCTCGGCTTCCGAGCGTGCCCTGGCAGCAGCCCGCCAGGTCCTCGACCGGGGCGGTGTGCTCGGCATATACCCCGAAGGCACGAGGTCTCGCGACGGGCGCCTCTACCGGGGCCACACGGGGGTGTCCCGCTTGGCGGTCGACTGCTCGGCGGTGATCGTGCCCGTCGCACAGTTCGGTACGGCAGCCGTTCAGCCTGTCGGTGCGATGCTTCCACGGCCCGGAAAGAAGGTCACCGTAATGTTCGGCGAGCCGATCCGGTTCGCCCCTCGGGACGCCTCGGGTCCTCCGCTGGGATCGGAGGACTTCAGGCGCATGACCGACAAGGTCATGGAGGCGATCGCCGCCATGTCAGGCCAGGAGCAGGTCGGTTCCTACGCGAAACACGACCGCGACCGTCTCGCCGCGCCGGGATCGGAGGCGGAGCCGATTCCCAGCGCAAACCACGCCCGCTGACAGCCCAGCTGCGACGGGCTGCGAAGGGACCGGCACCCTACAGCAAGGTCAGTTGCTCGGCGCGCGCCATGCGGTCGGTGAGGGCTTCCCACGCGCTCGGGGGCGCCTTGTCGGAGCGGCGCACCTGTACACGATCGAGGCGCAGGCTGCGAAGTGCCCCGTTGGTGTCACGAACCCCGAGGCTGCCGTCGAGCTCTATGTGCAGGGCCGCCCCGCTCCGCCACCGGCCTCCGGGCGTGACCTGCCAGCGCACCGTCTCACCCGGGCTCAGGCCAACCGAGCTAAGTTGGACACGGGGCCGATTCGGGCCTGCCGGCTCAGTTCGAGATCGTCGGGTGCTTGAACTCATTGAGCTCCGGCCAGCCGACGAGGATGTCCAGGACCTTCTCGACGGTGCGGATTGCTACCGCCGAGTTGCCCCGCGGGCCGCGCATGAGACGGACGAAAGCTGCCTCGTGCCCGGCGATGAAAGTTGGAACCCCGAACACGGCGTGCTCGTCCACCGCTTTGGTGTGCTCGTCGCGAAGGGTTAGCAGGGGCCAGCCGGCATCTATCTCGGCGAGCACGCCGGCTCCGTCGACGCCGGCAGAGTCGAGAACTTTTCCGACTATCGCCCGGTCCCGCAGGTCGAGAGACTCGTCGTGGCGGGCCGAGAAAAGCGCCCTGTGAGCGCGCCTGAAAAGCTCTGGCTGGCGATCCCGCACGACAATCCCAGCGAGGTTCGGGAGCATCCCCGGGTAGCGCTCCGGTTCTTCCCACACCGGGGTCCCGCCGTCTTCGACGTGGCTTTGGTCCAACGAGAACGCTAGGCACGTTACGTCCCAGTCCGCCCCGGCTTCGAGGCCGGTCAGTATGTGGTCGTGAGCGATCCGAGCGAACGGGCAGCGGTAATCCCATGTCACCGAGAAACTTTGAGGCATGCATACACCAACCCCGCAACCCCCGGTGTCATTCCTCTACCGGTACAAGCCTGCGGACCATCTCGCCTAGAAGCACCCCGGTGGCCACACCTCCGATGACGTCGGAAGCGTGGTGTATCCGAACGTGCACCCTGCTCGCCGCCACTATGACAGCGAGCAGGTAGTACACGGGCCACGCCGGGTCGTCGTCTCGAAGCAAGGCGGCGCCGAAGAAGGCCGCCGCCGCATGACCACTCGGGAAGCTGCTCGTTCGAGGCTGACGCAGGTGCATCGGCCGGGGCCCTTCGTGCAGCGGTCTGCTCCGGCGGAACAGCAGCTTGACCGGACCGTTGACCACCACGGACTCTGCTGCGAGACCAACGGCCACCCTCGCGAACCGTCGCCGCCATGGTGCACCGCGCTGCGCGCGCCTAGCGGCCTGCACCCCGGCGATAGCAAACCACACGACGCCGTGATCCCCGACGGCGCTGGCAGTGTACATAACCATGTCCACTGCGCGGCTGTTACGCAGGTTGCGCTCGAAGAAGGTGTCCGCCACCTTGTCCAAAGGCTCGAAGATTCGAGGTAAAGGGATCGTCGGCATGGTCCTCACAGTCTCGCGTCCGGGCCCGAAGCCCTCGCAGTGCTGCCGGCTCGGGCTGCGGAGGCTTCGAGGAGCGCCAGGTCGCCGCCCACTGCGGGACAGTAGTCACGATAAGAGCAGTAAGAGCAGAGCCTGCCCGGCTTCGGCCTGAAGTCCTCGCGGTCGCAGGCCATCACCACGGCCGACCACAACGCGCCGGCTTGGCGGCGAAGTGCGATCACCGACTGCTCGGAGGGGACGGTCGAGATCACGAGCGGCTCGCGAAGGTGTAGAAGCTGGACCCTGTCGGGGCGACGGCCCAGAACCTCGGAGCACAAGAAGGCGTAGAAGTGGACTCCGCCGAGCTTGGACTGCTCGAAGTTCGCACCAGGCGCGCGGCCGGTCTTGTAGTCGGTGACTACGAGCTCGTCCCCGTCGAGCTCCAAACGGTCGATTATTCCCGAAAGGCGCAGCGAACCGAGTTGGGCTGACATGCGAAGCTCGGTTCCCAACACCCGGACGTCGTTAGGATCCTCAATCATAAAATAATTGTCGATCAGACTGACAGCGTCGTCGACGAAGTCGGAGCGCTCCTTGTCCGACAAACACAGGCCGCGGTACTCGTCGCTGTCGAGGACCTCAGGTACGGCCACGGCCAGCTTGCGAAGAGCAGCTCCGCGAGTTCGATCTGGCGGCTCCTCCTGCCACATGAGAAGCTCCAACGCCCGGTGAACGAGGGTTCCCTTAGCGGCGTAAGGCGACGGCGGCTCCGGCAGACGTTCGATGACAGAAAAACGGAACGCCAGGGCGCAGTCCTTGAAGGCGGTCACCTTGGAAGGCGACAGCGAGCTAGGAAGGGGGAGTGCCACGTCAGAACGATTCGGCGAAGGCCCGGCCGACTTCGCCGGGAGCGGTCATCGGTCCGAAGTGGTCGAGGGATTCGAAAGACCGGAACCGCCCTTTAGGGATTCGGGAGGCGATCGTCTCCGCCCATGAACCGACCGGGTCGTCGCCTCTCTTCCCGGCGAACACCGTCACCGGCGCCTGGATCGACCCGAGGAGGTTCCAAGTCGGGCTGGCAGGTGCCATGTCGAACACGGCGGCTTCGTCGTCGGGCTGGCAGGCGAGGCTGACGGACCCGTCAGCGTTGTCGACGAAGCCGTACTCGACGTAAAGCTCTAGGCATGACGGTGAGAACTCGGCAAAAGGCGGTTTAGAGCGGTAGTTGGCGAGCGCGGCAGACCGCGAGTCGAAAGTCGCTCTGCGCTTCCTGGCGAGAGTGGCAAGCGAGACGGAAGTTCGCGTCTGCCCCGGCCCCTGCGTCTGCGTAGCTTCGGCGGCTGCTGGCGGTGTCCCCTCAGGGTCACGCGCCCACGGCGGGACCACCACCGGCTCGTAGCAGCAGATCGAATCGAAAGTCCCCGGGCGGGCCGCCTCGGCGAGCAGCGCTACGCCGCCCCCTAGGGAATGCCCGCCGATCCGCCAGCCGTCACCGCCCAGGAAGTCGATAACCTCAAGAAGGTCTGAGGCGAGAAGCTCCCACTCGAAGCGGCCGTCGGCGGGCCGATCCGAAGAACCGTGCCCTGCCTGGTCGAGCGCCCAAACGCTGAAGCGGTCGGTCAACTGTTCGGCCACTGGAGCCCAGCAGCGACCGTGGAACCCGGTCGCGTGAGCGAGCATGAGCGGCGGGCCGTCACCGCCGAGGCGGTGCACTGCGAGCTTCATCTTCGAAGGGCCCCGCACGGCTATCCACGTCGTTTCCACCGAAGTCAACCTAGACGATCGACCGTACGCCTTGGCTCTCGGGGCCGGGACGCTTCGGCCTTCGGGCGCGGGCCTGCACCGGGAGGCGGGTCCGCCTTGGAGCATGCATGCGAGCTGGTAGGCGTTGACAACCGGAGCCGAACCCGGACCGTTGCCCATGACTATGTGGGTTTCTGATGCGGAGCCGGCCAGGTCGCTGAGGGTCCCCACCCAGCCTTCGAGCTCCGCCGGCGAGTAAAGGTGTGCCGATCTCCACTGCCGGGAAGCCGTGCCGTGGGTTCCGGCGAACCGCACGAACGCGAGATCCGACGTGCACGCCACCCGGCGGGCGACGCCCCTGGGATCCCCGGATGGGGTGGCGGTGCAGACAAGGGCGACGTTACGGTCGTCGAGCCACTCCAAGAACCCTTCCTGATCGCTCGACGGGTACCAACGCGTCGACGGCAGCTCCACAGCCACCGCTGCGCCGCCGAGGTGCGCCACCGCCTTCTCTATAGCGTCGAGGTTCTGCCGGCGGGGGCTGAACCATCGCGGGTAGCGCAGCAGGACCGCCCCAAGGCGCCCGGCCTGGATGAGAGGTCGAATCGAGTGAACGAAACGTTCCCAGCACTCCTCGACCACGTCGGCTGGGAGATGCGCGGCGTAGAGCTGCCGGCTGTCTTTGAAGCGGGGAATCACGCTGCCCTGCAGGTCCGGCCACAAAGAGTCGGGCACGGTGGGGCAGCCGGTGAGAAGCGACCAGGCGCTCACGTCGAAACGGAACCCCTCCGCGGAGCGCTGCACCCATCTCGACGTGACGTCTGCGCTGGGCGGGTACCGGAAAGTGGTGGTCACCTCGCACACCGAGAACGTCGAGGAGTAGAACCCGAGCCGTTGGCTGGCGTCCATGGACTTTCGCGGGTACAGCACTTGCGATTGGACAAGCCCCCGGTCAGCCCAAGAGTCGGTCCCGACACGCACCCCGGAGCGCGCGAGGTCGGCGAGGCAGTCGAAAGGGGTCACGCCACAAGGCTAGGTTGGCAGTGTGACCGAGTGGGTGGACCCTGGGCTTTGGGGGGTTTACCCCGGCTTTTTCGACGTCGCCGGCGTATGGCACGAAGCGTCCGGCGAGGCGGTGCGAGCTGTGCTGGAAAAGATGGGGGCGACGGGCGGCGGCCCGCCCGCCCCGCTGGCTGTGACGGTCCGGACGGATCACCCGCTGCCTTCGCTCGGCCCGGGGATCGTCATCCTCGAGGACGGTACGGAGATCCCGGCGCCGGCCGGCCTGCCAGGAGGTCTGGCATCTGGCTATCACAGCTTCGTATCCGACGACGGTGACGTCACCCCGCTCGTCGTCAGTCCTGGTCGCGCCCCGTGTCCTTCCGATCACGAGTGGGGTTTCTCGGTTCAGCTGTACGCTTCGCGCTCGAAGCGCAGCTGGGGTATCGGCGACCTGGGAGATCTGGAGCGTATCGGGCGCTGGGCGGGCGGTCTCGGAGCCGGTTTCACCATGGTGAACCCGCTGCACGCACCGTGCCCGGGAGCTCACGTCGAGCCGAGCCCCTACTATCCGGGCAGCCGCTGCTTCAAGAACCCGCTTTATATCGACGTGGACGCCCTGGCAGTGCAGGACACGACGGCTGCTGTGGTGTCCGGCGTTGCGGAGGAGGCCCGAGGTTTCAACTCCACCCGGCTGATAGATCACAGCCGGGTGTGGCACGCCAAGTCGGCGGCCCTTGAGGCGATCTTCGCGGCGGCTGGCAGTTTCGACTCCGACCGCCAGCTTCAGGACTACATCGATGCTCAAGGTGAAGGCCTAGCCGTGTACGCCACGTTCTGCGCCCTCGTAGAATCCTACGGATCCGACTGGCGTCGCTGGCCCGCCCACCTGCGCGACTCGGCCGTAGCCGCAGACCTTTGCGCTGGAGGGCCCGCCGACTTCCTTCGACGGGTGCGCTATCACAGCTGGCTTCAGTATCTTCTCGACGTCCAGCTTGGCGGGGCTTCCGCTGCGCTCGGCGTCGTATCCGACCTAGCGGTGGGTGTCGACCCCAACGGCGCCGACGCGTGGATGTACCGGGGATGCTTCGCGGAGGGGACGCGGGTGGGCGCTCCGCCCGACGAGTTCAACACCCTCGGCCAAGACTGGGGGCTCGCCCCATTCGACCCGTGGAGGCTTCGTTCCAACGGGTACCTTCCTTGGATACGGGCTCTTCGAGCTACCTTCCGGCACGCCAAGGGGATTCGCGTTGATCACGTGATGGGCCTGTGGCGCCTTTACTGGATACCCGAAGGCCACGGCGCTGCCGAAGGGGTTTACGTCCGCTATCCCCACGACGACCTGCTCAACATCCTCACGTTGGAAGCCGAGCGCGCCGGGGCGCTCGTGGTAGGCGAAGACCTGGGCACCGTCGAGGAGGGAGTCCGCGAGGAGCTCTCAGCTCGCCAGGTTCTCTCCTACCGCTTGTGGTGGTTCGAGGACGCTCCCAGTGCCACCTGGCCTGAGATGGCTATGGGGGCTGTCACCACCCATGACTTGCCAACCGTCGCCGGCGTGTACAACGGCTCGGACCTGCAGGCACAGCGTTCCATAGGCGCCCGACCCAACGAGGAGTCCTCGGCTCATCTCGCAGCGAAGGTGCGGGCGGTGACCGGCGGCGGCGCCACAGGCACCGGGGATTCAGGCGGTGGGGGCGACGGCGGCGCCGCAGAGGCTGTATCGGCCGTCTACCGCGACCTTGGCCGATCGCCGTGCAGGCTTTTGACGGTGACTCTCGACGACGTGGCGGTAGTCGAGGAGCGCCCGAACATGCCCGGCACCACGCGAGAGCAGTGGCCCAACTGGTCGCTGGCGCTACCAATGCCATTGGAGGACCTTGAGGACAGCCCTATGGCCGCCGACATCGCTTCGAGCGTCTCGCGTAAGTGACGTTACCTCTGGCGCCGCCGGTCGAGCCGATGCTCGCCCGCTCCAGCGCGGAGATCCCGCCAGGTGACTTCTTCTACGAGCCGAAATGGGACGGCTTTCGTTGCATAGCCTTCTGCGACGGACCGCAGGTGGAGTTGCAGAGCCGCAACTGCCGTTCGCTTAGCAGGTACTTCCCCGAGCTGACAGCCCAGATGGGCGAAGTGCTCGCTACGAAGTGCGTTCTAGACGGCGAGATCGTGATAGCCGGTCCTAGGGGACTCGACTTCGAAGCCCTCTCGGGGCGGATCCACCCGGCGAGCTCACGGGTCGCCACGCTCGCAGAGACCCACCCGGCGAGCTTCGTGGCTTTCGACGTCCTTGCGGTAGGAGACACGCTGACGACCGGCGAGCCGTTCCACCTGAGGCGCGAGATACTTGAGGGGATCTTCGCGGACAGCCGGCCGCCGCTTCACTTGACGCCGGTCACCAAGAACCTTCTAGTAGCCGGGGAGTGGTTCGCCCGCTTCGAAGGGGCGGGCCTGGACGGTATCGTCGCCAAACCTGCCGGGTTGGCGTACCTGCCGGCGAGACGTGAGATGATCAAAGTAAAGCACCGGCGGACGGGTGAATTCGTGGTCGGAGGGTTCCGCTGGCATCGAGCGGACACGTCTATGGTCGGCTCGTTGATGCTCGGGCTATACGACGGACCGGACTTGCATCACGTCGGTGTGATCGGGTCTTTCCCCGTTGCGCAAAGACGCAAGCTCGTCGAGGACCTCGACGGGTACCGCAACCCAGAGCGACACCCGTGGGTCGCAGCTTCATTCGACCGTGGGCCGGAACACGACGGTGGCGTAGAGATGGGACTTGATGAGCGCCTGGGGAGAGGGCCGAGCTATCCGAGCAGGTGGAGTGCGGGCAAGGACATGTCCTTCGAGGCGTTGCGCCCGCATCTCGTCGTCGAGGCCGAGTTCGAGCAGCTCCAAGCGGGCAGGCTCCGCCACACCGCCCGCTTCGTGCGCTGGCGACCGGACCGGGAGCCCTCTAGCGCCACCTTCGACCAGCTTGACGTGGCGGTCCCGGTGCTGCTCAGCGAAGTTTTCGGTGCTGGATCGGCCGGCGTCGAAGGAGCCGGATCAGCCGGCGTTGAAGCGTGACATCATCTCGAACAGGAAAGCGGTCTCCTCCCCGGCGCTCGCCGGGACGCTGTAGCCGGTCTCGTCGCGTATCTCTGAGAGATGGTCGGCTACGTCCTCCACGGTGAGGTCCGGGTTGAAGTAGCCCTTCGTCATCCCTACGAAGAATCGTGCCACGCGCCCCGCTGCGACGGTGAAAACCTCTCCGCTCACCGAGCACTCCTGCGACGCCAGCCAGGCGACCACAGGGGACACCAACTCGGGGCGCAGCTTCTCCACGGCGTCCCCCATCAGGTCCTCGGTCATCCTCGTGCGGGCTAGAGGCGCTATGGCGTTCACTTTGATGTTGTACTTGGCGCCTTCGAGAGCCAGAACCCGGGTGAGGCCCACCAGCCCCATCTTCGCTGCGCCGTAGTTAGCCTGGCCGAAATTGCCGAGCACGCCCGACTGGGAAGTCGTGTTTATGACACGGCCGTAGCCCTGCTCGCGCATTTTCACCCACGCCGGCTGGGTGACGTAGAACGCTCCTTTCAGGTGCACGTCGAGGACCGGCTCGAGAAGCTCCGGGGTGAGGTTGTGGAAAGTCTTGTCCCGGAGGATGCCCGCATTGTTCACGACGATGTCGACCTGGCCGAAAGCCTCCAGGGCGTGATCAACGATCGCCTTTCCGCCTTCAGCGGTGGCGACGCTGTTGGTGTCGGGGACCGCCTCGCCGCCCGCCTGTGCTATCTCGTCCGCAACCCTCTGTGCCGGCCCGCGGTCCGCACCCTCGCCGTGAACGGACCCGCCGACGTCGTTGACCACGACGCGCGCCCCTCTGGAGGCCATAAGCAGGGCGTGCTGGCGGCCGAGACCCCCGCCCGCCCCGGTAACGATCGCAACCCGTCCGTCGAAACCTATCTCTGTCACGGCGGATACGGTAGCGGCGAACTATGACCGCTTCCAAACCGGGGGTGGGCTCACCCGTTGGGCGTCGCACGGTAAGCGCCCGGCCTGGCGAGCATCCCCGGCCTCCAGCGCTGAGGGGTGGCAAGGACCGCTCTCGGGTAGTCCTCGAACATCCAACGGGCGAAGTTCGATCGGCTCCAGTCGCTCCAGGAGATGATCGACAACGCCTTGGCGGGACCTCCCCGGCGGGCAAGCACGCGCGAGAACACGCGCGACATGCCATGGTCTATCTGCACGCCCCAGCGCAGGGTGCGCTCGTAGCTCCCGGCCGCCTTGTCCGGCCGGGAAGGGCCGGCTCGGGAGATGCAACTCACGGCGAGGACGCCTGTCTCAAGCGCCTGGGCGATGCCCTCGCCGGTCATCGGATCGCACGATCCGGCTGCGTCACCGCAAAAAAGGACCCTCCCTCCCAGTGCTGACAGAGGTGCGCGCCCCAGGCGGGCGGGTATGGGCCACGAGGACCACCGTCCCGCGGGGACGGCGACCGACCCCAGAACCTCGGCTATGCCCGGACGGCTCGTCCAGTCCACGCGCTGGCCGCGCAGGCCGCTTGCGTGGGCTTCGCTGTCACGCAGGACTCCGTAGCCGACGTTCACCAACCCGTTGGCCAGCGGGAAGGACCAGGCGTATCCCGGTAGCATGTCAGGCTCGAAGAAGACCCACAGGTCTCTTGCCAGGGGACCGGCGCCGGCCAGGTACTCCCGGCCTGCGACCCACTCGCCTCGGTAGCCTGGCCGGTCCGAGCCGACAAGCTTGCGGACAGCGGACCACATTCCGTCGGCGGCCAGCACGTAGCCGGCTGTCAAGCTCAGACCGGAGGCGGTCCTCACTTCGACCGACGAACCCGACGGTGCGCCTTTCACGCTTGTGACAGCGTGCCCCTCGAAGACCGCCGCCCCGGCGTTGCGCGCCAGGTCCACTAGGGCTGCGTCGAGGTGATATCGCCTGGCGCTGACGGCGAACAGCCCGTCGGCGGGCAGCGGCAGCTCAAGTCTCCGCAGACCGGGAGCCTGCACGACAGCGCGCGACGCCGACTGCCATGACTGCACCGAAGCCGGTGCCAGGCCCAGAGCCTCCAGTCTCCGCAGGGCAGCCGCAGTGAGACCGTCCCCGCAGCACTTGTCCCGCGGGAACCGGGCTTTGTCGATGACCGCCGTCCGCAACCCGTGGCGAGCT
>JAJZNG010000047.1:0-51252 GCA_021847945.1 Actinomycetes bacterium | reverse complement strand
AGCTGCTGTGATGGCAGCAGAGGCGCCGGCCGGGCCTGCGCCGACGACGACGACGTCGAAGCGCGAACTCACTTCCACCGTTCTTACCTGCCCGCCATGACCTCGACGTGCACGACGACGAAGACGCCGTCGGGGGTCTCGGCCCAGCGCGACCAGGCTTGGGCCATCTCCTCCAGGTCGCCCCTGGACGCCAGGCCGTAGCGGACTGCCTGGGAAGCGAAGCCGGAGTCGACGCATCGACGGGACCACGTGCCGCCCCAGAACTGCCGCGAGGCCTCGTCGGCCATCGTCCACGTTGAGCTCGAAACGGCGAGATCCGTGAAACCGGCTTCTCGTACCTGGGACGGCAACTTGCGTCCCGCGTCGCTGTCGGCGCCGTTGCGCTCGCAGACAGCCTGGTACACGCTTCGCCACTGGTCGAGTCGATCGTCGTCGGGGTACCAGGTGAACGCCGAGTAGACAGCGTCTCTCACTGCGAGAAGGCCGTTTGGTCTCAAGACTCTGCGCATCTCCGACAGCGCCGCTACCGGGCGGCTCAGATGCTGCAGCACTTGATGGGCGTGGACCACGTCGAAGCTGTGGTCGGCGAAACCCAGAAGGTAGACGTCCCCGACCTCGAAACGGACCGAAGACGCCACAGAAGTCGCCTGGTCGAGCACCGTGGGCTCACGGTCTACACCCACCGTGGGGCCCGGTGCCACCTTCGCCGCCAGGTCAGCCGTCAAGGTCCCAGGCCCGCAGCCCACGTCAAGTAGGGACATCCCCGGGCGCAGCCTTCCTAGGAGGTAGGCGGCCGAGTTTGCGGCTGTCCGCCACCGGTGGCTTGCCAGCACAGCTTCGGAGTGCCCGTGGGTGTAGGTGTCTGCGCCGCCTTGGCCTTCGCTGTCCACGACGGGTCAGGTTACCCCGGAGAGCGCCAGATCGGACTTAACTGCCACGCGTCCAACTGCAATCTGACACGCGTCCAACTGCAATCTGACCGGACGGGTGGTTAGCTTTCCCGCTGCGTCACATCTGGATCGCCGCCGCCGCAGCCGCCGCCGGCTACGGCGGTTAACCTCGCGTGCATGGTGGCGAACCCGGAACTGCGCGGCACGGCACACCCCCTTGACAAGCCGAGCGGAACCACGAACGCCTACGAGCAGGCCGTCGACGAGCTGACCCGATCTTACCGGGCGGTGCCGAAGGGGGAGAGGGTCCGCCTGGCCAAGAAGTCGTCGAACCTGTTCAGGCAGCGATCGGCCGGTAAGGTGCACCGTCTCGACGTGTCAGCCTTCGGGTCCGTGCTGTCGGTAGACCCCCGAGGGCGCTGGGCGGACGTAGGGGGCATGGCAACTTACGAGCACATCGTCGATGCCCTCCTGCCTCACGGTGTCATGCCGAAGGTGGTGCCCCAACTCAAGACGATAACCCTCGGCGGGGCGCTGAGCGGGCTGGGAATAGAAAGCACCTCCTTTCGCTCGGGCATGCCCCACGAGACGGTGATCGACATGGACGTGCTGACCGGCGACGGCCGTGTGGTCACAGCACGCCCGGAAGGCGAGCACAGCGACCTTTTCTACGGCTTTCCTAACAGCTACGGGACGCTTGGATACGCGCTTCGAGCGAGGATCGAGGTCGAGCCGGTCTCGCCATACGTGCGGCTGCGCCACGTTCGATTCGACTCCTTCGAGGAGGTCGCTGAGGCGATCGGGGTTCTGTGCGAGACCAGGCGTTTTGAGGGGGCGCCGGTCGACTTTCTCGACGGTACGGTGTTCTCCCGGGACGAGTGCTATCTGAGCGTGGGGACCTGGTCGGACACCGCCCCTTTGACGAGCGACTACACGCGCGACGCCATCTACTACAAGTCGATACAGCAGCGCAGCAGGGATTGGCTGGGCGCCAGGGACTACCTGTGGCGGTGGGACACAGACTGGTTTTGGTGCTCGAAGGCGTTCTACGCGCAGAACCCGGTCGTGCGCAGACTGGCCGGCCGCCGCTTTCTTCGCAGCGACGTCTACTGGAAGATCATGGCATTCGAGGAGCGCTACAAGATCAAAGCTCGCATGGACGCCCGTCGGGGTCAGCCCGAGCGGGAGAACGTTATCCAGGACGTGGAGGTCCCCGTCGAACGCCTGGCGGAATTCCTCGACGGTTTCACCCGGGAGGTTCCGATCCTTCCCGTGTGGCTGTGCCCGCTGCGCCAATTGGACCCCGCCGTCACCTGGAACCTGTACCCGCTTGACCCTTCGAAGACCTACGTCAACGTCGGGTTCTGGTCCTCGGTGCCGGTGCGCGACGGCGCCGGGCCCTCCTATCACAACCGCTGGGTCGAAGACGAAGTCGAGCGCCTCGACGGCCGCAAATCCCTTTACTCGACGGCCTTTTACGACCCGGAGCGTTTCTGGGCGCTCTACAACGGACCTGTGTATCGAACTCTCAAAGATCGCTACGACCCCGACAGCCGGCTCGCAGATCTGTACGCTAAGTGTGTGAAAGGCAGTTGACGCCCGTGTTTGAGTCTCGAAACAAAGGAGCTGGGAAGATGCTTTCACCCCGCAGCCAGGTGGCCAACGTGCTCCACAGCGTCGTAGGTCGTGGAATGCCCCTCGCTATAGAGTCTTACGACGGCAGCGTCGCCGGCCCGCCGGAGGCGTTGTGCACGATCAAGATCCGCGATCCGAGGGCGCTGAACTACGTTGCCACTGCGCCGAGCGACCTGGGCTTGGCGCGGGCCTACGTGTCGGGATACCTCGACTTGGAAGGCGACATCTTCACGGCTTTGATGATGCTCGCAGGCGAGCACATCGGCGAGGTCGGCTGGGCCGACAGGCTGAGAGTCCTACGGGGTCTCGGCCCGAAAGTGCTACGCCCGATCCCGCCTCCCCCCCAAGAAGTGCACCCCGGCCTGTGGTGGGGTCTGCGGCACTCCCTTTCGCGGGACTCGCGGGCGATCAGCCACCACTACGACGTGTCGAACCGTTTCTACGAGTGGCTGCTCGGTCCGACGATGGCCTACACCTGCGCGGTGTTCCCGAATGCCGACGCGACCCTTGAGGAGGCCCAGGAGGAGAAGGTCGACCTGGTCTGCCGGAAGCTCGGGCTAGCCCCCGGGCAGCGTCTCCTCGACGTCGGCTGCGGTTGGGGGACGATGGTAATCCACGCCGCCCAGCATTACGGTGTGAAGGTGATCGGGGTCACCCTGTCGCGCCAGCAGGCTGAGTGGGGACAGCGGCGCATCGCCGAGTTAGGTCTTGGTGATTTGGCGCAGATCCGCCACGACGACTACCGCAACGTCATCGAAACGGGCTTCGACGCGGTGAGCAGCATCGGCCTTACAGAGCACATCGGAGCGAAGAGCCTTCCCGCCTACTTCCGTTTCCTTGCGTCGAAGTTACGCCCCCAGGGCAGGCTTCTCAACCACTGCATAACCCGCCCGGTGAGCTCGTCTCCAAGCAGAACCAGCGGTTTCATCAACAGGTACGTTTTCCCCGACGGCGAGCTCGAATCAGTCGGGGCGATCGTGTCGGCCATCCACGATAACGGCCTCGAAGTCCGCCACGAGGAGAACTTCAGGGAACACTACGCCCGAACTTGTGCAGCTTGGGGAGCGAACCTCGAAGCGAACTGGGACAAGGCCGTGGCCGAGGTCGGCGAAGGAGTCGCCAGGGTCTGGCGACTGTACTTGGCTGGCTCCAGGCTCGGCTTCACCCAGCGTCGTATCGAACTGCACCAGGTGCTCGCTGTCAAGACCGACGAGCACGGCTCGTCAGGTTTTCCCCTATGCCGCCTGGACTATTCGAGGCCTACCCGGGTTTAGGGGCCCCGGCGGAAGGCCTCAGGCGGGCACGGCCCTGCGACGGTCTATCGTGGCGCGGTCCGGCCAGCGGACGTCTTTCACCAGGCGGAGCTTTTCCATCGCCTTGATCAGGCCGGCGCTCAGGTCGACCTCGAAGGTCCTCACGCCATGTCGCGCAGAGGAAGGCTCCGCGTGATGGAAGTTGTGCCATGACTCCCCGAAGGAAAGTATCGAAAGCCACCACACGTTCTGGCTGCGGTCCTTGGTCTTGAACGGCCGCCTGCCAGTGATGTGGCACACCGAGTTGATAGAGAAAGTCACGTGGTGCAATACGAATATGCGGACGAGGCTGCCCCAGATGAACGCTGTCAGGGCTGCGTTCCAAGACCATCCCCACAGCCCTCCGACGAGCGGGGCTATGAGAAGGGATAGAGCCACCCAGGCAACGTAGAAGCGTGAGATGAACACCATGTCAGGATCCCCGACGAGGTCAGGGGCGTAGCGCTTTTCGTTCGTCGTCTCCCAGTCGTACAGCCATCCCACGTGAGAGTAAAAGAAGCCCTTGGTCAGAGCCTTCGCGCTGTCCCCGTAGCGCCAAGGGGAGTGAGGGTCCCCGGGCTTGTCGGAGAAGCGGTGATGGCGGCGGTGGTCGGCTACCCACTGGATGGGTGTGGCCTGCAGGGCGAGGCAACCGGCTATGGCGAGCCCGATCCGCACCGGGCGGCTCGTCTTGAAACCCCGGTGGGTCAGGTAACGGTGGTAGCCGACTGTGATACCCAAGCCGCTTATCGCGTAGAGGGCCCCGGCGATGATGGCATCCCGGTAGCCAAGACCGCGGTTCCAGGTGAGCGGAACGGCGAGCACGGTCGCTACGAAAGGAAGGACTATGAATACTGTCAGTGTGATTTGCTGAGTCCAAGTCTTGGACCTTGGGCCCGACGTGTCGTCGGGGGCCAGGTCGACCGGATCAAGAACGGACTCTGCTGTGGTCATGAACCCCTTCTCTCGGGCTATAGGTAGGGCGAGACTGTGTGAACAGTCTGCCAGCTCTGACCGGCTACTACACTGAATGGTAACGAGCAGGGCATGGTAACGAACAGGGCGAGGAGTCGGAGATGTCTACCAGCGCCGAGGTGATCCCGAGCGGCGCCCGCCGTGTCAGCCACGCGCAAGCCTCGAAGATTCTCGCTTCGCGCAGTCCAGCGGTCGCTGGTCTTGTCGCTGCTTGTGGGCCGATGAGACTCGAAGCTTCGGGCTTGTCCCACTTCGCGGCGCTCGTACGTTCGATAGTGCACCAACAGCTCGCCGGGTCTGCGGCTTCGGCCATTCACGCCAGGGTTCACTCCGCCCTGCAGAGTGCTGTCAGTCCCGAGACGGTCGCAGCGACGGAGCGTGACGTGTTGCGCTCGGCTGGCCTGTCGAACGCGAAAGTGGCGTCTATCTGCGACCTGGCCGCGAAAGTCCTCGACGGCACCGTGAACCTCGAGCCGAGACGGGTCGGGAGGATGCCCGACGAAGCGGTGGTGGCTGAGCTGTGCAAGGTTAAGGGTATTGGAGTGTGGACAGCCCAGATGTTTCTTTTGTTCCAGCTTCGCCGTCTCGACGTCTGGCCGGTCGGGGATCTCGGGGTGCGCAGAGGATACGGCCTGGCTTTCGGGGTCGCAGCTCCCAGTCCGAGCGAGTTGGAGGACCTCGGCGACCAGTTCCGCCCTTACCGGTCCGTTGCCGCGTGGTACTGCTGGAGGGCGTGCGAAGTTCTCTCGCCTCGACGCAAGCCGTGAACGTCCTCGAAGCGCCGCCGCCCGGGCCGGAAGGACCGGTACGCAAAACGCTTCTCGTTGTACACCATACGGTGTCGCCGTCCACTCACGCTATGTTGAGCGCCTGCCTGGAAGGTGCGAGAGACCCGGCGATCGAGGGAGTGGCCGTGGTGGAAGTGCCGGCTCTGCGGGCCTCGGCAGCCGACGCTCTCAACGCTGACGGGGTCGTAGTGGTAGGCCCGGTGAACTTAGGCTACCTGGCAGGGGCGATCAAGCACTTCTTCGACCAGGTGTACTACCCTTGCATCGAGTCGACGGCATCCATGCCCTACGCTGCGGTGTTGCACGCCGATGGCGACGCCACGGGGGCTCTGCGAGCGCTGGAGTCGATCACGGCGGGCCTGCGCTGGCGCCGTGTAGCCGAGACTGTAGTTGTCTCTGGTCCTCCGACGGCCGGCCAGCTCGACGCTGTCCGTGATTTGGGCGGGGTCGCGGCGGCGACCCTCACCGTGTAGCTGCGGAGCCGCCCGCAGGCTGTCCAGCCGGCCGGGGCGGGGCTCGGCCGGGGCGGGGCTCGGCCGGGGCGGGGGCTGACTATCCGGCCGGCCGGGGTGGGGGCTGGGTCATAGACGCTACGTCGGCGTCGATCCCGCTGGTCATGGACTGTGCGACGGCCAGACGCGCCCGGCGCTTGGTCATCGCGACCGAATCCCTGTGAAGCCCTGCGAGTACCCTGGCTCGCTCTAGTGCCTCCTGCTCAAGGGACTCTGCTTGCACCACCGTGTCGACGAAGCCGGCGGGCACTGCGCTATCGGGGTCGGTGAGCTCGCCGAGGATGACGCAACGGTCGAAGTGGTGTCCTGCGAGCCTGTAGCGGGCGAGCGACACAGCCCAGGAGGGCAGGGCAAGGCCGATAGTTACCTCGTTCAGGCCGATCTTCGCCCCACCGGCGGCAGCGAGGCGCTCGTCGCATGCGAGGAGCATGAGCGCTCCCGCCGCTAAAGCATGGCCGCTGCAGGCGGCAACGAGCGGCGTCGGGAGCACGAAGAGGCGGGCGATGAGGCGACCTCCGGCGGCGACGAGGGATCTCATGGACTCGGCGTCGCTGTTCATCGTGGCTAGGTCAAAGCCGGCGCAGAACCGGCCGGGCCTGCCCACGATCACGGTCGCGCCGAGAGTCTCGTCTGCCTCCACTTGATCGAGGTGAGCGTGGAACTCCTCTATTACAGCGTGGCTCAACACGTTGGCCTTGCCGTCGTCGAAACGTAGAACAGCGAGCGCCCCGTCTCGCTCGAAGGATACTGACATGGGGGCAAGGTTAGCCACGCAGGGCGCAACTAGTGGGTGTCGCCGGGAGTGGAGCGCGATGATGGTCGACATGACAGCACATACTGACCAGTCATGGGACAACGGCGTCCTGGCACTGAGCAGGGTCGCTGGTGTCGAAGTGACCAGCGTCAAGCTCGAAAGCCTTCCGCCGGGATACAGGGACACGACGAGCCCTGCGGAGGCCGTAGAGGAACTTGAGGTGATACGCCGCCTCGACGGCAACGCAGGGCGTTTCGTGGTGAGAGAAGCCCGCGATCCTGACAGCTCGTTTCGTATCAGGCGGTTCTCTCAGGAGCGTGGCGAGTTGGCTGAGATAGTGCCAGTCCTGGAAAGTTTCGGTCTCAGTCTGGTCGAATCGGTCCCGATTCAGATTCTCACAGTCGGCGCCCCCGGGGGTGGAGTGCACGTCGACGACATGGCGCTCAGGGTCAGAGACGCCGCTGACGGCCGGGGCGCCCTGGCGAACCCCGCAAGCTTCTCGGAGCGCCTGGTCGACGCTTTGAGCGCCGGCGAGGCCGGTCTCTTCGACATCGACCCATTAAACCGTCTCGTGCTCGTGGCGGGGCTCACATGGCGTCAGGTGGTAGTGCTACGCGGCTACGTGCGTTACTGGTCTCAGGTGGTACCCGCCGTCGACCTCGATGCCACAGCCGACTCCCTTGTGGCTTACCCCGAGCTCGCAGCGGCGCTCATTTCCTATTTCTCGGCACGATTCGACACCGCCCGAGCGACTGCCCCAAGTTCGCCGACGGCGGTCGACGCCGCCCGGCGAGCATGCGTCGATAATCTCGCCTCGGTCGCTCACCTCGACGACGACAGGTCGCTTCGCGGGCTGCTCGCACTGGTCGACGCCACTTGGCGAACGAATTTCTATAGTCCCGAATGGCAAAGCGCTTCAGACGGATTGCGGGTGTCCCCCCCGGCGCTGGTATTGAAGCTCGACGGAAGGGCGGTACCTGAGTCAGTCCCGCCGCGTCCCGAGGTCGAGACGTTCGTGCATTCCACGGCGGTGGAGGGAATCCATCTAAGGGCCGGCCGGGTAGCTCGTGGGGGTATCCGCTGGAGTGAACGTCCTGACGACTTCCGCACAGAAGTTCTCGACTTGGCGTTCGCTCAGGTCAAGAAGAACGCACCGATCGTACCGACTGGAGCCAAAGGGGGTTTCGTGGTGCGCCAGACTGCCGGAGGTTTCGGGCGTTCCGCCAATCGGAGCCGACCGTCGCTAGAGGAAGTGGAGTCCGCTTACGAGACTTTCATCGCTGCGCTATTGGAGGTAACCGACGACTATCGAGGCGACCGGGTGGTGTCGCCTCCCACTGTGTTCGCTGCGGACGGACCGGACCCTTACCTTGTGGTAGCTGCTGACAAGGGAACTGCCAGTTTTAGCGATCTGGCGAACTCCCTGGCGGAGCGCAGAGGTTTCTGGCTAGGCGACGCGTTCGCCTCGGGAGGCTCCCGAGGCTACGACCACAAGGCGATGGGTATCACCGCGAGAGGCGCCTGGGTGGCGGTAAGCCGCCACTTCAAGGAGCTCGGGATCGACGTTTCCGAAGATCCCTTCCGTGTAGTAGGGGTTGGCGACATGTCAGGCGACGTGTTCGGCAACGCCATGATCCAAAGCTCAGCGATCGAGTTGGTGGCCGCTTTCGACCACCGCCACATCTTCGTGGATCCCGAACCGGATCGGAAGCTGTCCTTCGAGGAGCGTTGCCGGCTCGCTCGTCTGTCGCGTTCGAGCTGGGACGACTACGACCGGAGCCTGATCTCAAAAGGAGGGGGAGTGTGGCCGAGGGACTCCAAGTCTGTTCCTGTCAGCCCCGAGGCTGCCAAGGCTCTTGGCATTACCCCCGGAGATACCAGCCCGCCGGAGCTCGTGTCGGCGATCCTCGCCGCCCCGGTCGACTTGTTGTGGTTCGGTGGTATCGGGACGTTCGTGGCGGCCCCCGAAGAGTCAGACGCGGACGTCGCCGACCACGCAAACGACACGGTCCGGATCACCTCTGAGCGGGTGAGAGCCCGCGTAATAGGAGAAGGTGCGAACCTCGGGGTAACCCAGCGGGCCCGCCTTCGCTACAGCAGGAGAGGTGGCAGGGTCAACGCCGACTTCATCGACAACGCCGCCGGCGTGGCCACCTCGGATCGGGAGGTGAACCTCAAGATCCTCTTGGCACGGGCGATCTCCGAGGGACGGCTGTCGGAGTCTGACAGGGACGGGTACCTAAAGCGGGCGGAGGAGGAAGTGGCGGCTTCGGTCCTCGCCCAGGTCGACCACAGTGTGGTTGCTCTCAACCGAGCTGCTAGACGCAGCGAACGCGAGCTTGACTCCTACGAGTCCCTGGTCGACTCCCTCGAACGCGACGGGCTCTTCGACCGCGGCGTAGAGGTCCTCCCCGATCGCGTCGAGTTCGAGGTGCGCAGAAAGGCCGGCGCCGGTCTGATCAGGCCTGAGCTTGCGACGCTGCTCGCCTACGCCAAGTCGGATATCGTCAAGTCGTTAGAGACCAGCGGCGCCGCAGCAGACCCCGTCTTCGCCGACGCGGTGCACGCTTACTTCCCCTCTGAGCTGCGCCGGGTGTTCTCAGATCTGATACCACGCCATCGCCTCTACAACCAGCTAGCGGCCACCGACGTCGCAGGGGACATGGTCGACCGGATGGGGATCGTCTGGGCGCACGACTTGGCCAGTGAGCTCGGTTGCCGCCTGGCCGACGTGGCCACAGCCTTCTGGGTCGCTCGGCGGGTGTGCGACGCCGGGACGCTTTGGGCGCGCCTGGACGCTCTAGCTGCCAAGCTCGAAGCCTCCGAAGAGGCCGAACTGAGAGATCAGCTGGCCGCTGCCGTCGGCAGGGTCGCCAGGTGCTACCTCCTAGAAGCCGGCGACAGCCCAGCCAGCCAGCGCGCTGAAACCTACACGGCGACTGTTTCGCAACTCGAAGGAGCTCTGCCTGCTCGGCCCGGCAACGCTGACGGGGACGACGAGACCGGCGAGACGGCGACCCTGTCCCGTCAGGTCCGTAGGGCGACCCGTCGCGCGGAGATCATAAAAGCCGTAGGTTCGGCTAGTAGCAGCGACGTGGACCTCCTCGAAGCGCTCACCGGTTGGGACTCGCTCGGAGCGTCCGGGTCACTAGTACAGCGGATAGCCGACGTCGTCGGCACGGCCTTGGAGTCCTCCCCGCCGCCGTCGAAGCTACTAGTCTGGCAGGCGCGCTCGATCATGGACGACCTAGCAGCGTGGCGTCGTGAGGTCTCCGTTCAGGCGGCGCGCCTGGACGGGAAGGCCGCTGCGAGCAGCGACCCAATCACCTTGCGCGTGCTGGCCGCATCGGAGGTTCTCGACTCGCCCGCTGCGAGCTGCGGGGATCGACTCGCAGCAGCATCCCTCGCTCTGCGCCGTCTACGCCACGCGGCACCGTCTGAACCCGCCGGCGCTTGACGGCCGGGGACCGCGCTGTAAAGCACCCCCTGCCAGGACTACGTCTCGGGGCTTTTTTCGGTGACGATCAGGGACTGTATCGACCGGCCTATGGTCCCGGCGGTGTCGAAGATCCTGCTCTCCGCGTGGCCCGTGCCCTGGCCAGAAACGTGACTGACCATCTCGAATCCGATCCACTCGTCTCGGGGGGATCGGGATATGGCTACGGTGAGGTCCGCGTTTATGAACGTGTGCGTCTCGAAGTCCACGACCCGGCTGATCCCGTTTGCGAAGTCAGCGGCCGCGGCTGCTCTTTGCATGGCGGTGACCGGTTCTTGGTCCACGACGGGCAGCAGAAGCCTCGTCCAAAGCGTAGCCGGTCCCATCTCCTCCCAGCTTCCCTCGACGAAGCGCATCTCGACCGCAGAGGCGAACGGTGTGCGTCGAGCCCCGCTCGGGGTGGGCTGGGGGGAGGGTATCGCCGGTGGGGGAGAAGCGCTCCGAGAAGGAGCGGCGACATCCAAGCGGCGCAGGTTGAGCCCCCGGGCGGTTGCCACCTCGACACCGTCGGCGCTGATCGTAGCGTCGATGACCGTGACGCTGCGTCCGGCTTTTACGATGCGCCGCGTCAGGCTCAGCGCGCTGAGAGGAACGGGCCGCAGTAGCTCTACCGTGATGCGAACCAAAGCGTTACCGTCGCCGGCTTCCAAGGCGCCTGCGAGCAGAGCTGCGACCGGGCCGCCGTGCTGGGCGTTGGGATTCCACGGGCCTGTGGTCACCGGCTGGGGGTGGTAGAAACGCCCGTCGAAGCGGTACAACGAGCCGGCGGCGCTGTCAGCCGCCTGGGCTATGAGGGACGCCTGGGTCATTTCGTGCGTAGGTCCAGCCCCAGTGAGCGCAGCTGCTCGGCCGGGCGATGGTAGCCGCGTTCGAGGTGGTGCACCCCGTGAAGCAGCGAGGGGCCTTGGGCCGCTGCGGCGGCTATGACGCTGGAGAAACCGGCCCGGACGTCGGGGATGTCTACTTCTGCGCCGGTCAGCTTCGACACGCCGCGAACTACAGCCGAGTGCAGGTAGCTCTTCTCGTGGAAGCGGCAGGCCGATCCTCCTAGGCAGGTCGAGAACAGCTCTATCTCACAGCCCATCTGCTTGAGGGCCGGCACGTACACGAAACGGTCCTCGTAGACCGTCTCGTGCAGGACCGACATTCCCTCGCACTGGGTGAAAAGGACCATCAGAGGTGTCTGCCAGTCGGTCATGAACCCTGGGTGGACGTCGGTCTGCACGGCCGCTGGTCGCAACCCGTTTGGCGCTGACGCTGTCAGGCCGGAGTCGTCGATCTCGACCACGGCTCCCATTTTCATCAATGTCGTGATAGCAGTGACCAGACGGTCCTGGTTGCATCCCACGACGCGCACCTGCCCTTTCGTGAGCAGACCGGCGATCAGATAGCTGAAAGCTTCGTTGCGGTCGCCTTGAAGGCGCGTCCTGGCCCCGTGGAGCTTGGGGACGCCCTCGATTATGATCCGCCGGTCGGGGCGCAGTTCGATACACGCGCCCATCCGCTGCAAGAACAACGCCAACTCCAGGACTTCCGGCTCGTTCGCTGCGTTGCGGATGACGGACTTGCCTTCGGCCAGCGCGGCACACAAAAGAGCCGACTCGGTGGCTCCCACGCTCGGGTAGGGAAGCTCGATGATCGCACCTTTGAGACCTCGGCAGCGCGCTGCTATACCCTCGGCGGTGACGTCCACTTCAGCCCCGAAAGCCCTGAGGGCCTCGACGTGGAAGTCGACGGGTCGTCCGCCTATCTGGTCGCCTCCGACCCTCGGAACGAAGGCCTCCCCGGTCAGGTGCAGGAGGGGCCCCAGCAGCAGCACGGGGATCCTGTTGAGCCCGCTGAAAGACAGAGGCACCGACGAGCCGGGCCCTTCGGGAGGCGTAACGGTGATGGCGTCGCCTCTGCGCTCGACTCCCGCTCCGAGGGCTGAGAGGATCTGCGCGGTGATCTCGACGTCGCCGACTTCGGGGACGTTCGAGATGGTGCTGGGTTCCCGGGCGAGTATCGCCGCTACCATGTGCTTGGTCACAGCGTTCTTGGAGCCGCGGACCTCCACTTCACCCCGCAGGGGACCGGAGGGTTCGATCAGCCAAGAGTCCGACATGCTAGCGAGACTACCCGCCGCGCGGCGCTGCCCGGAGCGGACAGCTAGCAGCGCGGCTTGCCAAGGCTCCTCTGGGTGCGAGAAGGTGGGGTGTGCACAGCTTCGACGTCGGCGGGGTTTTCGTGGTCGCCTTCGCCCAGGCCTCCTCTTCGACGTCGCCTCCGTCCAGTTCTGTGGCGCCCGCGTCGACGCTACCCCGGGGGGCCGGGTCTGTGATCACCATCGTCGGCGGACCGAACGTCACCGTCGCCGTGCCCGGCCCGCAGAACGACGCAGCCGACCTCTTCGGGATCGTCCCCGTTCTGCTCGGTATCGGTGCTGCTATCGCCGGCGCCCGCTGGCTCTTCGGGCGGTCCGGCGGGAAACCCACCGATCCCGGTAGCCTCCCATCGGAGAGCGATCCGACACCCACGGGGCGGGAGGCGCCTCGATGAGCCTCGCCAGGCGCAGCAGGACAGTGTCGTAGTTCACCCGCCAACCTCTCCACTTCTCCCAAGCCAGGTCCAGGTCTTCTACTACTGCCACCCCGCCGTCGCGCATCTCGGATATGGCCTCGTCCCATTCTTGCCTGGAGACGCTGACGGGTCCGTCCGGGGCGGGATCCGGGTCGTAGGGTATTCCGAAAGCGTCCGCGATCCGCCGCAGGGATAGGAATCCGGCGCGGATGCATAGGTGGGCGTTCGGGTCCGCCGGGTGCTCGACGGCTGATATCCACAGTGCGGCTCCGTCGAGGAGAGCTCCGGCTGCTGTCACCCAGGAGCGCTCACCGTGAGGCGATCGGAAGAAGACGAGTATCGGGAAGGTCGTGTGGGACTCTTCGATATCGGCGAACCACTGCTCCCACTGACGCCACAGGTCGGTGATCTCGGCGAGACCGTTGTCGATTCGCCGGAAACGCAGGAGCATCGTCGTCGCCGACGGAGGGTTCCCGGCACGGACCTCGAGCAGGGTCACGCCGGTCTCGCGGCGGGTGAACGCCGAGTACATGCTGGGTAGGTAGCTGATAACCAAGGCGACGATCAGCAGTCCCACCCCCGCTTCGGAGTCGCCTAACAGCGAAGGCCAGAAGTGGCTGTCGGAGACTGTTCCCAAGGTGACGATCGAAGACCCAGACAGCTCGACCGAAGCGGGGAGGGATCGCCCGGTGACGCAGAAGAAGATGAGGCTGTACGCAACCGCGGTGACAAGGAGCCACGAGACGAGCATCGCCAGCAACGCGACCGGAGCGAACATGGCCATCAGGTGATCGCGGCGCATGTAGTCCTCGTGGCGCCTGACTCTCGCCCGGAACAACAGGCGCAAGGATGTGATCGTAACCTCGGGGATAAGACCTTGGGATGCTCGCGGCAGGACCACAGCCCTCAGCGTGGAAAGCAGCGTGGCTGCGACTATCCCGAGCCCTGCGATGAGTCCTACGACGTCGAGAAGGCGAGCGAAATTCATGTACCTAACACCGCGGTGCTCACCGTCGTGGGGGGCAGGGTCGGGAAGCTCGCAGCCGTGGTACTGGGACTAAACCTCGCTTGGATCCCACGAGGCGAGGTGCGCTAGGCGGGGATCGTTCGAGAACATCTCCACGATCGGCGAGGTGAGGCCCAGACGCTTCTGGATCCGCTCTACGCCGGCCTGCTCGTTCCACAGGACCAGCGTCACGGCCAGGCCGGCGCGCCCGGCGCGTGCTGTCCTGCCGGAACGGTGCAGGTAGGCCTTGTGGTCATCGGGAGGGTCGAAGTGGATGACCACGTCGACGTCATCCACGTCGAGGCCTCTTGCTGCGACGTCAGTGGCTACCAGTACCGGAAGACGTCCTTCGCTGAACGCTTTGAGGGCCCGTTCTCGCTCCTTCTGGCGAAGGTCGCCGTGGATAGGACGGGCGTCCACTTTCATCTGGCGGAGACTTTCGGTCAGCCGGTCGGCCGCGTGCTTGGTGCGGGTGAAAACGATCGCCCGGCTTGACGCCTGGCAGACAGCAGCCGCGACTTTCACCTTGTCCATCTGGTGGACCTGCACAAAGCGGTGGGCCATCTCCGACACCGTCGAGGACTCGGACATCACCTCGTGGTGCACAGGGTCGGAGAGCTCGTGGCGGACCAGCCTGTCGACGTCAGAGTCGAGAGTCGCCGAGAAAAGCATGGTCTGATGGGATCCGACGAGGTGGCGTAGAAGCCACTCGACCTGGGGGGTGAACCCCATGTCGGCCATCCTGTCCGCCTCGTCGAGGACCACGACCGACACCTTGGCGAGGTCGATCTCGTCGCGTTGGCGGAGGTCTATCAACCTCCCGGGGGTCGCGACCACCACATCGCAGCCCTCCCGGAGGGCCTGCACCTGATCGTCGAGGCTGGTCCCGCCGTAGCAAGCGACGAGGCTAAGTCGGCGGGCAGCGGCGAGCGGCGTGAGGACGTCGGCTACCTGGCCGGCGAGCTCCCGGGTCGGTACGAGCACCAAGCCTCGCGGGGCTGGAGGTCCTGTGGCTTCGACGCTCTCTCCGAGACGTTGGATCAGCGCCACGCCGAAAGCGAGGGTCTTACCCGAACCGGTCTTGGCTTTACCGCAGATGTCGCGTCCGGCGAGAGCGTCCGGCAGCGTCAGTTTCTGTATCGGGAACGCTTCGCTTATGCCGAGCGCGTCGAGCGCCCCCACGAGGTCGGGTTCCACGCCGAGCGACGCGAAACCGGTTCCAGTTTGCTCTGCGATCAAAAAACGTATCTCCTGCCGGCCGGCTCTGGCCTCCGGTAAGTTTAGCTTAGCCGACCCTTGGGATTCCTGGTGGTGGCCGGCACGGCCGGCTTGGTCGGCATGGTGGGCACGGTCGGCACGGTGGGCATGGCCGGTGCGCTTCCCACGCGATGTCGCCTCGGCTGGCTAGCCTCATGTGGGTGTCCCTGAGCCTGTTCGAAGACGCGTCAGTCGGTTCCCCGCGCAAGGTGACTCTCGTACGCCTAGCCGGAGAGATCGCCCGTTGTGTAGCCGGGGTCGGTCCTATAGTCGTGGAGGGCGAGGTGTACCGGCCGGCGACCACCAAGCGCGGCTGGGTCTATTTCACGCTCAGGGACAGAGCCGCCCAGATAGACGTAAAGCTGCCGGCGGCGGTGGTCAGGCAGTACATGCCGCGCTCCGGCGAGCGGGTGGAGGTCGCAGCTACGCTGCAATGGTCGAACGACCGGGGCCAGCTGGCTCTGCTGGCACAAGGGGTCACTCCGGTCGGCGCCGGTGCCATAGCCGCTCTTATCCAAGCGACCCGGGCTCGTCTAGGAGCGGACGGATTGCTGGACCGCCCCCGCCGTCCGATCCCGATCCTGCCGAGCGCGATAGGGGTGGTGTGCGGTGCCGACGCAGCGGTGCGTAAAGACATCGAGTCTGTGGTGGCCGAGCGCTGTCCCGGGTACCCGGTCGTGTTCTTCGAGACGACAGTGAGCGGGCCGACCGCCAGCAGGGGGATCGTCGAGGGGATTCGGGCGCTTTCGAGCGACCCTGCCGTGGAGGTGATCGTTCTGGCGCGAGGAGGAGGGGACGCACCATCGCTTTTGCCGTGGAGCGCCGAGGAGGTCTGCAGGGCGGCTGCCGCGTGCCCGGTTCCGGTCGTGTCGGCGATCGGCCACGAGTCCGACAGGCCTTTGTGCGACGAGGTGGCCGATCTGCGCTGTCCGACCCCGTCGCTTGCAGCGATGGCCGTGGTGCCAGACGTGGCCGGGTTGACGCGCAAGGTCGACGAGGCTTTGCGACGTGCGGCGTCCGCGCTTGAGCAGTCCGCCGGGAGAGCTGAGCGGCGACTGGCGGCCGTCCAAACCCGAAGGGCGTTAACCGGGCGACTGGAGCAGGCTGCCTTCCGCCTTGAGCGGGTGACGATACGACTCGGAGGATGTCACCCTCGAACAGCGCTCCGCCTTGCCGAGGACCGCCTCGCGGGAGCTCCGTGGAGGCGTCACGTTTGGGAGGAGATGGGGAGGGCGGCGGGTCGTCTCGACTCCGACGTCCGCCACCTTCGGGCGCTGTCCCCACAGCGGACCCTGCAGCGAGGTTACGCCGTCGTGACCGGTCCGGAAGGGACGGTGATCCGGCGCGCCGCTGACCTATCCCCTGGGGATGAGCTGGCCGTCAGCCTCGCCGAGGGATCGCTGGCGGCGTCGGTTGTCTCCGTTAACTCCCTGCCCGAGCTGGGCTCACCTGGGATGGCGCAAGCATGACCGGTTCCGACGCTTATGGCGTCCCTAGCAGGGACTCGCCGCAGCCCCACGGCTCGGAGCGCGACAAGACCTTCGAGGATCTCATGGAGGAGCTCGAAAGTCTTACCGCACGCCTCGCCGCCGGTGACGTAGGTATAGAAGCGACAGCGGACCTCTACGAGCAGGCGGAGGCCATCCACGCGCAGGCTAGGCAGAGGCTCGACCAGGTGCGGGCCAGAGTCGAGCGCCTCGCCGGTGGTACGGCGCCCGTGCCGGACGGCTACGCAAGCTCACTCCTCGGGGGAGACGAAATCGGCGAGCCTGCCAGCGATGGTGCCCCTTAGACGCTGCGCGAGAGAGACGTTCACGTCGAGACGTTCGAGTATCTGAGCCAGACGCACCGGGCTCAACGTGAGGTCCCTCGAAGAGCAGAAAGCCTTGACTCTCGCGGCCACCACAGGATCGACGAAACTGGAGGTGGACTCCAATATCCTCACTAGGAGGCTGTGGGGCATCCGGGCGGCTAGCTCGTCCCAGTTCGATTCGACCCAATCCCACGCTTGGTCGGCTGCTCCGCGCTGGCCCATCAGTGTGGCTATCGCCAGGGGGGCGTCTTGGGATCGCACCTGAGATCCCAGCGTCATCTGCAAGGTCCGCTCCCGTAGAGACTCCGACGTCGCTTCGGCGAGAGCGAACAGGTAGCGCTGCTCCTCTTGGGGGGACCCGGCCTTGGTGTACGCGTCCAGGACGAGGTTCCACTCGTCCTCACCCCCCGACCCGACAGCGACACGTGCGCAGACTCCCACGAGGTCAGCTGCCAGCCCGTCCGGCCCTGGCGGCGACACAAGGTGCTCGCGAAGACGTGCGACGCTCTGCGCTACCACCGCCGGGTCTTTGGCTATCTGGGCTAGGACCGACAGGACCCTCGCTCTGGCTGTGGCGGTTCTCTCCGGTTCGCCCTCGGTGGGGATCCAGCCGAGCGAGCTCCACACCGGCGTCGCCAGCGACGCCGCGAAGCGGGCCACCGCCGCCCGGTCATCGTCGTCGCCAGCGAGGTCCAGCATGTGCAGGCCCGAACCCAGAGAGGTCCAAACGTCCGGGTCGCTGTCAGGACCGAGCGCGGCGGCGCCCGCCGCCCAATCCTCCACCTCGGCGGTTCCTGCTACCACCTCGGCCCAGGTGTCGCTTAGATAGTTGAAGCGCTCCATAGGCTCCGCTACCTCAGCCAGGCGGGCGTCGAGCAGGCGCCGTCTCAGCTGAGGGCTGTAAGAGCAACGGTAGAAACCCCATCCTCCGGCGTTCACGATCAACCAGTCGACCGGAGCGTCGAGGGACACGGTGGAGCCGTCAGCATCGAGGAGCAGGCGTTCGTCGCGGACGACTCCACCGGCGGACAAGCGCAGGTTAACGGGAACCTTCCACGTGGCCGCGTCGGTGCCGGCTGGAGCTGGGCGGTAGGTGAAGCGCCTCTGGGAGAGCGCCACGGAGGTCCCATCGTCGCTGAGAGCAGCCTCGACGAGGGGGTGACCTCCCTGGAAGATCCAAGAGTCCATGATCGACCGCACCGGTTCGCCCGAGATCTGCTCCAGCGCGTCCCAAAGGTCCGAGGTCTCGGTGTTCGAATGGGCGTGCGACGACAAGTAAGCCGAGATGCCAAGCCGGAAAGTCTCGGCTCCGAGGTAGCGCTCCAGCATTTTGAGGACCGAACCACCTTTTTGGTAGGTGAGCAGGTCGAACATGCCCTCGGCCTCTTCCGGGCGGCCCACCGGGTACTCCACCGGCCGGGTCGACTCCAAGCCGTCGACGGCCATGGCCGCCGCCTTGCCAGCTGCGAACGCCGCCCACATCTGCCAGGCGGGCTTGAAAGCGTCGGTGGTGGTCAGCTCCATGAAAGTAGCGAACGCCTCGTTGAGCCAGATCCCGTTCCACCATTTCATCGTCACCAGATCCCCGAACCACATGTGGGCTGTCTCGTGCGCGATCACAGAAGCGACCCGGGCCATCTCCGTCTGCGCCGCGCGGGCAGAGTCGACGAGAAGTGCCGTCTCACGGTATGTGACAAGGCCGAGGTTCTCCATCGCCCCGAAGGCGAAGTCGGGGATAGCCACGTGGTCGAGTTTCGCCTCCGGGTAAGGAATCGCGAAGTAGTCCGACAAGAAGCGCAGGGCATGGGCTGCCGCATCAAGCGCGAAAGGCGTCAGCGGCTGCTTCGAAGGGACCGTCGCCACCCTGACCGGCACGCCTGAGACGTCGACCGGTGCGGTCAACTCGAAAGGTCCGACTATGAAAGCGACCAGGTAGGTGGACATCGGCATCGTCTCCGCGAAGCGCACACGGGTCCATCCATCCCCGAGTGTCTCCTCGGAGGCGACCGGGCCGTTAGACAGCCCTACACAGCCGGCGGGGACGTCCAAGGTGACCTGGAAGGTCGCCTTGAAATCAGGTTCATCCCAGCACGGGAAAGCCCGGCGGGCGTCTGTTGCCTCGAACTGTGTTGTCGCTATCGTCACTTCCTGGCCGTCAGGGGACTTGAAAGTGCTGCGGTAGAAGCCGCGAAGGTGGTCGTTCAGCACGCCCCTGAAGGCGAGGGACAGCCGGTAGCCGGCTCCGGCCTGCGCTGGAGATCCGAAGCGCAGCTCGAGGCGCTCCTCCTCGGGATGCAGGACCGCTGTGGGGACGAGGACTGCCCCTGCCGGGCTTGTCAGCTCCGCGGAGGATATTTCGAGCTCGGCGGCGTTCAAGACGATGCTGTCGGCGTCCTCCAGCAGGTCGAGGTCCACGGATACGGTGCCCTCAAAGGTCGCAGAGTCGAGGTGCGGCCGCATCGCAAGGTCGTAGCGGCGTGGGACGGCTGTGCGCGCCAGACGGTAGCTGTCGGTGTTCGCCATGTGTGGTCCTCTCGGAGTTTCTAGTTGCCTAAAGCACCAACCCTAGTGACTGGCCCGGCTACCGTCTTCGGGGTGCAAGACAGCCCCCGTGTAGTTACCATCGGCCACGCCATCGTCGACGTCTTGGCGTCCTGCGACGACGCCCTGTTGGAACAGCTCGGGCTCGACAAGGCGACGATGAGCCTCGTCGAGCCGGAACGGGCCGCCCACGTCCGTTCTCAGGTAGAAGTGACGAAGATGGCGTCTGGGGGATCTGCCGCCAACACGGCCGTAGGCCTAGCGGCGCTCGGGGTTCCGACGAGCTTCGTCGGGCGCGTCGCCGACGACGAGCTCGGAGCGTTCTTCGCCGCTGACTTGAAAGCTGGCGGTGTTAGCTTCGCAGAGCCGCGAACAGAACAGCGGTCCGAACGCAACGACGCAGCGGCCGGCGGACACCCAGACACGGTCACGGCTGGGCGTCCCGGCAGTCCCGGCACAGGCATCAGCATCGTAATGGTCACTCCCGACGCAGAGAGGACCATGTGCACCAGTCTCGGAGCGGGAGGCGAGCTGGCCGCATCGGAGGTGGACCCGCTCCAGGTCTCCCAAGCCGACGTCGTCTATATAGAGGGCTACCTGTGCGGAAAGGCTGTGACGGACACGGCGGTAGCCGCAGCGATAAAAGCAGCGTCGACATCGTCGACGCTGGTGGCGCTTTCGGCGTCTGACCCTTTCTGGGTCAGCTTGCACCGCGACGAAATGAGAGAACTGCTCGACTCGGTGCAAGTGCTCTTCGCTAACGAGGAGGAGGCCCTTGTGCTGAGCGGCCAACCCGACACGCACTCGGCGCTGCGGGAGCTGTCCGCCGTCTGCCCGACGGTTGTCGTCACCCTGGGAGCACAAGGTTGCGTGGTGGCGGAAGACGGGCAAACGCTGCGTGTCGGCGCACCCAAGGTCGACAGGGTCGTCGACACAACTGGCGCCGGTGACAGCTTCGCTGCTGGCTACCTTTACGGCATCGTCAACCACCTCGGCGCCCGGCGCAGCGCCGAGATCGGCGGCCTCATGGCGTCGAAGGTGATCACCCGTTTCGGCGCCCGAGCGGAGGCTTCAGACCTTCTCGGGATCAGCGACCCCTGTTAGGTTTGCGCCCGTGGTTGGCTTTGTTGCGCCGCGCCCGTGAGCGAGCCTTGTGAGTGCGTTTCGACATAGCGGTACATCTTAGGGCCATGTCGGCAAGGCCCGCCAAGTGAGCGTAGAGCAGTCCCAGGAGGGCAGAGTCGGTGGCGTAAAGCCGGTAGCGTGGAGTAGATGGAACGTCTCGGCATCGTCGGTCTGGCCAACTCCGGCAAATCGAGCCTGTTCAACGCCTTGACCGGCGGGTCCGCCGCCGTCGCAGCCCACCCCTTTTCGACCACCGAGTCGACCCAGGGGATCGCGCGTGTCGCTGACAGCAGGCTCGACCAGCTCGCCGTCATGAGCTCCAGCCGCAAGGTGGTGCCGGCCACGGTGGAGTTCGTCGACATAGCCGGGCTCGTTGCGGGCTCGTCGAGCGGCGAAGGTCTCGGAAACCGCTTCCTGGCCGGAATCCGAGAGGTTGACGCTTTGTGCATGGTGCTTCGCTCGTTCGAGGACGACAACGTTGTCGGCGGGAACGACCCTCTCGAAGATCTCACGGTGCTCGAGCTTGAACTGGTGCTCGCCGACGCGGCAACCGTCGACAACCAGGTTGACAAGCGGCGCAAAGCCGCTCGGTCCGACAAGAGCCTTCAAGGTGAGGTGGACGCCCTGGAGAGGGCCAAAACCGTTCTGGACTCCGCGGTGCCGATTTACCGGAGCGATCTGAGCGTCGAAGAACGCGCAGCGCTGCGGCCGTTCTTCTTGCTGACCAACAAGCCGGTGCTCGCCGTCGTCAACCTAGGCGAAGACCAGCTCGCAGAATCCGAGACCATCACCAAGCCGGTGGTCGAACACCTGGGCGGGCACGGAGAAACCCTCGGTGTGAGCGTGGCGCTCGAAGCTGAAGCCGCGATGCTCGACCCCGACGAACGCCTCGAGTTGCTAGAAGGTCTCGGACTCGGCGAGGGGGCCCTTGCCAGAGTTACCCGGGCCGCCTACCACCTGCTGGGACGTAGGACGTTCTTCACCACCGGGGACAAGGAGAGCCGCGCATGGACGTTCCGCGCCGGCGCCCGAGCCCCGGAGTGCGCAGGCGTGATCCACTCCGACCTGCAGCGGGGCTTCATCCGAGCGGAGGTGATCCACTGGGACGAACTTCTCGGGATCGGCTCGTGGAACAAGGCCAAAGAAGCCGGGAAGCTTCGCGTGGAAGGCAAAGACTACGAGGTCCGCGACGGCGACGTGCTGGAAATCCGCTTCAACGTCTGACCCCGATGCCCTGGCTCATCAGAGACGGAACGGTCCTCGCGACACTCGACGAGCCCGGGTCGCACACGGCCGCCACGTCCGGTGTCACCCTGGTCGGTAGGTGGGGGCCGGCTCACAGCGTGGGCTCCAGGCGTAGCCTCGACGTCGCGTGGTGCGAGCGTCTGCCCGACGGGGAAGGAGCCGAACGCCTCGTGGTGAAGAAGGCCCGCACCATGCGGTCCCTGAGGGTGCGCATGCCAGGCTTGCGCGGTGGCGAACTGCTCGTCGCCGACGTAGGCAGCTTCGAGCGCTGGTCGCTTCGCGTCGGTGACGTCTTGGAGGTCCGCTCCAGTTGAGCGGCCCGGCGGGCACGCTCGTAGTGGTCGGAACGCCGATCGGCAACCTAGGGGACTTGTCCCCCCGGGCGACGAACGCGCTGGCCGACGCGACCGTCGTTTTGTGTGAGGACACGAGACGCACCCGGAAGCTATTCAGCGCTATCGGTGTGAAAACCCCCCGACTCGTCCGCCTCGACCGCAACAACGAGGCTGACATATCGGCCCGCGTCGTGGCGACCTTCGCAGGCGAAGAGCGAGTGGTGCTCGTGAGCGACGCAGGGATGCCAGCCGTGTCGGACCCGGGAGCCGAGGTCGTGCGAGCAGCCGCCGCAGCCGGGTTCGCGATCTCAGTAATCCCGGGTCCCTCGGCGGCCGTCGCCGCCGTGGCCATATCGGGCATACCCGGCAACGGGTTCACGTTCGTTGGGTTCCTAGCGCGCAAAGGCACGGCACGCCTCGAAGCCCTCGGGCGGATCGCCTCGTCGCCGCTTACGACCGTCATCTACGAGGCGGGCAACCGGGTGAGGGCCACCACAGTCGACCTCGAAGCGGCCTGCGGGCCAGGGAGGGTCTACGTCTGGGCGCGGGAGCTCACTAAGGTCCACGAGCAGGTCTGGAGGGGAACCCTCGGGGAGGCGGTACTGGGATTCGAGCGCGCCGACGTCGACGAACGGGGGGAGTGGGTCCTGCTCGTAGGTCCCAACGTCGACGAAGTCAAGCCCGACGTCGCCGACAAGCACGTGGAGGACCTGCTCAAGAGGGCCGTCGCCACGGGGTCGTCCCGGCGCAGTGCCGTCGACGAAGTATCTGCAGCTACGGGAGTCAAACGCAGGCAAGTTTACGAAATAGCGCTGAACCTGGATGAAGGAGTCGAGCGCCTGACGTCGTAGCCACAGAATGAGCCGGCACGGCTCCGCCGTCGCCTACCCTCGTGGTCTGTGGCCCGCTTCTACGTGACAACCCCCATCTACTACGTCAACGACGCTCCTCACATAGGCCACGCGTACACCACCGTCACAGCCGACGCTCTGGCCCGCTGGCATCGTATGTGCGGCGACGACGTGTTCTTCTTGACCGGCACCGACGAGCACGGGCTCAAAGTCGCACGCGCCGCCGAAGCGAACGGCATCACCCCCAAGGAGCAGGCCGACCGGACCAGCGAACGCTACCGGCAGGCGTGGGAAGCCCTGGACGTGTCCAACGACGACTTCATCCGGACCACCGAGGAGCGCCATTACAAAGCGACCGCCGAGCTCATGCAGGCAGCGTTCGACAACGGATGGATCGAGCTACGCCCCTACGAGGGTCTCTACTGCGTCTCCTGCGAGGCCTACTACGTCGAATCCGAGCTCGACGAGGGTATGACATGCCCGATACATCACCGCCCGGTCGAGGTGCTCTCAGAGGAGAACTACTTCTTCAAGCTGTCAGGGCTCTCAGAGCGCCTTCTCGCCTGGTACGAGGACAACCCAGGGGCGGTGACACCAGAATCCAAACGCAACGAGGCGATAGGCCTGATCCGGGGCGGCCTGCGTGACATTTCCATCTCGAGGACGTCGATCAAATGGGGCGTGCCGGTCCCGTGGGACGCCAGCCACGTCTTTTACGTGTGGTACGACGCGCTGATCAACTACGCCACTGCGGTCGGCTACGGATCTGACCCCGAGCGTTTCGAGCGTTGGTGGCCGGCCGTGCACCACCTGATCGGCAAGGACATCCTTCGCTTCCACTGCGTTTACTGGCCGGCACTGTTGATGGCCGCAGGCCTGGCCCCCCCGAAGCGGATCGCAGTGCACGGCTATCTCCTGGTCGGCGGCGAGAAGATGTCCAAGACGGCCCTCAACCAGATAGCGCCGGCCGATCTCGTCGCCGACTTCGGGGTGGACGGTTACCGGTACCACTTCTTGAGGGATCAGGCCTTCGGACCCGACGGGGACTTCTCCTACGAGGCGATGGTGTCACGCTACAACTCGGACCTCGCCAACAACCTCGGCAACCTTCTGGCGAGAGTGTCGACGGTCGTGGAACGCAAGTGCGGGGGTGTGGGACCGGCGCCGAACCCGGACAGCCATCTGCGGGCAGTCGCCGCGGAGGTCTACGAACAGGCCTCCCATGCGTGGCAGAGGATCGCCCCGAGCGAAGCGTTGGAGGCCACATGGAGGCTCGTGCGCGAAGCGAACGCCTCCCTGGAGCAAGCCGAGCCGTGGAAGGCTGACCCAGGGCCCGACGTGGACGCAGTCCTCGGAGATTGCCTCGAGGTGCTCCGGCTGGTGGCGCTGCTTGCCAGTCCGGCTCTCACCCGGGCGTCGCAGGAGATCTGGCGGCGCATCGGGCTGTCAAGCGACGTGACAGCCCAACGCCTTCCAGAGGCCGCCCAGTGGGGAGGCTACCCGGGTGGCCTGAGCGTTCGGAGAGGCGCACCCTTGTTCCCCCGGATGACGGCCTGAGCCCGACGGGAGCCGAACAGATGTGGACTGACAGCCACTGTCACATACCCGACGATCCCTCGGGAGACGAGATCGTCGCCCGGGCCGCTGCAGCGGGCGTCACGCGGATGGTCACGATAGGCACCGATCGCGAGCGTTCCATCGCCGCTATCACCGTCGCAGGGCGTCACCCCGGGGTGTCAGCCACCGTCGGTCTGCACCCTCACGAAGCGACAGCCGGCTCCGAGTCGATCGCCGATCTGGTCGATCCGGCGCCCCAAGTGGTGGTCGGGGTCGGGGAGTGCGGCCTCGACTTCTTCTACGAGCACTCACCGAGGGAAGCCCAGCGCAAAGCTTTTGCCGACCAAGTGCAGATGGCAGCCGAGCGCGACCTCACCCTTGTGATACACACTCGCGACGCGTGGGACGAGACGTTCGACATCCTGGGGGGCGAGACGTTGCCAAACCGCTGGGTCCTTCACTGCTTCAGCGGCGGACCACGAGAGCTGCACCGATGCCTGGACCTTGGCGGGTACGTGTCTTTCAGCGGCATCGTAACGTTCAAGAAGGCAGACGACGTGAAGGCGGCCGCAGAGGACTGTCCTGTAGATCGGATGCTCGTGGAAACCGACAGCCCCTACCTTGCGCCCGTTCCCTTCAGAGGCAAACCGAACGAGCCGGCCTGGGTCGGACTCGTCGGAGCCGCCGTCGCGGCACTGCGCGGGGTCAGCCCTGAGACGATCGCAAAAGCCACATGGGACAACGCCACGGCGGCGTTCCGGCTTTCAGACCCCCAAGGATGGACGCCAATCCCAGACGGCGGCCGCGCCAGCGCCGGCCAAGCCGAGCGGTGACCCTGAAACCGACTGAGGTGTCGGCGCTTCTGTCGACGTACAGCATCCGTCCGAGCAGGGCGCTCGGGCAGAACTTCGTAGTAGACCCGAACACAGTTAGGAGGGTGGCTCGTCTCGCCGGAGTCGGGCCCGGCGACCGGGTAGTCGAGATCGGTCCGGGTCTCGGGGCGTTAACGCTTGCGATCGCCGAGACCGGCGCCGTCGTCAAGGCCATCGAAGTCGACCGTCACCTCTTAGCGGCCCTCGGGGAGGTCGTCGCTGCTTCCCCCTATCCGGGCAGTGTCGACGTCGTTCACGCCGACGCCATGAAGCTCGACTGGGCTGCGGTGCTCGGTCCCACGCCCGGCTGGGTCCTCGTAGCGAACCTCCCTTACAACATCGCGACGCCGCTGATCGCCAACGTCCTCGACGAAGTAGCGTCGGTGCAGCGGATGCTCGTGATGGTCCAACGTGAGGTAGGCGAACGTCTCGCCGCTGGTGTGGGAAGCCCCGCCTACGGTGCAGTGTCGGTGAAAGTCTCTTATTGGGCGCAGGCGAAAGTGGTCGCAGCGGTGCCTGCAAGCGTGTTCAGGCCGCGACCGAACGTGGAGTCGGTCCTGGTGGACATCCGCCGCCGCCCCGCCCCGGCCGTCGACCCGGCCGTCGTCAGGAGGGACGACGTCTTCGCTCTGGTCAGGGCCGGGTTCGCTACCCGCCGCAAGATGCTCCGCAAGTCACTAGCTTCGCTCGTCGGGCCCGCAGCGTTCGCTGCGGCAGGCGTGAACCCCGAGGCACGCGCAGAAACGCTCGACGTGGTGGACTGGGGCCGCCTCGCCTACGCGGTGCTCTCAGAGCGCGCAGCAGTTACCTCCCCAGGATCGCTTACAGGACGTGGAGGTTTCGGCGTTGAACGCGACCACTGAACCGACGGTGCTCCGCGCCGCAGCAAAGCTGACCCTCTCCCTGAGAGTCACAGGCCTTAGAGACGACGGCTACCACCTCATCGAGTCCGAGATGGTCACGGTCGACCTGTTCGACGTGTTGGAGGTCTCCCCCGGTGACGCACTTGTCGTAGAAGGTCTCGGGGCGGGAAGCGTCGTGGGCAGCGGGGACGACAACCTCGTTAGGAAGGCACTCAGACTGGCTGGGAGAACCGCCTCGGTCACTCTGCGCAAGGCGATCCCAGCGGGTGCTGGACTCGGAGGTGGATCAGCTGATGCCGCGGCGATCTTGCGCTGGGCTGGCTACAGCGACCTTGCGGCCGCTTCTCGTCTGGGCGCTGACGTGCCGTTCTGCATGCTCGGAGGGAGGGCTCTGGTCAGCGGGATCGGCGAACGCGTCGAACCTCTCGACGTGGGTTCTGTTCTGGGGAGGCAGTTCACCCTGCTCGTTCCGCCGTTGCACGTGGCGACGGCGGAGGTGTTCGCCACGTGGGACCGCCTGGGCGGTCCCACCGGCGAAAGTATGAACGACCTTGAACCGGCTGCAGTGGAGGCCTTCCCTGAGCTGGCATTGTGGAGGGACAGGCTCGCTGCCGCGACAGGACGGACCCCACGGCTGGCTGGCAGCGGAGGAACCTGGTTCGTCGACGGCGTCTACCCTGGGGAGGGCCGCCTGGTCGTGTCAGTGACCCGCTGACGGCCGTAGCAGGGCGCGCCAGCTCAGGCCCTGGGTATCAACGGCCAGCTCTGCGCTGCCAGCGCGTGGCCTTCAGCATCTTCTTGTGCTTCTTCTTGCGCATGCGCTTACGGCGCTTCTTTATCAACGATCCCATTGCGGACGGACAACTTAGCCGCTGCGCACGGTTGGAGCGAACCGGCCGCGCTGTGGCATCCTGGCGAGCTATGGGGACCAACAGACGCGCCGAGATCAAAATGTCCGACGATGAGGTGTACACCCTCTTGAAAGACTGCAAGACGGCCACTATGGCGACGATGCACCCCGACGGGTCGATCCACGCCGTGGCAATGTGGTACGGCTTCTTGGACGGTGTCATAACCGTCGAGACCAAAGCGAAGTCCCAGAAGATCAGGAACCTCCAACGCGACCCGCGCGTCACTTTCCTAGTCGAGGCCGGGGAGCGCTACGAGGAGCTGCGGGGCGTCGAGATCGTCGGTACGGCGAAGATCATCGACGATCCGGACGCCATCTGGGAGCTCGGTTTGTCGGTGTGGGAGCGCTACATCGGTCCCTACGACGAAACTCAGCGGGAGGCTCTACAAGCGATGCTCGCCAAGCGAGTTCTAGTAACCCCCGAAGTCACGAAGGTCGTGTCCTGGGATCATCGCAAGCTGGCCTGACCGGCCTCAGGAGCGGCCACCAGCCCGCTAGGCCGGCCAGGTGGGCCTCGTCAGGCCGGCGGACGGACCTTGGGTGGCGGAACTCCCAGGCGGGGTGCGGCGACGGCCTGGTCGGGCCAGCGTCGCCGTGACACCACCGACAGCTTGCGCAAAAGAGCTACCGCCCCCGGGTCGTCGTCGCCGGGCCTGGTCTCGATGACCCCGTCGGAGACCATGGCGTCGATGATCTCCCTGCCGGTGTCGGTACGCACCAAGGTGAGAGTCCAGTCGTTGAAAGCGCCGATCCCGCCGGTGGCTATGTCGGCGTGCTCGGCGGCGAAGTCCGGGCAGGTCTTGCAGCCCTCCCGTGTCCATGCGTGAGCCTCCTTGAGGGGGATCTCGTGGTAGGCCCCGTCACGCATCCAAACCTGCAGTACACCTTTAATGTTCATCTTCACGATCTCGGACCTGACGAGACCGTATCGCGCTTCGAGAAGCTCCTCGAAGATAGCGTCGTCGAAAGTCTTCGAGCACAAAAGGCCGATGGAAAGCGCCAACCTCCGAGCCGGCTTACCGGCTTTGCGCGCCTTCATCATCGCCGGTACTGACGCCTGGCAGCTCATTCCGACGAGCGCCAGCCTTTCTAGACCGGCTTCGATGGCCCTGGTGTAGGCGAGGGTGTTAGCCGAGTACGTGTAGCGAGATCCTGCTGCTGCGAGAACCTCGTCGCGGGTGCGGGCGAGGCCGGGAAGGGCCTTCCAGGTTCCGGCTTCGCCTTCAAGGTTGGATACCAAGGCCGCGTCGATGCGGTCGTGCTCGAGGCACCAGATCAAGATCGCCGACACGAGGCCACCGTCCTGGCCGGCCGCGTGAACCGCCGGGTCGGTAGCGCGGGCCAGGAACACATCCTTGGCGACCCCGCTGATCTCGCCGGCTTCGCGAGGACGGCCAAACAGGAACGAGTCCACCTCCGGCTCCCAGTCCCTAAAGCGCGGGCACGCCCGTGTACAGCTCGTGCAACCCCGCACGCCGTGGCCGCAGTCCCCGGGGCCCAGCTCCTCCTCTAGGTGGTAGGGGCGGTACACGCCGTTGGTGTCGTCGTAGCCGAGGACATCGTGAGGGCAGGAGATCACGCACCCGGCGCAGCCGGTGCACAAGCCCGATGTCACGACTTCGCTGAAAAGTTCCGCCCACTGGGCTCGCCAACGGGTCTTGGCCGGCGCAACGTCGGTAGCTGTCATGCCTCGGAGAGTAGCGCTTGGTGACCATGGCTGTCCCGGCGAACGCGTGCCGCGTAACCAGCGCTGGCTACAGGCCCGTAACGAGCCTGCGCTGGGAGCCAACGCCACAACGACGCTACCGAGTACCGGAGGAACCGGTAGTCAGCCTCCTCCCGCAGGCCCCATGGGATACCCAGCCGGCGTCGCAGTTGTGCGGGCAGCCCGCCGAAAGCCCCGAGGCGCAAAAGCGGGGTGATGACAGCCGGCTGTAGGGCTCTTGTCCAGGTGGGCAGGAACTTCAGTTCCATGTGCCGGTCGTGCAGGGCCATGTCGACGGCTTTCGCCGCGGCGGGGGTCATCTCAAGCACTTCGTCGACGTGGCGGTCCCACTCGGCGGCGAAGGTCGCCCGGTCGGCCGGAACGGCCGACATCGAAACCCCGTAACGCCGGTACCACTCGACCCCGTCGAGATATAGCTCCTCCCTGCCGGCAGCGGAGAGGCGGCGGTGGTCGAAACGGTCCGCGACCATCTCGACTGAGTACTGGAAAGTGGCGTGCGCCCACCAGAACGTTGACGGCTCGAGCGCCCGGTACGAGCGCCCGGCGGCGTCCATGCCTCGGATCGACCGGTGATAGCCTTTTATGCGCCTCCCGAGCGTCTCAGGGTCGGGAAGGTAGACGACTCCGAGAATCTGAGGGATCGAACGGATAATCCTTCCCCAGGGGTCCCTGAAGAAGTCCGAGTGCTCGACGACCCCGGCGCCTATCGCAGGGTGCATGAGCTGAAGGAGGCCGGCGGATAGCCCGCTGAAGGCAAGCCTGTGGTCGCCCGCGTAGCGCCACAGGAGGCTGCCCGGCCCGATCGGCCTAGTCACGCGCTCGGGCGTCGTAGTCGTCACAGGCCTATTCGTCGCCACGTCCAGGTAAGCGTAGGAGTACCGGGCCGCTATGCGAAACCCCGCAACAGCTGCGGTGTGGCGCGCCGCCTCGCGCTGACAGGGGAAAAGCCTCGAACGAACAGGGGAAAACTGGGCTGGCGGGGGAGGACTCGAACCTCCAACATACGGCTCCAAAGGCCGTCGTTCTGCCATTGAACTACCCGCCACTGCAGTGGCGGCTTAAGGCTACCCGCTGGGCGGACCGCGAATCGAACGGCAGCGCCGCTGCTCGGTCAGGCGAACGACGACGCCTAAATTCGAGCGGGTCGTCCCGGTGGCCTTGGGTGCCGTCTGCTTGCTAGAACTGTCGACGTGGCGTTCGAACCCCGACTCTCCGCAGTGGTGTTAGCGGCCGGCGAGGGTACCCGGATGAGGTCGTCCAAGCCGAAGCCGCTGCATTCGCTCGCGGGAAGGCCGATGGTAGCCCACGTCCTGCATTCCCTTTCGGGTGTGGACTTAGACAGGGTCGTCGTAGTCGTGGGCTTCGGAGCGCGTGAGGTTACAAAGGCAGTAGGTGACCACGCTCCGGAAGGTTTGAGGGTTGACTTTGCGCAGCAAGACGTGCAGCGCGGGACCGGTGATGCAGTGCTGGTAGCGCTCGGAGCGCTACCAGACGACCAAGGGGACCACGCCCGGGACGGCGACGTCATCGTCGCCCCGGGTGACACGCCGCTTTTGCGGCCCGAGACGCTGAGTTCTCTCGTGGGCACTCACCGTCGCAGCGGGGCAGCGGTTACCATTCTCAGCGCTCGTGCCGCCGACCCTTCAGGCTACGGCCGAGTGGTGCGCGACGAGTCGGGCTTGGTGTCGCGGATCGTGGAGGACCGCGACGCCACCGACGAAGAGCGGCTGATCGACGAGGTCAATACCTCCGTCTACGTGTTCCGCAGGTCCTTTCTCGCCACGGCCATCCGCCGCGTCCGTCCCGACAACGCTTCGCGTGAACTGTACCTAACCGACGTCATAGCGGTCGCCCGTGACGCGGGTTACACGGTGGGCTGTCTCGAAGTTCTTGACGCTGCCGAGACCTCGGGGGTTAACGACAGGCACCAACTGGCCCTAGCCGAAGCGGTGCTGCGACGCAGGATCAACGAGATCTGGATGAGCCGCGGGGTCACGATGATCGACCCGGCAGCAACCTATGTTGACTGCACCGTCGAGCTGGCGCCTGACGTCGTGCTGTATCCAGGTACAGTCTTGGAGGGATCAACCGTGATCGAAACGGCGGCGGTAGTCGGGCCGGGAACCCACCTAGTCGACTGCCTTGTCGGTGCGGGCGCCCGTGTCGAGGCGACCTACGGGCGCGCGGCCAGTGTCGGTGCCGGGGCGACGGTCGGACCTTGGGCCAGTCTCGGACCCGGAGAAGTCATCCCGGCCGCGGTGCAACGGCCTGTTTAGATAGCCTTGGCGTGACGATCGGAGCCAAGTTGACAGACAGGAAAGAACCAGCCGGACGGCAGCGGGAGAGGAGCGCGTCGATCAACCTGACGCCGGTGCGAAAGCTGCGCCTGCTCAGTGGCAGGACCCATCCATCGCTTGCTGATTCCGTCGCCAGCCACCTCCACGTCGAGCTCGCCGACCCGAACATCGTGGACTTCGCCAACGGGGAGATGAGACCGCGCTTCGTCGAGTCCGTGAGAGGCTCTGACGTGTTCGTCATGCAATCCCATGGTCAGACACCTGGACGGTCTGTCAACGACTCGCTGATGGAGCAGTGGATCATGATCGACGCCGCCAAGCGGGCGTCGGCGAAGCGCATAACGGCCGTGTGCCCCTACTACGGCTACTCGCGCCAGGATCGCAAGTCCAAAGAGAGGGAGCCGATAACTGCCAGGATGGTCGCAGACTTCTTCGCTACGTCTGGGGCGGACCGGATCATGTCCATCGACCTTCACTCCGGCCAGATCCAGGGGTTCTTCGACGGTCCGGTGGACCACCTGACGGCGGTTCCGCTGCTCACCGAGTACCTTCGCCAGCAGGTACCCGACGGCAACTTCGTGATGGTCGCCCCCGATACCGGAAGGACCAAGGTCGCCGAGCAGGCGGCCCGCCACGCGGGACCGTCTGTAAACGTCGCTTCGGTCTACAAGCGCAGACCCAAGGATGCGGTCAACCAGGTTCAGGCGCTCGACGTGATGGGCGACGTCAGAGGGCGCATGTGCGTGCTCATGGACGACATGATCGACACGGCCGGCACCATATGCGCCGCGGCGGAGATCCTCCTCGCCAAAGGTGCCACCGACGTATGGGCGATGTGCACTCACGCAGTGCTTTCGGATCCCGCTGTGGACAGGCTCAAGAACTCCCCAATTTCGAGAGTGGTCGTCACCGACACGCTACCGCTGCCCCCTGAGAAACAGATCGACAAGATCGAGGTCGTCTCGATAGCCCCCGTCGTGGCGCACTGCATCGAGGCGGTTTTCTCCGACAAGTCGGTCTCGCAGATCTTCGACGGTGAGAACCAGACATGAGGGGCCCTGCTCGTTGCTAGAATCGAGCTTTCCGCAAAGAGCCTAGGAGCAAGCCGAGCAATGGCAGAGATAACCCTTGCAGCCGCGCCGGGTCGGGTAACCGGCTCAGCCGAGTCACGTCGCCTGCGCGCCGCCGGGCGCATACCGGCCGTCGTGTACGGCCACGGCGGGGAGGGCGTCGCTGTGTCCGTCGACGGCAGGGAACTACGTCATGCCCTGTCCGGGGAGTCCGGCACGAACCAACTGCTCGACCTGAGGATCGCAGGCGAGTCTCAGCTGGTCCTGACCAGGATGATCCAGCGTCACCCGGTACGCCACACCGTCACCCACGTCGACTTCCAAGTTGTGCGCCGCGACGAGATCGTGAGCGCCGAAATTCCGGTGGTCCTCGTCGGTGAGTCCGAGGCCGTCAAGGCGGTTCGGGCGAACGTCGAGCAGGTCCTGTCCACGCTGACGGTTCGCGCGAATCCGACGAAGATACCCGTCTCGGTCGAGGTGGACATGAGCCGCCTCGAGCCTGGAGGGGTCATTCGCGTCGAGGATCTTCCCCTCCCAGACGGTGTCACCGCCGACGTGCCCGGTGATGAGGTCGTCGTTTTGGCTTCCAGCGGTGAGCTGCAAGACGGCGCTGAGGCGTCGGGCGACGGAGAGGGAGCGTCGAGCTCCGAGGAGGGCTGACCGCTGGCCCCTGCGGACCTGCCGGCCCGCCAGGGGACCCCGGCGGACGTGCTCGCGGTGGGATTAGGCAACCCCGGGTCGGCCTACAGTGGCACCCTTCACAATGTTGGTGCTGACGTCGTAGCCCTGCTCGCCTCTCGGCACGGCGGCGCTCTGCGCCCTGATCGCTGCCACTCACTTAGCGGCGAGGTTCGTGTCGATGGTCCCGGCGGGGAGCGACGCCTAGCCCTGGCTTTCCCCCAGACCTTCATGAACGACTCTGGCAGAGCGGTCAGGCTCCTCATCCGCCGCTTCGGGGTAGACGACCTGGCAAGGCTCGTCGTCGTCCACGACGAGCTCGACCTTCCCGTCGGGGCGGTAAAAGTGAAGTTGGGCGGCGGTTTGGCAGGCCACAACGGGCTCCGATCGATCAAGGCGCACCTTCACTCCGACGACTTCGCAAGAGTTCGCATCGGGATCGGCAAGCCACCAGGAGGCAAAGAGCGCGGAGCGGAGCACGTCTTGAAAGTCCCAGCGAAAAAGACCCGTGCCGAGCTCGACGTGAGCATCGAAACCGCAGCCGACGCCGTAGAGTGCATTCTCAACGAAGGTGTAGCAGCGGCTCAGAACCTGTTCAATGCGTCACGTGACTGACCTGGCCCGGGTCTACAGGGCTTCCGGACCTCTAGGAGCGCTGCTGGACGTTTCGGGCGACGACGAGGTGCTCGAATTGGCGATCGAGTCTCCCGGCTCGGTGCTGAGCGTCCCCGAAGCTGCGCGAGCTTTCGCCGTTGCCAGCTTGGCCGAGAGGCTTCGACGCCGGCTTGTGGTGGTAGCGACGCCGACCCACTCCGAAGCCGAACGTCTCGCTGGCGACCTCGAGGTATTCCTCGGGGCGGGAACAGTCGACGTCTGCCCCGCTTGGGAGACCCTGCCACTTGAGCGGGTCAGCCCGGCGACAGAGACGATGGGCCGCAGGGTGAGAACCATGTGGCATCTGCGCTCTTGGGCTTCGCAGGGTGGGACAGGGTCCGCTCGGGTCGTCGTAGCTCCAGTCAAGGCTCTCCTGCAGCGCCTCGGCCCTCACGTCGAAGACACCGACCCGGTCGTCGTAACCAAGGGCGACACAGTCGATCTCGACGATCTAGTCGCACGGCTCGTGGGCCTGGGATACCGGCGCGAGTACCAGGTGGAGCACCGCGGCGAGATCGCGGTCAGAGGCTCGATAGTCGACGTGTATGGCTCTACGGCTGACGTCCCCGTGCGCATCGACCTTTGGGGCGACGAGGTGGACCGTCTAAGCGAATTCTCCGTCGGGGATCAGCGCTCGAACGCAGACGTCGGGCGCGTAGAGCTGTTCGCCTGCAGGGAGCTGCGTCCCACCCAGGAAATACGAGCCAGGGCCGCCGAACTGGTTCGCAGCGCCCCTTGGGGTCGAGCCCAGTGGGAGCGACTGGCAGACGGAGCGTTCTTCGACGGGATGGAATCCTGGCTCGCGTGGCTATCCGACGACGAGCACCTCCTGGCAGACTTGGTTCCCGACGACGCGCTGGTCGTTCTCGTTGAGCCGCGAAGGATGCGAGACCGAGCACTCGACCTCGTTGCCGAGGAGGACTCCCTGGTGTCCACCCTCGCTCGCACCTGGAACGTCGAGGGCGACGCCCTACCCCGCCTGCACCTGCCTTTCGACCGGCTTCTGGCTCGAACCAATGCGCCGACTTTGAGCATCACGGCAGCCCCGGAGAGTCCCGACACGCTCACGGTCGGAGCGTCTGGATGGGATCCCCTAGCCGGAGGAGGCGAACGCCTCGTAGGACAGCTCAAAGCCCTCCAAGCCGAACGCTACCGGGTCGCGGTCTGCGCCGACGGCCACGCCAGCGCGTCACGTCTCAGGGATCTTCTCGAATCCCACGGCGTTGCGGCGACACTGGACGAGACGCCTTCGGGCTTCGACGACGGCCGCGCCCACGTAGTGGTGGCACCCCTGGAGCGGGGGTTTTTGTACCGTGAGCGCCGTGTTGCTGTAGTAGCCGAGAGCGACCTGACCGGCCGGAGGCGCACCCACCGCCGGCCGCGGCCCAAAGCCCGCAACTCCGAAACTTTCTTCGACGATCTTCGCAGCGGTTCTCTCGTGGTGCACCACCAACATGGGGTGGGTCGCTTCGCAGGGATGGTGAAACGCTCGATCGGTGGGGTGGAGCGCGACTACCTGCTGCTGGAGTACAAAGGCGGCGACAAGCTCTACGTACCGTCAGACCAGGTAGACCTGCTTCGCCCTTACAGCGGCGGGGACAGCCCCGCCCTAAACCGTCTCAACGGGGCGGAGTGGCAGCGCACCAAGACCAAGGTGCGCTCGGCTGTCCGTGAGATAGCCCAAGAGCTCGTAGTCCTCTACCAAAAGCGGATCAGCTCCCCCGGGCACGCTTTCGCCCCGGACACCCCCTGGCAGGCCGAGATAGAGGAGTCCTTCCCCTACCAAGAGACCCCGGACCAGCTCACGGCGATCGCCGACGTCAAAGCTGACATGGAGCGGCCGAGCCCTATGGACCGGCTGGTGTGCGGCGACGTAGGGTTCGGCAAGACCGAGGTCGCGCTGCGGGCGGCTTTCAAAGCGGTCCAGGACGGGAAGCAGGTGGCTGTCCTGGTCCCGACGACGCTTCTCGCCTCGCAGCACCACCAGACGTTCACTGAACGCTTCGACGGCTACCCACTTCGAGTGGAGATGCTTTCGAGGTTCTTGACGCCATCTCAGGCCAAAGCCGTCGTCGACGGTCTGGCGGACGGTAGCGTCGACATCGTCGTAGGAACCCACAAGCTGCTGTCGTCGGATGTGTCTTTCAAGGCGCTCGGGCTGCTCGTGGTAGACGAGGAGCAACGCTTCGGCGTGCACCACAAGGAGGCGATCAAAAAGCTGCGCGCCGACGTGGACGTCCTCACTCTCACCGCGACCCCGATACCGCGCACCTTGGAGATGAGCCTCACCGGCATCCGGGACCTCACCTTGTTGCACACCCCTCCCGCGGACCGCCAGCCGATCCTCACCTATGTGGGGGAGCACGACGAGCGCGCTGTCGCAGAAGCGATCCGCCGCGAGTTGCTCCGGGAGGGGCAGGTTTTCTACGTGCACAACAGGGTCGCTGACATCGAACGTAAAGCTGACGACATCCGCAGTCTGGTACCCGAGGCACGCGTAGCGGTGGCGCACGGTCAGATGGACGAGGGGGCCTTGGAGAGGGTCGTCTTGGACTTCTGGGAGGGAGCCTACGACGTGCTTGTCTGCACGACGATCATCGAGTCGGGTATCGACATGCCGACCGTGAACACGCTGGTGGTCGACCGAGCAGACCGTCTGGGGCTGGGACAGCTCCACCAGCTGCGCGGCCGGGTGGGACGCTCCGGTCAGCGTGCCTACGCCTACCTTTTCTACCCGCCGGACCAGGTTCTCTCCGAGGAGGCCTACGAAAGGCTCAAGACCATCGGCGAGCACACCGAGCTCGGGTCGGGCTTCAAGATAGCCATGCGCGATCTGGAGATCCGAGGTGCAGGGAACCTGCTCGGTGGAGACCAGTCCGGCCACATAGCGGCCGTGGGATATGACCTGTACGTGCAGATGGTCTCCGAGGCGGTGGCCGAGCTCAAAGGCGAGCCGCTGCGAGAGCCGGCGGAGATCAAGCTCGACCTGCCCGTGAGCGCAAACCTTCCCTCCGACTACGTCGCCAGGGAGGACCTTCGCTTGGAGGCCTACCGCCGTCTCGCCACGGTCAGCTCCCGAAGCGCCGTGGACGACATCGAAAGCGAATGGCTCGACCGTTTCGGTCCGCTACCCGAACCGGCGCGCGAGCTTCTAAGCATCGCCATGCTGCGAGCCGAATGCGCCCGGGTGGGGGTACGCGAAGTGACTGTCGTCGCTAGCGGGTCCGGCCTGGCAGGGGCCGGGTACACGGCCCGGATAGCTCCTGTCGAGCTCAAATTCTCCCAGACGGTACGCCTAGGCCGTCTAGCCGCCAAAGCGGTCTACAAGCAGGACAGCGGGCAACTCGTGGTTCCCCTGTCCAAGAGCACCGATCCCGTCGAGCACGTGCGCGTTTTGCTTTCGGAGCTGTTCCCCCCGGTAGCATCGGCGACGCCGTGAAGAAAGACGCCGTGACGAATATGGATGACAACTTGCCCGCACCCCCGACCCAGTTCCCGGACAGTCCCCGGCTGCCACGGGTGATCCCGAGGCGCCGGCTGGCGGGTCGGGGGCAGCTGCGCGAACGTAGGACTCTCAGAGCGGCCGTGCTCGCATCCGGGGCTCTCACCGCTGCGGTCGGCCTCGCAGCTTGCAACGGGTCGCCCTACGCGGCGAGCGTGAACGGACAGGTGATATCGGTCGCAGCGCTCAACCATCAGCTCGCCGAGTGGGCCTCTAACTCTACGTACGTGAGCGACGTCGACAGGGCCAACTCGACAGCGCAAGGTGGCAGCGGGGTGGGAGTGATAGGAGCGGGAGGTCCTGGCACTTACAGCAGCGCTTTCGTTGCGAACATCTTGGGTTACAACGTCAACTTCGACATCCTCGCCCAACGGTTATCCGCCACCCACCAGCTTCCCGGTCAGGACGTGCTGGAAGCGGCCCGGGCGGTCAACGAGTCTCAGGCCAGCTACTGGAGCGACTTCCCTGCCTCCCTTCGCAGCTTCCTCGTGGACGACCTCGCCTACGAGGCTGCTTTGGTGCCCTCCAACGCGTCGGCTTCAGCTTTGCAGAGCTCCTACGCCAAGGTCGAGCCGTACCTGTTCTCTCAGCTGTGCCTGCGCCAGGCGACCGCTACCACCCTCGCTGAAGCCGAGAAGCTCTCCTCGGGCGGCTTCGTCGGGTCGGTCTCATGCTACGACCAGGCCGGTGTCGAAGCGCAGACCCCGGCGTGGCAGACAGCGGCGTTAAAGCTGGCCGCGAACGGCGACGTCTCGGCGCCGGTCAAGACGAACTACGGGTATGTGGTCCTGGAGCGGGTGAGTAGGGTCTCCCCGGGCCGAACCCCCGGCGTGGACCGGGTCCTTTCGCTGCTCAACGCCCAAAGCGAGCCGTCGCAGCTGACCGCCGTCGTCAACGCCGCTCACGTCAAGGTCAATCCGGCCTACGGTACATGGTCCAACGGCCAGATCACCCCACCAGCGGCGCCTAAAGCGTGACAGGCCGGGTGGTCGTCGTGGGTTTAGGCCCCGGCGACCCGAAGCTGTTCTCCGCGGCTGCGGCCGAAGCGCTCGAAGCGTCGGCTATGCGGTTCGTGCGGACGTCGCGCCATCCGAGCGCTGACCTCGTGTCGCCGGCCGAGACCTTCGACCGTCTCTACGACAACGCTGCGACTATGGGCGAGGTTTACTCGTCGATCGTCGAGGCACTCGTCGCCGCCGCCGAGGAAGCCGCCGGGCGAGACGAAGCGGTCATCTACGCGGTCCCGGGCTCGCCGCTGGTCGCCGAGCGCACCGTGGCGTTGTTGCGCGACGACCCTAGAATCGATGTGCAGATAATACCGTCGCTTTCATTCGTCGACCTCGCGTGGCAGCGTCTGGGAGTCGATCCGATGGCGGCCGGAGTCCGCCTAGTCGACGGTCATCGCTTCGCCCTGGACGCTGCAGGCAGCTCCGGCCCGTTCCTCGTCGGCCAGTGCGACACCAAGATGATACTGTCGGAGATCAAGCTCTGCGTCGACGACGGACCCGACGTGACCGTTATGGCCCATCTCGGCCTCGCCGACGAGAAGGTGTTCGAAGTGGCCTGGTCAGACCTGGACCGCAGCTTCGAAGCTGACCACCTCACCTGCTTGTGGATCCCGCGACTGGCGTCCCGTGTCGCTGGGGAGCTGACCCAGTTGGTAGAGCTCGTCAGGTTGCTGCGAGAGCGCTGCCCTTGGGACCGCCGCCAAACGCACGCCAGCCTCAGCCGGCATCTCGTGGAGGAAACCTACGAGCTGGTGGAGGCGATCGACGCATTGGAGAGCCCTGGCGGTTACGAGCACCTTGAAGAGGAGCTGGGCGACGTGCTGTTCCAGGTGGCTTTCCACGCTAACCTCGCCGCCGAGGCAGGGGAGTTCGACCTGGCCGACGTCGCCAGGACAATCCACGACAAGCTTGTCGAACGCCACCCGCACGTGTTCGGGCCACCCGGAACCGAAGTCCCTAACTGGGAGGAGGCCAAGAAGCTCGAAAAGGCCAGGAGCAGCCTCCTCGACGGCATCCCGGTCAGCTTGCCGGCCCTGCTCTACGCCTACAAGGCCCAGTCTAGAGCCAGCTCTGCGGGCTTCGACTGGGACAGCGCTGCGGGAGCGTGGCAGAAGGTGACCGAGGAGCTCCGCGAGCTCGAAGACGAGATCGACGCCGCCACTTCGGGCTCGTCGGCGATCAGCGACGAGCTTGGCGACGTGCTCTTCTCTCTCGTCAACGTCGCCAGGCACCTTCGCGTCGACCCGGAAGCCGCGCTCCGGCGCTCGGCCAACAAGTTCAAGACGCGTTTCGCTGCCATGGAGACGCTGGCCGCCGATAGAGGTGTGACTATCACAGACGAGCTGTGGGACGAGGTAAAGGCCGCCGAAACCACGTCAGGGTAGGGTCGACGTGAGGGTGCTTCCGCGCCGGCCGCCAGCGGGGTAGCGTTTAGCATTCTCAGCCTAGGAGCAGCCCCGGTCTTATGAGCCAGATTGAAGCACTGCAAGCCCTCGAGATCCTCGATTCGCGGGGTAACCCGACCGTAGAAGTCGAAGTCTTACTGGACTCCGGCGCGACTGGGCGGGCGGCGGTTCCGTCGGGGGCGTCGACTGGGAGCCACGAAGCCGTCGAGCTTCGCGACGGGGACGAACGCTACGGCGGGAAGGGAGTTCTCCGTGCGGTGAGCAACGTCAGCGGCGAGATAGCGGCGGCGGTCATCGGGATGGAAGCTCTCGACCAGCGGGCGCTCGACGCTGCCCTGGTGGACCTCGACGGCACCCCCGACAAGGGCAGGCTTGGGGCGAACGCTCTCCTCGGAGTTTCCCTCGCGGTCGCCAGAGCTGCCGCCGAGGAGGTAGGGCTGCCCCTTTACCGCTACGTGGGCGGGACTTCTGCTCATTTGCTGCCCGTTCCGATGATGAACGTCATCAACGGCGGCGTCCACGCTGACAACAACGTCGACCTACAGGAGTTCATGATCGTGCCACTGGGCGCTTCGAGCTTCGCTGAAGCGCTTCGATGGGGTGCGGAGACCTACCACGCTCTTCGTGGCCTGCTCGGGGAGCGAGGCCTGTCCCGGTCGATCGGCGACGAAGGCGGTTTCGCCCCGAACCTCGCCTCGAACGAAGAAGCGGTCCGGATTCTTGTGGAGGCGATCGAACTAGCAGGCCGGACGCCCGGCGACGAGGTCGCCGTGGCTATCGACGCTGCGGCGTCGGAGTTCTACAAGGACGGCACCTACCGCCTCGGTGGCGAGGACCGCTCGGCCAGCTCCGACGAGATGGTCGACTACTACGAAAGCTTGATAGATCGCTATCCGATAGTTTCACTCGAAGATGGGATGGCCGAAGACGACTGGGAGGGTTGGGCGGCGCTCACCGCCAGGCTGTCCGAGAGGGTCCAACTCGTCGGCGACGACATCTTCGTCACGAACCGTGAGCGTCTAGCCCGCGGGGTGAGAAACGGGGTGGGGAACTCGATCCTGATCAAGGTGAACCAGATCGGAACTCTAAGCGAAACTCTCGACACGATGGCCTACGCGACGCGCCACGCCTACACGTCGGTCATGTCGCACCGATCTGGCGAGACGGAGGACTCGACTATCGCGGATCTCGCCGTCGCCACCAACTGCGGGCAGATCAAGACAGGTGCCCCGGCCCGCTCGGACCGGGTCGCCAAGTACAACCAGCTTTTGCGCATCGAGTCCGGATTGGGAGATTCGGCGACCTTCGACGGGAGCGATGTGTTCCGGGCGCTAAGAAAGTTCGTCGGATGAGACGCACGGTCCGTCTCCTCCTGGGAGCTGTGATGCTCGGAGGGATCCTGTTCCTTTTCGCCATCCCCGCCCGCACATGGCTGTCGCAGCGCTCGGCGATGTCGGCCGCCAGCCGGCGACTGTCAGAGTTGACCGCCGAGAACAAAGCGCTCGACCGGCAGGTCGCCCAGCTCCAATCCCCTTCCTACGTGGAGCAGCTGGCACGGTCGCAGTTCGGGCTGGTGATGCCCGGCCAACCGGCGTACGAGATCCTGCCCGCCGCTAGTTCCTCCGGCTCGTCAGGCTAAGGATGCACAGAGGTCCCGGTAACGATATGGTCTACAGACAACAACTTTCGACATGGAAGGGGAGAGCCGAACAATGAAGGTTTCGATGACCGTCAACGGTGCCCGCTACGACCACGACGTAGAGCCACGAACTCTGCTGGTTCATTATCTGCGTGAGACGGTCGGCCTTACCGGCACCAACATCGGCTGCGACACTTCGTCGTGTGGGGCCTGCACGGTCCTCGTGGGAGGCGAGTCCGTCAAGTCGTGCACGATGCTCGCCGTTCAAGCCGACGGCGCGGACATCACGACCATCGAAGGGCTCGCAGACGCCGACGGAGAGCTGCACCCGGTCCAGGAGGCTTTCAGGGAGAAGCACGGTCTTCAGTGCGGCTACTGCACTCCCGGCATGGTCATGGCGATCGTTTCCCTTCTCAAGGAGAATCCGCACCCGACAGAGACCGAGGTGCGCGAGGGCATCGAGGGGAACCTGTGCCGCTGCACGGGATACCACAACATCGTCGCAGCGGCGTTGTACGCAGCGGAAAGCGCCAAGGCGGGGGCGGCGTGAAAGACCGCGAAACCTTTTCAACCAGCCGAGTCAAAGGAGCCGACCAGTGATACCCGCATCTTTCGACTACCGACGTGCGTCGAACCTAGACGAGGCTCTCATGATGCTCAGTGACGGCGGCGACGACGCGAAGCTGCTCGCCGGGGGGCACTCCCTGCTCCCGCTCATGAAGTTGCGCCTCGCGGCACCGTCGACGCTTGTCGACATCGGCAGGATCCCCGACCTCTCCTACGTTCGTGAGGAGGGTGACGCTTTGGTCATCGGAGCGTTGACCCGCCACCGTGACGTCGAGACGAACCGCCTGGTGGGCGAGCACGCCCCTCTCGTGGCTCACGTGGCCGGTCAGGTAGGCGACCCTCAGGTGCGTCATCGTGGAACGATAGGCGGCTCCGTGGCGCACGGGGATGCCGCCTCGGACCTTCCAGCCGCCTGCCTGGCTATGGGAGCGACGTTCACGGCTGTGAGCCCCTCGGGCACCCGGACGATCGACTCTTCGCAGTTCTTCCTGGGCTTCTTGGAAACCGCCCTTCGCCCAGACGAGATTCTGACCGAGATCTCGGTTCCCAAGGCGACAGGAGCCGGATGGTCCTTCCAGAAGTTCAACCGACGCGCCCAGGACTGGGCGATCGTCGGAGTGGCAGCCGTGAGAGGCGATCGCACCGGTGTGAGCCTGGTGAACATGGGCTCCGTGCCGGTTCGGGCCTCTGCTGTCGAGGCGGCCCTCGCTGGGGGGGCCGACGAGACCGAGGCGGCGTCTCATGCGTCGGACGGGCTCGAACCACCCGCAGACCTGAACGCTTCCTCCGAGTACCGGCGTCATCTCGCCAAGGTGCTCGTGCGTCGTGCGCTAGAAGAAGCCCGCGCGGCGTAGTCTGCGGGGGTGACAGGCCCGCAGACTCCTCAGACGTCACCGGCCGGCGGTGGGTTCCGACGTAGCGATCTCACCGTCGAGTCGGTCAGCGACGGCCTCTCCGCTAACGGATACCTAGCGGACGAGGCCCTTTGCACTTCGATATTCCTGGCCTTGGCCCTACGCCGGCCCCTGCTGCTTGAGGGGGAGGCTGGTGTCGGCAAGACCGAAGTAGCCAAGGTCCTCTCAGCGTGGACGGGTGGCAGGCTTCTGCGACTGCAGTGCTACGAAGGTATCGACGTCTCCCAAGCCGTCTACGAATGGGACTACGCCCGCCAACTTTTGCACCTGCGAGCCGCCGAGGCCTTCAAGGGAGTTGGGGGCGGGGAGACGATCGAGGACGAGGTCTACAGCGAGAAGTTCCTCGTCCGTAGGCCTCTGCTGTCGGCGATCGACGGTCGTGACGGACCACCAGCAGTGCTGCTCATCGACGAAGTCGACCGTGCCGACGACGAGTTCGAGGCTTTCCTCCTCGAGTTCTTGTCCGACTACGCGGTGACAGTACCGGAGCTAGGAACTTTCACCGCTATTGAGCCGCCTGTGGTTATCGTCACCTCGAACAGGACCAGGGACGTCCACGACGCTTTGAAGAGACGCTGCCTCTACCACTGGGTGGAGCACCCCGACTTCGAACGTGAGGTGGCGATCATCGAGAGGCGGGCGCCTCAAGCGCTGCCGGAACTGGCCCGCCAGGTCGCCGCGGCTGTGGAAGCCCTGCGCGGCATGCACCTCTACAAACCGCCCGGCGTCGCCGAGTCGATCGACTGGACGGCATCGCTCGCTGCGCTGGGCAGGCGTGAGATCGACGGGCGCTCCGTCGAGTTGACGCTCGGCAGTGTCCTCAAATACCAAGAGGATCAGAACCGCGTTCGTGCTACCGGCGTGGCTGAGCTGGTGAAGGCGGCGCTCGGCCGGGCGGGATGAGCACCCCGACAGACGGCGTTGCGGCGCGTTCGGACGACTTGGAAGCGCCTTCTGGGTCCGCGGGAGTATCTAAGGCGAGCGGTGCCGCACCCGGCCGTCTGTTCGCCGGGTTCGCAGGGGCGCTGAGAGCTTCAGGCGTGGCAGCGCCCACCGGGGCTGTCATAACCTTCGCGGAGGCAGCGGGTCTCGTAGGTTTGGAGAACCCTGAGCGGCTTTACTGGGCGGGCATGGCGACGCTCGTGCGCCGCCCCGAGGACGTCGACGTCTACCGACGGGTCTTCGCCGCGTTCTGGGGCGGTGTCGGGGTGCCGTCCGTTGTCACAGAGGTTCACCAGTCTGTCACCGTGGCCCTCGACGACGAAGGCGACGATGCCGGCGGTGACGAGATGTCAGAGGCGGACGGAGACGTGAAGGCACTGCGGTGGTCGTCAGTCGAGGTTCTCGCCGATCGGGACCTTTCGGGTCTGAGCGAGGAGGAGTGGCTAGAAGCGAACAAGCTCATTTCCGCCATGAAGGTGACGACCGACCTTCGCCCTTCGAGGCGTACGCGGCCGTCGCGGCGTCGCGCCGGCCGGTACCCGGACCTTCGCTCGACGATGCGGGACAACATCCGCCACGGTGGGACCCCCATTCGCAGGGCTTGGCGGGAGCAGGTGGAACGTCCCCGCAAGATGGTCTTCATACTCGACGTGTCGGGCAGCATGGACTCCTACGCAAGGGCGATGGCACGATTCGCTCACGCGGCTGTCTCCTCCCGGCGGTCGGGCAGCGTCGAGGTTTTCACCGTCGGCACCCGTCTGAGCAGGGTCACCAGGCAAATGGCGAAATCCGACCCTGAAGCAGCTTTACGCCAGGTTGCTTGCGCCGTCCCGGACTGGTCTGGCGGTACCCGCCTCGGTGAGAGCATCGGCGAGTTCAACCAGAAGTGGGGTGTGAGAGGCATGGCCAGGGGCGCGGTGGTAGTGATCTGCTCCGACGGGTGGGACCGGGGTGACCCTGAGGTCATGGACGCAGAGATGGCCCGCCTCGCGCGGGTCGCTCACAAAGTGATCTGGGTCAACCCGCTCAAGGCGACACCGGGTTACGCTCCTCTCGCACGTGGGATGGCAGCCGCCCTCGCCTACGTAGACGTGTTCGTCGAGGGACACTCGGTATCCTCGCTACAACAGCTTGCCCGTCTCGTCGTCGGCCAAGCCAGGACGCCCGGTCGAGCCCGGGCCTAACGCAGAAGGTGCGATCGCCGTGAAAGAGATCTTGGATGACATCGAACGCTGGCAGGCGCAGGGCAAGAGGGTGGCCCTCGCTCGGGTAGTAGCAGTCGAAGGGTCCGGGCCGAGACTGCCCGGGGCTGCTATGGCCGTATCCGAGAGCGGGGAAGTGGCAGGGTCAGTGTCAGGCGGCTGTGTGGAGGGGGCCGTCGTGAGCGAAGCTCTCGCAGTGCTCGAAGGTACGGGAACGCCGAAGCTGTGCACCTTCGGTTACTCCGACGACGAGGCGTTCGCGGTGGGGCTCACCTGCGGTGGTGTCATATCGGTCCTGGTAGAACCGGTCGAATGGTGACCTCCATGTTCGAGGTGCTGGCCGGCGACATACGTTCGGAAAGGCCGGTCGCTCTGGCAGAGGTTATAGAGGGACCCCCCGAAATGCTCGGCTCTAAGCTCGTCGTGCGTCCAGGACCGCCCGAAGAGGTCCTTGGATCGCTCGGCAACCCCGACTTGGACCGGGTGGCTCGACGCGACGTGCTCGGAGAGTTAGCAGCCGGTATCAGCGTGACACGCCACTACGGTCTCCACGGCGAGGCACGCGAGAGGGCAGTGTCGGTGTTCATCGAGTCGTTCGCTGCGCCACCGAAGATGGTCATCTTCGGAGCCGTCGACTTCACCGCCGCCCTGGTCAAGGTGGCCAAGGTGCTCGGCTACAGGGTGACGGTCTGCGACGCCCGACCTGTCTTTGCCACCAGGGCACGCTTCCCTCAGGCCGACGATGTGGTCGTCTCCTGGCCTGACCGCTATCTCGGCGAGGTTGGGCCCACCCTTGGACCCCGCGATGTGGTGTGCGTGCTGACCCACGACCCGAAGTTCGACGTGCCGGCCATAGTCGCAGCTCTTGCTACGTCGGCCGGCTACCTCGGTGCTATGGGTTCAAGGCGGACCACCGACGAGCGCAACGAGCGCCTAAGGGCTGCCGGCGTCGAAGAAGCGGACCTGGCGCGGATCATGGCGCCGATCGGCCTGGACCTCGGGGCTCGCACCCCCGAGGAGACCGCCGTCGCTATCTGCGGCGAGATCATCGCTCTGCGCGCCGGCCGGCATCCCCAGTCGCTGCGTGACCAGGCAGGTCCGATTCACGCTGACAGGGCCTTGTCGACCGACCGGTGACAGTAGAAGCCCGTCCGCTTGCAGGGACCGCTGCTGTGATACTCGCTGCGGGGGCGGGAAGCCGGTTCAACCCCGGCGAGGACGCCGGCCACAAGCTGCTGGCCGGCCTGCACGGGCGCCCCGTGGTGTGGTGGTCCGTGGTAGCTGCTCTCGAGGCGGACATCGGGCCTGTTTGGGTGGTCACCGGGGCGGCCGACCTTGCAGGTGCGCTGCCCTCCGGGGTCGTCAGGCTCGCCAACGAGCAGTGGTCCTCAGGTCAGGCTTCGTCTTTGCGGACGGCTGTCTCGAAGGCCCGTCAGGCCGGTTTAGAAGCAGTCGTGGTGGGACTCGGCGACCAGCCCTTCATCGGCGCCGAAGCATGGCGGTCGGTGGCCGCGTCTTCGAGCCCTATTGCGGTCGCCATCTACAATGGTAGACGACGCAACCCCGTCAGGCTGTCCTCGACAGTGTGGGAGCTTCTGCCCGCAGCCGGCGACGAGGGCGCAAGGGGCCTGATCAAAAATCGGCCTGACCTGGTCGAGGAAGTACCCTGCTTAGGAGAGCCAGCAGATATCGACACTAGAGAGGATCTGACCAGATGGAGTTGAACAACGAGTTCCGAGTCGCGGTTCCAGTAGCCGACGCGTGGAACGTGCTCACAGACGTGGAGAGGATCGCACCGATGCTACCCGGAGCTCAACTCCAAGAAGTCGAGGGCGACGAGTACCGAGGCGTGGTGAAAGTCAAGGTCGGGCCGATCACGGCCCAGTACAAGGGCACGGCGACCTTCGTGGAGAAAGACGAAGCTGCCGGCAAAGTGGTGCTCAAGGCCACAGGCCGGGACACGAGAGGTCAGGGCAACGCCAGCGCTCTGATCACGGCGACGATGCTGGCCGACGGCGACGCCACCAAGGTGACCGTCGCGACCGAACTTACCGTGACAGGAAAAGTGGCCCAGTTCGGCAGGGGAGTCCTCGCCGATGTCAGCTCGAAGCTGATCGGCCAGTTCGTCGACGCGCTCGAAGCTGACCTGGCCGCCGGACGAGACGAGCCCAGCGCTCAAGGCCCCGCCACGTCGGCCTCGCAGGGTGGACAGTCCTCGCCGGAGCAGACCGCCTCGGCGGAGTCCGGCGAGGACTCCAAGGTCAGCTCCGACGGAGCGGGCCCCTCGAAGGAGCCGACGGGGCCGCGCCGTATTGACGCCCCCGAGGCGGAGCCTCTCGACCTGCTCGCCGTAGCCGGCGGTTCCACGATGAAGCGTTTCGCTCCGCTAGCTGTGGTCGTCGCGGTCATCGTGGCGTGGCTCGTCCGCCGCGCCCGACGCGCTGGGGCTTGACCGTAGCGGAGAATGCCTGGCCTCCACGAGGGGCCGGGCCCGACGACCGGGCGTTCGTGACCAGGCTCCTCGGTCGGGAGCCGCTCGGCGAATTCGAAGTGATGCTCCGTGACCCGTCGGGCGCGCCGGTTGTTATACACAACTCTCCGGTGCTTCGCGATGGCACGCCGATGCCTACGAGGTTCTGGCTTGTCGGCGCGGCCGAGCGCAAAGCCGTCGACCGCCTCGAAGCGGCAGGCGGGGTGCGCGAAGCGGAGAAAGCCGTCGATTTTGAAGCGATCGAGACGGCGCACCGGATCTACGAAGCTGAGCGCCAAGCGGAGATGCCGCCACGGTGGGGCGGTCCGCTGCCCAAAGGGGGTGTCGGGGGGACGCGCCGGGGCGTCAAGTGCCTTCACGCGCACTACGCGTGGTTCCTGGTAGGCGGCCCGGACCCGGTCGGGCTCTGGGTGGCCCGCCAGCTAGCCCGTGCCGTTGGATCGGGCCTCCCCGGTGACGCTGGCAGGGCGGACGTCGCCAAGGCTGGCTCCTCGTGACGAACGGAGAGGACTCCCCCGGGCCGGTAGCCGCGATCGACTGCGGGACGAACTCGACCCGACTGCTCATAGCTGACACCGACGGCAAGACCCTAGAGCGGGTCAACCGTATTACCCGTCTCGGAGCCGGCGTCGACCGCGATGGACGATTGGACCCGGCAGCGATCGCTAGGACCGTTAAAGTGCTCGGCGTCTACCGGGGTCTCTTGGACAGGCACCGGGTTCGGGCCATGCGGGTTACAGCAACCTCAGCGGCCCGTGACGCCGCCAACCGGGACGAGTTCTTCGACGCTGCCGAGTCTGCTCTGGGCGCCCGGCCGGAGCTGCTCGACGGGTCAGAGGAGGGTCGCTTGTCGTTCGCCGGCGCCCTTCTAGGCCTCGGCGCGGTGCAAGGTCCGGTCCTGGTGGTCGACATCGGGGGTGGTTCGACCGAGCTCATAGTCGGATCCGACGTACATGCCGGCCCGACAGGGGTGTACTCGATGGACGTAGGTTGCGTCAGGCTTACGGAACGCTTCTTGGTTTCGGACCCGCCGACCGCCGACGAGCTCGAAGCGGCAAAGCTCTACGTGCACCGCCAGATCGACGCTGCACTGCTCGAAGTCCCCCAGCTGTCGCAGGCGAACGCGATGATCGGCCTCGCCGGCACCGTAGCGTGCATGGCGGCGACAGACCAGGGGATCGACGGGACCGAACGGCACCGGCTTCACCACTACGCGCTCTCTCGGAGCGCCGTTGAGAGGATCCGCTCGACGCTGGCAGCGATGACAGCCGATCAACGTCGAAGCGTGCCGGGGGTGGAGGACGGGCGTGCGGATGTCATCGTGGGCGGGGCGGTCGTGCTAGGCGAGGTGATGGCCCATTTCGGCTTCGACGTGTGCCTGACCAGCGAAGCGGACATCCTCGACGGTCTGGCCGCGAGCATCAGCCGCTGAGGGGTTTACCCCAAGCGGAGCGGGGGGACCTCTTCGGGCGGACCGGCGCAGGCTCGCGCTATTGCCTACGATCTGAGGCATGGTTCTAACCGATCGCGTCCTGATGGGGCCCGGCCCCTGCAACCCCTACCCTGAGGCGACTGCGGCCTTCTGCCGGCCGATGCTCGGGCACCTCGACCCGGAGTTCATCGCCGTTTTGGACGAGACTATCGACAGGCTTCGCCAGGTCTGGCAGACGGCGAACCCGCTGACCCTGCCAGTGTCGGGGACCGGCTCGGCGGGAATGGAAGCGGCGTTCGTCAACACCGTCGGCCCCGGGGACGTGGTGGTGATCGGAGTGAACGGACTCTTCGGGGAGAGGATGTGTGACGTTGCCAGCCGCTGCGGAGCCCGGGTCGTGCGGGTCGAGGCCGCCTGGGGTACACCGCTCGATCCCCAGGCCCTGCTAGACGCCCACCCCTCGCCGAAGCTGATAGCCCTCGTGCACGCCGAGACGAGCACCGGAGTCGAGAACGACGTGCGGTCGGTCGCCGAAGGAAAGCGAGACGCGCTAGTGCTCGCGGACTGCGTCACGTCGCTCGGCGGAATACCGGTGGACGTCGACGGGTGGGGTGTGGACATCGCCTACAGCGGCACGCAGAAGTGCCTGGGAGTCTCACCAGGCCTGTCGCCGTTCACGATGAACGAGCGGGCAAGGCAGTGCCGGGTGCCGACACCGCAGAGCTGGTACCTCGACTTGGGCATGATCGGCGACTACACGTCGGGAGCAACACGGAAGTACCATCACACTGCTCCTATAGCCATGATCTTCTCGCTGCACGCCGGTCTCGGGGCGGTCCTCGACGAAGGCCTGGAAGCGGCCTGGGAGCGTCACCGGTCCTGCGGCAAGGCCCTCCAAGACGGACTTGAGGAGCTCGGCTTGAAGCTGTGGGCGGCCGAAGGGCACCGCCTGCCCGAGCTGACGACGGTACTGGTCCCCGACGGTGTCGACGATGCAGCGGTGCGGCGCTCGCTGCTGGCGCAGTACGGGATCGAGATAGGAGGCGGTGTAGGCGAGTGGGCTGGGCGCGTGTGGCGTATCGGATGTATGGGCAACACCGCGCGCATGGCAAACGTGACGCTTCTGCTCAGTGCTCTAGCGAAGATCCTGGGCAGGTGACCTGGCCGCCCTCGCTGCGTCACCCGCTGGCGTTGATGGGCAAGCGGGTGATGTTGCGGCCCCTGGTAGCGGGGGATTTCGAGGCGTGGAGGGAGGTGCGGATCCGCGCCCGGGAGTGGCTGGTCAAGTGGGAGCCGATGCCGATACCCGGTCAGCCCGACGCCACGCAGGACCGGCGGGTGTTCGCGTTCCGCTGCGGAGCTAGGGAAAGGGAACGTCAGCTCGGCTCCGGGTACGGTTTCGGAATCTTCGTCGGTCCGACACGGGACCGTTTCGCTGGTGAGATCAACCTATCCTCAGTCCAGCGGGGCCCCTACCAGAACGCCTATGTCGGCTATTGGATGGACGAGGCGCTCGCAGGGAACTCCTACACTCCAGAGGCGCTTGTCGTGATCTGCCGGTTCGCTTTCGAGGATCTCGGGTTGCACCGTGTGCAGGCGTCGATAATCCCTCGCAACACCGCAAGCCATCGCGTCGCCGAGAAGGTCGGGCTCCGCAACGAGGGCACGGCGCTTCGGTACTTGGAGATAAACGGCCAGTGGGAGGACCATGTCCGTTACGCCATCACGGCGGAGGACTGGGCTGAGCGTCGCGGCGAGCTGATGGACCGCTGGATCGTGCCCGGCGACGTCTAAGCGGTCCTCGGCCGCTCGCTCACCCGGGCGGGCCGCCCTTTTCGGCGCTGCCCGGCCACCAGGCGACACGCTCAGCCGGGTAGTAGCGGTAGACGACAATTCCGGCTACGTCCGCTGCGCGGACAGCACCGAAATGCCGGCTGTCGGTGCTCTCGCTCGGGTTGTCTCCTCGCACGTCGAGCGCTCCGCCATGGGTTTCGCGAACGCGTTTGAGCACAAGACGCCTGCTCGGAGACCCCGGCGGCTGGCGGGGGTCGTAGAAGGCCACCACGTCGCCGGGACGCACTCTTTCCGGTTCCGGCGTGAGAGGTCGAAGCAGGCGAGGGCGTGCTATCAGAAGCCTGTCGCCGGGTTGAAAGGTGGGGTGCATGCTCTCGCCCGTGACGGTGAGGCGTTGTAGCGCAGGTGCACTTCGTCTGCGTGGCATGTTGTCCAGGGTAGGGTGTGGGGGCGAATCCCTTTAGAGACTAGGAGCGTCTGGTAATGGTGTTGGTAGCTCGTGTTTTGTCGTTGGTTGACTCTTTTCGTGCGCCGGTTGCGGTGAGCGCGCATTGTGATTTGCCGTGCGGTGTGTATGACCCGGCGCAGGCTCGCATCGAGGCGGAGTCAGTGAAGGCTTGTATGGAGAAGTTCAATGCTTCTGATGATAACGTGT
>JAJZNG010000157.1 GCA_021847945.1 Actinomycetes bacterium | reverse complement strand
GCCGCTGCCTCCGCTCGCCACCAGCGAAGCGTGGTAGGACACTCCCTCGTCGGCACCTGGAAGGCTGGTCGGGGTGATCACCAGCTGTGGCAGCGATCCCACTGAGAGGACCAGGTTGGCGGTGGCCGTCAGGCCGTCCGCGTCTTGGACGCTGACGGTGATCGGGTAGCTGCCGGGACCTAAGGCCAGGGCGTTACCGCCGGTGGTGATCCGGGCCAGCGCCGAAGTCCCCGAGATCGAAAGGTTCTCAAGGCCAGTGCCCGAGATACTCCAGTTGTAGGGCCCCGTACCGCCGGCTACCTCCACGGGGGCGCTGTAGGAGTCGTCGGCGTTCGCGGCTGGCAGCGACGCCGTCGTGAGGATTGGAGCCGGGTTCACGGTGACCGTGTCGGTTTGGTTGCCGGTGACGCCTTGGGCGTCTTTCACCCTCACGTCGAACGTGTAGACACCCGGGGTGGTCGGAGTTCCCGAGGTGTAGGCGTCCAGGCACTGAGGGGCGTCACTACACGACGGGTTGGGAACGCCGGGGGGTAGCGACCCGGAAGCGATCGACCAGCTGTAGTCGGGTACGCCGCTGAAGGAGCTCACAACCCAGGTCGCCTGGAAGAAGGATCCGGCGTCCAACGATGTTGGCACGGAAGCCTTGGGGGCGAAACCGGGCGGGTTGGCCAAGCCGTCGTTGGGGGCGTAGAGGACGGGCCCGCCGACCACGTCGAGGGTGACAGCCGCTTCGGTGGTGTCGCCCTGGGAGTCGGTCGCCACGACAAGCGGGGCGTAGGACCCGGTGGCACTTGGACTTGGCTTGCCCGAGATCACGCCTGATGGGCTCAGGGTGAGGCCTGCTGGCAGGGAGCCGCCCCCGAGCGACCAGCTGACCCCGCCCGAAGCCCCCGCAGCTTGCAAAGCGGCCGTGTAGGGCTGTCCAGCCTCGGCGGCGGGCAGCGAGGTCGTCTGGACGGAAATGGCGGACCCTACGCCAGCCGAGGACACGCCGGGAGGATCGGAGCCAACCTGCGCCGAGGTTGTCTGGCCGCCGGTGGATGTCGACGACGTCGCGGGCGTAGAGGAAACATCCCCAGTCGTAGAAGACCCCGATCCCCCCGAAGTAGCCTGGGTGCCACCACCCGACGCGGCGAACTCGCCGACCGGCGACGCTACCGACTTGTTAGACGTGGATTTCGACGACCCACCCGACGTGGCCACGAGGACAACGACCAACACGACGGCGACAACAGCTGCAGCGCCGGACACTATCCACCAACGAAAGCGCGTCCAAAGTGACGGGCTGGCCGATTCCCACGAAGACTGTTCCACGATCCGCTGTTTCTCCGATAACTATTAACCTGAAACGAAACTGAGAAAAAACTGACAAACAACTAAGAATCATCTTAGGGGATTCTTTGTATCGACCTTCGTGTCAAGTACGTGAGGTCAAACCAAATATAACGGAGACCATGTCTTGCGCAAGTCACCCAGGGAGAGCGGAAGCGGCGGGAACAGGGCCCGGCTTAGCGGCTTGGTCCAGGTAGCCTGAGGGCATGCCCGCATCCTCCGCTGTAAGGTTCCCGAGGCGACAAACCCGCCAGTTGATGGTCGGATCCGTCCCTGTGGGAGGGGGCGCGCCCATCACGGTGCAGTCGATGACCACTACCAAGACGGCTGATGTCGACGGGACGCTCGCTCAGATCTATGCGCTCAAAGCAGCCGGCGCGGACATCGTGCGTTGCACCTGCAACGAGAAGGAAGCCGCAGAGGGCTTGGCGAGGATTGTTCCTAGAAGCCCTGTCCCTATCGTCGCGGACATCCACTTCCATGTCGAGATGGCCCTTGCCGCTCTCGAAGCCGGCGTCAACTGCCTTCGGCTGAACCCGGGGAACCTTCGAAAGGCCGAGGAGATTCGCCTCGTCGCAAGAGAATGTAAGGACCGGGGTGTACCTGTTCGGATCGGAGTCAATGCGGGGTCCCTCGATCCACGTCTAATGAAGAAATACGGGGGTGCAACCCCCGAAGCGCTGGTCGAGTCAGCCCAGATCGAGTTGGGCCTTTTCGCGGAAGAGGGCTTTGACAACGTGAAGATTTCGGTCAAAGCGTCGAATGTTCCGCTCATGATCGAGGCCTACCGTCAACTTTCCGAGGTCACCGACCATCCCCTCCACCTCGGGGTAACCGAAGCAGGACCGCCGCCGGCGGGCACTATCAAGAGTACGGCCGGGATAGCGACCCTGCTGTGCGAGGGTATCGGTGACACGATCAGGTATTCACTGACCACTGACCCTGTCGAGGAGGCCAAGGCCGGTAGGGTGCTGCTCGAAGCCCTGGGCCTACGTAAGCGTACTTCAGTGGATCTAATAGCATGCCCTGCTTGCGGTCGTGCCGAGATCGACGTATACAAAGTAGCTCAGGAGGCCCAGGCAGCCTTGGAGAACCGCCAGATACCCTTGCAGGTGGCCGTCATGGGATGCGTAGTCAACGGTCCCGGCGAGGCTCGCTCGGCCGACCTCGGCATAGCAGCCGGGCGCCACAGGGGGCACTTGTTCATACGCGGTCAGATCGTGAGGGTCGTGCCCGAGGCGGATATGGTATCCGCCTTGGTAGATGAGGCCGAGAAGTTGGTCGCGGAGGGTTTCGAGGCCCGCCTCGCCGCTGCCGACACCACCGCGGCGAAAGAGGCGGAAGCCGACCGGCAGGCCTTGTTGGATCATCGAGGTGCCGACGCGAACAACTCCCAAGCCCTCGTAGACCTCATAGCCAAGCGCCTCGACAGATAGCTAGGACCCTCGACGGCACTGGCGGACCAGCGGGGTATACTGTAGGGCAAGCTTCTCTTCGGGGAAGGTTAACGGGCGTGGGTAGCACCTGTTTACAGCAGGGCGCCCGCGCCTTTGTATTGATGGTCAGATCGATGTAGGCGGCGCACAGCGGCTTGCGGGATCGATAGTTTCGTCGTCGGGAAACTCGGAAGGAGGAGAGCGCTAGTGGCCGATTCGCAAGCAGGGATAGTTTCAGTCGTTGACCCGGTGCTCTCCTCGGCCGGTCTGGAACTGTGGGACGTCGAGATAACCCACGACACCGTGAGGGTCCTCGTGGACCGTCCGGGCGGGATCGACCTGGATGTCCTCTCGCAGGCGGCGGGGACGCTGGTAGCCCCGATCCTCGACGCTCACCCTGAGCTCACCCCGCAAGGTCGCTATCACCTGGAGGTGTCAAGCCCCGGGATCGAGCGCAAGCTTCGCCGGCCTGAGCACTTTGCGCGATATATCGGAGCCGAGATCTCACTCAAGACCAGGGTCGAGATATCCGGAGGTCGCCGGCACCGTGGTGTCGTTATCGAAGCGCTCCCGGCGGGGGTCGTAGTGGAAATGGGGGAACCGCCGGTGCAGACTCTGGTCGAATACGACAGCATCGACTGGGCCCGAACGGTCGCTTCGTGGAGTTCCACACTGAAGCAAAAGCCGACCGTAAACAACGAGCCGAAAGAAGCCGAATTATGAAAAGCGAATCCACCATCGACTTCCTAGACGCACTTCAGCAGATAGCGAAAGACAAGGGCATAAGCGTAGACACGCTGCTCGACGCCCTTGCGAACGCTCTTTTGGCGGCCTACAAGCGGATGCCCGGCTCGGAGGAGTTCGCCTCCGTCACGATCGACCCCGACACGGGGGATATCCGCGTCTACGGCCAAGAGCTAGACGACGACGACAACGTGATCCGCGAGTGGGATGTCACTCCTAAAGATTTCGGGCGTATAGCCGCTCAGACGGCAAAGCAGGTGATGAACCAGCGCATCCGCGAGGCTGAACGAGACCTCAAATACGAGGAGTACGCAGGCCGGGAAGGCGACATCGTCACCGGGATCATCCAGCAGAGTGACAACCGTTACACTTTGTTGGACCTAGGTAAGGTGGAGGCGCTCCTACCCCAGGCCGAACAGGTGCCCTACGAGCGCTACGAGCACGGCGCGAGGCTCAAGGCTTACATAGTCGAGGTCCGCAAGACCGCCAAGGGCCCACAGATAGTGGTGAGCAGGACGCACCCCGGGCTGATAAAGCGTCTCTTCGAGCTGGAAGTCCCCGAGATATCCAGCGGGGTAGTCGAGATCAAAGCAGCCGCCCGCGAGCCCGGCCACCGCACGAAGATAGCCGTGTGGTCGAACGACTCGAACGTCGACCCCGTGGGAGCGTGCGTGGGAGCCCGCGGGGCGAGAGTCCGCATGGTAACCAACGAACTGCGCGGCGAGAAGGTGGATATCGTCCCGTTCTCCGACGATCCACGGGAGTTCGTCATGCGCGCTCTGCAGCCTGCCAAGGTGAAAGAGGTGCACCTGGACGACTTGACCGGGACCGCTACCGTGGTTGTCAACGACTTCCAGCTCTCGCTGGCGATCGGCAAGGAAGGCCAGAACGCCAGGTTGGCGGCCCGTCTAACCGGTTGGCGTATCGACATAAAGAGCGAAACCCAGATCGCCGACGAAAAGGCGTTCGCCGACCAGGAGTGGGCCGAAGGCGAATGGGTGGAGACGGACTCCGGTGAAATGGTGTGGCAGCCGGCCGAAGGTGGCGAGGCGGTCTCCGCAGAGGCGTGGTCCTTGTCGGCGGACGATGGCGCTCAGGAACGGGAGCCCGACGGCACCGCAACGCCTGACGAGACGGTAGCTTCCGAGGTGCCCGGTGACGGCGGTGGTGCGCCGTAGACGCCGCCGAGGGGTCCAAGGCCGGTGTGGGGGCCGCTAGGACCTGCATTGGATGTCGCAAGGTTCGCAGCGCGTCCACTTTGGTGCGCCTGGTCAGAGAGCCGGACGGTTCTATCGCTTCCAAGCCTGCGGGAGCGGGTCGCGGAGCGTGGATATGTAGGGACTCGAACGCGGCTACTGTAAGTGAGAGTTGCTTAGGGCTAGCCGTCAGTCGGAGGGCTTTCCAAAAGGCCTTTCGCTCCCATGTACCTGCTGAAGCCATCGAGCGGCTCACGTCGGTGCTGTCCGGGCGAACGCGACCACCCCTGGACGTGCGAGAATGTATGGACGATCACGATGCGTTGACTGAAGTTTCTCGCAGCCACAAGTTGCGTAGCGAACCAAGTCGGGGATCACACGAGATTTCGAGAAGGGACTGACCGACCAACTTGGCCAAAAAGATTCGGGTGTACGAGCTAGGACGAGAGCTCGGCCTGACCAACAAGGAAGCTCTGGACCTGTGTATCTCGCTCGGTATCGGGGTCAAGAGCCACTCCTCGAGCATCGAGGATCAGCAGGCTGACCGAGTACGGCGTAAAGCTGACCGCGAGGGCTTGCGTCGCCCGGTCGGAGCGGTGGGCGCCGACGGCGAGCCAGCGCAGCGCGAGATGTCGTCCGCCGGCCAAGCCGGTGGGCCTGAGACCCAACTGACCGATTCGACGGCATCGGTGCCCGTCGCTCAGCGCTCGACAACCGTAGTCGAGGAACGTCCAGGCCGCCCTGGGTCGGGGAGTGCAGACGCCGGAACTAAAGAGCCGGGACGTCCAGGGCGGGCGACGATTCCGACAACGGGTCATGGCTCCTCTGCTGGTGGAGAGTCCACGCCCGCCGCATCGGCCGCCGTCGCCGCATCGACAAGATCGCATACGCCGGCCCATACCGATACCAACGTGGGCAAAGCCGAGGCGGGCAAAGCCTCCGCGGTCGAGGCACCCCTGGCGTCCTCTCCCGACACTCTGGCCTCTCCCGACACTCTGGCTCCTTCCCGTCCGGCTCCTCTGGCTGCCGCTCGTTCCGCTCAGCATGCCGGCACCGCCGCCGAAGCCGGCGGGGAGACGCCGCCGGGACGTCCCGAAGTACCCACGGGGACGCCGGGCGGCGCTGAGAGCAGTTCTTCAGCTCCCGTCGCTTCCAGCGGCAGCTCGACCCCTGACGTCGGAGCTCGTCCGGCCGTTCCAGAACGTCCTCATGGCTCAGACGCCCAGCCTGGGAGCGGGACCGCTGAGCATGGCTCCCCTGATCGTAGAACCCCTGCCGTCCCACGGCGGGCACCGCAACGCCCCGAGGCTCCTCTCCCGGCGCGAGGAGAGCAGCAAGCAGGGCAGACACGGCTTCCGGCTTCCGGCTCCCCGGTCGGTCCGACAAGGCCCGTGCCCACGAGGCCTGCACAGTCAAGGCCCGTACACGAGCGTTCTGGCGGTCCGGCGCCGGTCGTTGGAGAGGACAACCGTCCCAGCCAGCAGGGCGACGCCCAGGCCAAGGCGGGCGGTCCGATGCTGTCGTCGACGGGTAAACCGATACCGCCCCCCCCGGGCGTGCGCCGTCCGCCCCTGTCAGCCTCCGGCAAACCGATCCCTCCCCCTCCCGGTAGGCAGCCACAGGGCCGTCCCGGAACCGTCGGTGGTCGTCCATCTAGCCCGGGTACGACGCGCCCGGCGATGGGCGGTGGCACACGCAGCGGCGGGTTGCGCTCTGGCACCCCGAGTGGGGCGCCGGGCGGCACTTGGAACCGCCCTGGTGGGGGAGCTGCCGGTGCCCGTCCGGGCCAGCCGGCGGGTGGTCCAGGAGGGCCGGCCGGTGCGCGCGGCGGCGCTTTCGGCAACCGCGGACGGCCTCAGGGTCGTCGGCCTACTCGTCGGCGCAGGCGCAACATCGAAGAGCTCGAAGCTCAGGAGATAACCCACTACACCCCGTCCAACGCTCCCATCCCCGACGGCGAAGTTATCGTCGAGCGCGGAGCGACGGCGCAAGAGCTGGGACCGAAGCTGAACCGCTCCGGCGCCGACGTGGTGCGCTTCTTGTTCCAGCAGGGCGAGATGGTCACTACTACGCAGTCTCTTTCCGACGAGATGATCGAGCTGTTCGCAGCGGAGATCGGCGCCTCGGTGCGTCTGGTGGACCCAGGCGAGGAGAAGGAAGCCGAGCTGCAGGCCAAGTACTTCGACGACGAGGACGACAGCGAGACGGGCCTTGAGCCGCGTCCTCCCGTAGTTACGGTCATGGGCCACGTGGATCACGGAAAGACCCTGCTCCTGGACCGGATCAGGGCCACGAACGTCGTAGCCGGCGAAGCCGGTGGGATCACCCAACACATCGGCGCCTATCAGGTCGAATACCAGGGGCACCGGTTGACTTTCATCGACACTCCGGGCCACGAGGCTTTCACGGCGATGCGGGCCCGAGGTGCAGAAGTCACCGACATCGTTATTCTCGTGGTCGCGGCCGACGACGGTATCATGCCCCAGACCGTGGAAGCACTCAACCACGCCAAGGCCGCTGACGTCCCGATAGTCGTTGCGATCAACAAGATCGACCGTGCCAACGCAGATCCCAACCGGGTGATGCAACAGCTCTCCGAGTACGGTCTCGTGCCCGAGTCGTGGGGCGGCGACACGATCATGGTCGAGATCTCGGCGCTGCAGAACTTCGGGATCGAGGATCTCCTAGAACAGGTTCTGCTCGTTGCCGAACTCGAGGAGCTCGAGGCCAACCCGCACGGCCGTGCCAAGGGTACGGTCCTAGAAGCGAACCTCGACCCGGGGAAGGGTCCAGTGGCGACGGTCATCGTCCAGTCAGGTACGTTGCGCCAAGGCGATCCGATCGTCGCGGGTGCAGCATGGGGTCGCGTCAAGGCTCTTCTCGACGAGAGCGGTTCCAACGTCAAAGAGGCCGGACCCTCGGCTCCCGTTCAGGTGCTCGGGTTCGGCTCCGTGCCTTCAGCTGGTGACGAGTTCCGGGTGACAGACAAGGCGAAGACCGCCCGCGACATCGGCGAGCAGCGCGAGCAGCGCTTCCGGGCAGCCGATCTGCGCCGCTCGTCGTCGGCGACGGGAACCGGAGCGAAGTTGGAGGATATCTTCGAGCAGATCCAACGAGGTGAGACAGCCACGTTGAACCTGGTCCTGAAAGCCGACACTCAAGGCTCCCTTGAGGCGGTGACTGAGAGTCTTCGCAAGCTTGAGCGCGACGAGGTGAAGCTCTCGTTCATCCATCGGGCGGTTGGTGGCATCACCGAGAACGACGTGACGTTGGCGCAGGCCTCCAACGCCACGATCCTCGGTTTCAACGTCCGTCCCGATCGGGGCTCGCGGGATCTGGCAGAGCACCACGACGTAGAGATCAGAACTTACGAGATCATCTACAAACTGATCGAAGATATCGAGAGCGCCATGGTGGGAATGCTCGCGCCGGAGTTCGAGGAGGTCGTCACCGGAGAGGCAGAGGTTCGAGAGATCTTCAGGGTGCCGCGCGTGGGTGCTATAGCCGGTTGCTACGTCAGGCACGGCAAGATCACCCGTGGATCCAAGGTGCGTTTCCTCCGGGACGGCGTGATCATCTGGAAGGGCGCTATCACCTCGCTCAAGCGCTTCAAGGAGGATGCCCGAGAGGTGAGCGAAGGCTTCGAATGTGGTGTGGGGCTCTCCAACAACCAGGACTTGCGCGAGGGTGACGTCATCGAGACCTTCGAAGACCGCGAGATCCCCCGGGAGCTGTCCCGGCTGTAGGGGCAGTCCGGTTCCGCCCAATTGTTCACGGCAACGTTGACGGTCGAGTTGAGGCTCCGAGGTGTCAGCTCTCTGAAGGAAAAGAGATCTATTTTGCGGCCAATACTCGACGGAGCGCGAAGGCGGTTCGCCGTGGCAGCGGCGGAGGTCGCGCACCAAGACGCATGGCAGCACGCCACGTTGGGGTTTGCTGCAGTCTCGGGGTCGCATTCCCACGCTGAGAGCGTCTTGGACAGCGTCGAGCGGTTCGTGTGGTCTTTCCCTGAGGTCGACGTCTTGTCGGTTGATCGCTACACTTGCGCCGGCGAAGGGTCGTGACATGACCAACAGGCGGTCGAAGAAGGCGCACTCCCACCGGTCCACCCGTGGCTACGCCCGCACAGCGAGGGTCAACGAGGTCCTGCGCGAGGTCCTAGCGGAGCAGCTCGAACGCATGGAAGTGCAAGACGAGCGCCTGGGCATGCTCACAATCACCGGCGTCCAGTGCGAACCGGACCTTCGTCACGCCACCGTGCTCATGTCCTCGATGGGAGAATCGCAGATCGAAGCCCTCGGGGCCATGCGCGTTTCGCTCCAGGCGGCGATATCTCGGGAGCTGCGCCTCAGGCGCACCCCGCAGCTGCGCTTCACAGCCGACCCGGCTGTAGCAGCAGGTCAACGGATCGAGGAGATACTCGCACGTATCCCTCACAGCGCCGACGTCGAACCGGAGGAGCATCCAGGGGAACCTGGCGTCGCGGGAGGAGCAGCCGAGGTCACGTCGGGTGGTGGCGGTGACTGACGGGATTGTGGTGGTCGACAAACCTTCAGGCATGACCAGCCACGACGTCGTGTCCCGATGCAGGAGGATTTTCGGGCAGCGCAAAGTGGGCCACGCCGGAACGTTGGACCCGGACGCGACCGGTCTCCTCGTAGTGGCGCTCGGGAAGGCCACCCGCCTGATGCGCTACATGTCCGGCCTTGCGAAGAGCTACACGACCGAGATCGTGCTCGGAGAGGCGACTTCGACGCTCGACGACTCCGGAGAGGTCACCGCGACGTGGGACATGTCCGCAGTGACCTTGGAGGCCGCCGTGCAGGCGGCTACGTCGCTGACGGGCCCTATCCTCCAAGTGCCGCCCATGGTCTCGGCGATCAAGGTGGGTGGCCGTCGCCTGTACGAACTTGCCAGGCAGGGAGTGGAAGTAGAGCGCACGCCGCGGCCCGTGAACATTGAACGCTTCGACCTGAGCGTTGCCGGTGCAGGCCCGCACGGCCCGGTGCTGTCAGCTCAGATCACATGCTCTTCGGGCACCTACATCCGGTCGTTGGCCGAGGATCTTGGTAGGCGTCTTGGTGGGGGAGCGCACGTGCGGAACCTTCGCCGACAGTCGGTAGGACCGTGGCACCTGACCGACTCCTCGACTCTTGACACAGTCGGCGAAGCCTCGGTCATCCCACTGGCAGATTGCCTTCCGTGGCTGGAGGCCGTACCCGTGAGCGTCGACGTCGAACGGAAGGTAAGCCACGGACGTAACCTTTCAGCTCAGGAGCTTCACACATCCCACCCGGGTCCGTGGCGCGTCGTGTCCGGCCAAGGGGCGCTCCTGGCGGTCTACACCGCCGACGGCAGCGGCGCTGCACGCGCCGAGGTCGTAATGGAGGCCGCCGGATGAGGCCAGACGGGCCGGGCGCCGCCTTACCCGGTTGCGCCCGGGTGCACTAGCCTCCCCGTAGATGCAGGTTCTTTTCTACCCCGGCGACAGCCGGTCACCGCGCCCTTGCGCCGTGACAATAGGCGCCTACGACGGTGTGCACATAGGCCACCGTCTAGTCATCGACCGCGTGAAGAGCGTCGCCGCCGACCAGGGGCTCGCCTCCGCGGTGGTCACTTTCGACCGGCATCCCGCGTCGGTGGTACGCCCAGAGTCCGCTCCGATGCTGCTAACCGACATGGACCAGAAGTTGGAACTGCTCGAACGCACGGGCGTCGACTACGTGCTGCTGGTGCACTTCGACGCGGAGCGCGCCTCGGAGAGTCCCGTGCGCTTCGTAGAGGAGGTGCTTGTAGGCGCCCTTGACGCCAAAGCGGTCGTGGTCGGCCACGACTTCCACTTCGGCCACGACCGGTCGGGAAACGTGACGCTGCTCGGCGAGCTGGGCTCCAAGCTCGGTTTCGACGTGACCGGCTTGCGGCTCTTCAGCGGGGGGCTCGGACAGGAGCCGATATCGTCGACGCGGATACGGGCATTGCTCGCACAGGGGTCGGTGAGCGAGGCGGCTTCTCTTCTAGGCAGACCCCACCAGGTTCGAGGGGTGGTCACCGACGGCGACAAAAGGGGTCGCCAACTGGGGTTCCCGACCGCGAACGTAACTTTCCCCGCAGCCATGGCCGTCCCCGCCGACGGGGTCTACGCCGGGTGGTACCAGCGCCCTGATGGCGTCCGGCTGCCAGCCGCGATATCCCTTGGGAGGCGACCCACCTACTACGAGGCAAGGGCGGAGCGCCTGCTGGAAGCTCACCTGCTCGACTTCGAGGCCGACCTTTACGGGGAGCAGGCCAGGGTGGAGTTCGTGGCCCACCTGCGCGCTCAGGCCCGCTTCGAATCCTCGCAGGCGTTGGTGGACCAGATGCACAGAGACGTCGAAACCACCCGTGAGGTGCTCGGGTGGGCGCCCGCCGGCCAGGACCAGCAGAACAGACCGGGTCTGAGCTCTGAGTGACCACCTCCCAGGCGCTCGGCTACCTCACTCTTCACCCGGGGCCGGCCGGCGGCGCTCGAGCTTCTTGATGGAGGTCATCCGCTTAGAGTCGAGGCGACGTCGGGTCGCGGAGGCGGAGGGGCGCGTCGGACGGCGCCGTTTCGGCTCCTCCAGCGCACGCGACAGCCTTGCAACCAGCCGTGCCAGCGCGAGGGCACGATTACGGCTCTGCGACCTGGTGTCGCTTGCGGAGGTCGACACCACCGGCCCTAGTTTGGCGCATATCCGCAACCGTGCCCACTCCGGCAAGCTCGCGGAGGCGGCCACGTCCAGAGTCGCCTCGGCCCTGGTGTGGGAGGTGTTCACGTGCTGGCCTCCCGGACCGCCCGACGTCGAAAATCGCCACGCTATTTCGCTGCCATCGAGCTCAACGCCGGTGGCGAGGTGTAGAGAGGTGCCGCTTTCAGCGTTCACCGTAACACCAAGCAGCGCGACCTCGGAGTGCTACCATGGAGGCACTATCGGCCGGTTCGGTCGCGCCCATATCTCGGTACGCCCCTCTAAGAGTCGGCGGAACGGGGTTTGCCGGGTCGCCGTAAGGTCGGTGTGCCATCGTCGACGATGCCAAGGAACCCTCACTTATGCCAGATAAAGCCGCAACAATAGCGACCTACCGCACGCACGACACCGACACCGGGTCCCCGGAGGTCCAGGTTGCTATCTTGAGCGAGCGTATCGCCCACCTGACGGAGCACCTTAAGGTCCACAAGGGCGACCATCACACCCGTCGTGGCCTGATGAAGCTGATCGGCCGCCGCCGCCGGCTTCTCGACTACGTCCGAAAGAACGACGTCGAGCGCTACAGGAGCCTGATCTCCAGGCTGGGCCTGCGCCGCTAGACCAACCGTCCACCCAGCGAGCGGCCCCGTTTCGGTCAGCTGCCAGTCGACGGTTTCCCGGCGCCGTGTCGGGAGGTCACCGACTGGGAACTGGCCCCCGGTCGCTCCTTGACAAGAAAGGAGCGACCGCGTGGTCGCCAATCCTGACCAACCCATATCCGTGTCGGTGCCTGTGAGCACAACCGACAAGGTTCTGTCCTTCGAGACGGGGCTCCTCGCCCCGCAAAGCCAAGGTGCTGTAGTCGCCAGGCTTGGCGACACGCTCGTGTTGGCAACCGCCAACGCAGCGTCGTCAGTCCGCGACGGCATCGACTTCTTCCCGCTTACCGTGGACGTGGAAGAAAAAATGTATGCTGCCGGGAAAATCCCAGGCTCGTTCTTTCGTCGCGAGGGTCGCCCTTCGGACACGGCGATCCTCACCGCCCGGCTCATCGATCGCCCCCTTAGGCCGAGCTTCGCCGACGGTTACCGCAACGAGACGCAGGTGGTGATCACCGTCCTCGGCGCTGACCTGGAGAATCCCCACGACGTGCTGGCTATCAACGCGGCTAGCGCGGCGCTCATGCTCTCGGGCATCCCCTTCGAGGGTCCTATCGGTGCTGTGCGAGTCGCCTACAGCGCGCAAGGGGTCTGGGAGCCGCACCCGACTTATCAAGAGGGTGACGACTCGGCTTTCGAGCTGGTAGTAGCCGGCCGCCAACTCGAAGACGGCGACATCGCCGTAATGATGGTCGAGGCCGGTGGCACTGAAGGCTCCTGGAAGCTCTACGAGAGCGGCGCACCCAAGGTGACCGAAGCTGTCATAGCCGAGGGTCTTGAGGCATCCAAAACGTGGATCCGCGAGAGCATCGAGGCGCAGCGGCAGTTGTTGGGTAAAGCAGGATCGCGGCCGCCCCTCGAATACGTCGCACAGCGTGACTACGGTGACGACGTGGCCGGCAGGGTCGCGACCGTCGGGGCTGACCGCATCCGGGCGGCTTCGTCCATCACCGCCCGGGCGGAGCGGGACAAGGCGCTGTCTGACGCTGCCAAGGCGATAGCCGCCGACCTCGGCGAGGAGTTCGCCGGGCGCGAAGGCGAGATCAAGTCAGCTGTGAGATCCCTGACCAAGAAGGTCGTGCGTGAACGCATCGCGAACGAGGGGATCCGAATCGACGGGCGTACCTCCGAGCAGATCCGTCCCCTTTCGGCGAGGGTCGGGCTGATCCCGACAGCGCACGGTTCGGGACTGTTCCAGCGCGGCGAAACGCAGGTCCTGAACATCACGACCCTTGGAATGCCGCGCATGGACCAGCTTCTAGACACCATCGGAGTTGACGACAAGAAGCGCTACATGCACCACTACAACATGCCGCCGTTCGCGAACGGTGAGACCGGCCGCGTGGGCAGCCCGAAGCGCCGCGAGATCGGACACGGACTCCTCGCCGAGCGGGCCCTGCTGCCTGTCGTTCCGCCGGTAGACGAGTTCCCCTACGCGCTGCGTCTCGTTTCGGAGGTCCTGTCCTCCAACGGGTCGACCTCGATGGCCTCGGTCTGCTCGTCGAGCCTGTCACTCATGGACGCCGGTGTGCCGATCAAGGCGCCCGTCGCTGGCATAGCGATGGGACTCGTCAAAGTCGACGACAAGTACATAACCCTCACCGACATTCTCGGGGCTGAGGACGCTTTCGGCGACATGGACTTCAAAGTCGCTGGCACGGCCGATTTCGTGACAGCCCTGCAGCTTGACACGAAGATCGACGGACTGCCCGCCCAAGTGCTCACCGAGGCTCTCCACCAGGCGTACCGCGCCCGGATCGAGATCCTCGCTGTGATGGAGAAGGCGATCGCCGCACCGCGCAGCGACGTTCGCGGCACCGCACCGAAGATCGTCAGCTTGGAGATCCCGATCGACAAGATCGGCGAGGTGATCGGCCCTAAAGGTAAAGTCATCAACGCTCTTCAGCAGGAGACAGGCGCCGACATCGCAGTCGACGACGACGGCACGGTGGGTACTGTCACCATCGGGGCCAGAGACGGGGCTGCGGTAGCAGAAGCCCGCCGGCGGATAGAGATGATCCTCGACCCGCCGAAGGCCGAGGTAGGCGCCGTGTATCGCGGCAAGGTTGTAAACGTCACCAAGTTCGGGGCGTTCGTCAACATCCTCCCCGGCCGTGACGGACTCGTCCACATCTCCAAGTTGGGTCGCGGCAAGCGCGTAGAGCGCGTGGAGGACGTCGTCGACCTCGGAGACGAGATCGAAGTTCGCGTCGACGACATCGACCCTCAAGGCAAGGTGTCGCTGTCGGTCGTGGGAGCTCACGAAGACACCCCCGACACGTCGGAATCCCAGGGTTCCCCGGCAGCGCAAACCCAGGATGACCAGGTAGAGGTAGTATCCTTCGAAGCTACGTGGGAGGCTGAGGCGGCCGCGACATTCGGAGACCTCGGACCCGAGGTTGCGTCTGGGGCAAGTGAACCTGAGGCGTCCAAGGCGCCGAGGCGTAACACCCGCCGCCGGCGGAACTGACCGGGCCGGCGTGAGTCATCGCTCGACGACTCTCGACACCGGCCTGACGGTGATCACCGAGCGGATGTCCGACGTCCGCTCGGTGAGCGTAGGTTTTTGGGTGGGGACAGGTTCGGTCGACGAACCGCCCCACCTGGCAGGCGCCTCGCATTTCCTGGAGCACCTGTTGTTCAAAGGGACCGAGGGTCGAAGCGCGCGCAGCATCGCGTTGGCGGTCGAGTCGGTGGGAGGTGACATGAACGCTTTCACCACCAAGGAGTACACGACCTTCTACGTCCGTCTCCTGTCAGACGACATAGTGATGGGGCTTGAGTTGATGTCCGACATCGTGTGGACCCCCGCGCTGCGCCCGGACGAGCTCGAGACCGAACGGCAGGTGATCCTCGAAGAGATCCTGATGCACGCCGACGAACCCGCAGACCAGGTGCACGACCTGCTGGCCGAAGCGATGTTCCCGGGGCATCCTCTCGGACGGGAGGTTCTCGGCGAGGTCGAGACGGTCAAGGCCATGACAGCCGATGACGTCGCCGACTTCCACCACCAGCACTATCTTCCCGGTAACGTCGTCGTAGCGGTAGCCGGAGACGTCGACCACGACCAGGTGGTCGACGTCGTCGCCGGCCGGACGAGCCGCAGAGGTGGGGGGCCTCCCGCCCGTAGCTCGCCGGTTGCTGCTCCCTTGGCCCGTCAAGACTTGAACAGAGACACAGAGCAGGCGCACCTCGCGGTCGCTGTGCCCGGCCCCGACCGCGACGACGAGGACCGCCACCGTCTGGCCGTGGTCGAGCAGGTCCTCGGGGGCGGGATGGCGAGCCGTCTGTTCCAGACGGTGCGCGAGGAGCGCGGTCTCGCCTACTCGGTCTACGCCTACCGACTCGGGTTCCAAGGAGCGGGAGCGCTAGCTGTCTACGCCGGGACGTCGCCATCTCGAGGCCCCGAGGTGCTGGACCTGCTGAACGCGGAGATCGACCGGATGGCCGCTCACGGCGTAACACCCGAGGAGATGGCATCGGCCAAGGGTCACATGCGAGGGGCGCTGGCGCTGGGCCTGGAGGACTCCGGGGCGAGGATGAGCCGGCTGGGCCACTCCCAGACAGTCCACGGCCGGGTTCGGCCGCTCGAAGAGGTCGAGCGCGACATTGAGTCCCTCACCCTAGAAGAGGTCAACGACGCAGCGCAGCGCTGGCTGAGCGGCCCCCGAACCGTCGTGTCGATCGGCCCGGGGACGCCATGAGGGTAGCGGTGCTCGGCGCGGGTGGACGCATGGGGGAGAGCGTCTGCGAGGCGGTCAGGGAGGCACCAGACCTGCAGCTGGTCGCGGCGGTCGACCCGTTCGCTGCGTCCACGCTGCCGGGTTCGGCTTCGTCGCCGGAGTCCCCCTCGCTTCGGCGCGACATATCCGCTGTAGCTGAGGCGGAGGCCGCCGTGGCCGTCGACTTCACCGTGGCTTCCAGCGCCCTCGAAAACGCCGAGTGGTGCGCGGCGAACGGTGTGCACCTGGTCATTGGCACGACCGGATTGGGCGCTGCCGGCACGGAACGTCTCGGTGAGTTGTTCCCTCCCCAAGGTCCCCTCGGGTGTGTCGTCGCCGCGAACTTTGCGATAGGAGCGGTGCTGATGATGCGCTTCGCCGAGATGGCAGCACCCTGGTTCGACACGGCGGAGATCGTCGAGCTCCACCACGACGCCAAAGTGGACGCACCCTCGGGGACGGCACTGGCCACGGCCGAGCGCATGGCTGCGGCGTCGGCGGAATGGGGCGCCGACCCGACCGAGACGGAGGTACTACCCGGCGCGCGCGGTGGTGTGGGTCCCGGAGGGATCCGGGTCCACTCGGTCCGTATGAGGGGGATGGTCGCCCACCAGGAGGTGATCCTGGGAGCGTCCGGCCAGACGCTCACAATCCGCCACGACTCGCTGGATCGACGGTCTTTCATGCCTGGTGTCCTCGCTGCGGTACGTCGAGATCGG
>JAJZNG010000132.1 GCA_021847945.1 Actinomycetes bacterium | reverse complement strand
CCGCTCGCGGACCGCGCCCTCACCTGCTCGACCAGGTCGCCGGGGATGGTGATCGTCACTCGCTCACTCGCCACGGGGCCAAGCATACCGCGGTATGCGCGAAGTGGTGCTTTGGCGGTGCACAAGCCGATCCGTCAGTGGACTGGGCTGCGGCACTTCGTCTTCGGAGAAGGGAAGCGCCGAGTCCTGCCGGTTGAGGCGACGGCTTCGAAGCGCAGTCGCAGTCCGAGTGCGTGCGAGACTTTGATGACGGTGGCAAGGCTGGGGTTGCCGTCGGCGGATAGCGCCTTGTAGAGCCCTTCGCGGCTCATCCCGGCCTGCCGTGCGATCTCGCTGAAGTTGCGCGAGCGCGCTACGGCTCCCAGCGCCCGGGCGATCACGCCAGGGTCGTCGTCGTAGTCGTCGATGATCGCTTCCAGGTAGGCGGCGACGTCTTCGACGGTGTTCAGGTAGTGCGACGGGTCGAAGGAGGCGAAAGCCTCGGTGTCGGTGTTCATTGCTGTGCTCCTTGGGTGCGGCGCCGGTGGTGGGCGATGTCGTAGGCGGCTTTGATGTCCGCGTCTTGTGTTGACTTGTCTCCGCCGTTGAGCAGGAGGATCAGCCGGGCGCCGTCGCGCAGGAACTACACCCGGTAACCAGGTTCGTAGTCGATGCGCAGATCGGAGACTGCCTGGCCGCCGGTTTGACATCACCGGGATTGCCGGTGGCCAGCCGGTCGATCCGAACCAGGATCCGCCCGAGAGCACGGCGATCTTCTAATTTGCGTAGCCATCGGTCGAACGTCGCTGACCTGACAACCTCGACCACATGTCAACTGCAGTTCACAGTTGTGATGGTGTCAACGCTGTCCCACAAGACTAACCCCATGCGGGCGTGCTCGTCCGTCGTTGAGCGATGCTGCAGCCCGGTCGGCGCAGCACAGAAGCGTGGCTACGTACCCGAGACGAGCGAGCCCTGACTTCCCGGTTGCGCCGACCGTGACCTCTGTGATCGTCGAGCGATCCCACACTCGACCTGAAATCCCGTACTCGGTGAAATCCTCGTGGAGGAAAGCCAGAAGCCGCGCCGAGTCCCGCCGGACCTCGGGCCGCAGCAACATCAGTTCGCTTTCGACGACCATCTGTAGATCCTCGTCCACCTGACCCACCATACGACTTAGTGTCGTCGAGCGCAGAAGCCGATTTCGTTGTCGGTGCGCTGTTTAGGGGACCTCGAGCCGTGTGATCGGTAGCTTGCGCCCGCCGAGCGGTCGCCTGGCTGAGCGTCGGAGGACCCACCGGGCCTCCCGTAGCCATCCCGCTACGGCACGAACATCCATTCGCCCCGCAAGGGTCAGGGTCGTGCCCGTAAGGCGTTCGGCTTTCGGGACCGTTCCCCTTGTGCGACGGTTCGGAGGGTGCCGATGTCCGTCGTCCTCTGCATGGCCGTGTGTACTCGGCTGCACGCTGGCTGGTGATGCCTCGTCGGCGTAGCCTTTGTCATGGCAAGCATCACGTTCGAGATCATCTCGGAGATCGAGCCGGCGACGAAGCCGGACCTGACGTGGGTGCGTCATCAGATCGGCGTGCTGGCCCCGGTGACGGAGAGCTTCTTGATTCCGGCAACCACCTTGGGCGGGCCACAGTGTCGAGCGTGGCGGTAGCCCACGAGGTGGCCAGATGGGAGTACGGGCTATGCTCGGCTGGAGCAAGACGGTTGGACGCGGACGTCAGGGAACCGCCGTCTGCATCAGTAGCGAACGTTTTCGCGGGTTGTCCCGCTCGGCATCCTCCACCGGGCGACAGCTATGGGTGCAAGTTGCACCCATAGCTGATATGCTTGGAGTGATGCCCAAGGTGATTCAGATCCGGGACGTGCCTGACGAGGTCCACGAGGCGTTGGCCGACGCTGCGGAGGCTCAAGGGCTGTCGCTCACCAAGTACATGCTCCGTGAGCTGGAGCATCTCGCCACGCGAGCGCAGATCGTGCACAACAACGCCAGGGTGATCCGAGAGACTCAGGCCAAGCTTCAGGGACAGGTTGACCGCAATGCGATCCTGGACGCCATCCGCGAAGGACGAGGCGATTGAGGGTTGTGGATGCCGGGGTCGTCGTGGAACTGCTTGCCGGCAGCCTTGATCCGCAGCGCCTCGGCGATGAAGAGCTGGTCGTCCCCCACCTAATTGACAGCGAGGTCACCAATGCCCTCCGGAATCTCGCTCTTCGAAAGCTGCTGACCGAGGAGCAAGCCACTCTGGCGCTGGATGGCTTCATGCGTCTGAACCTGACGCGGTTCCCAGCGGACTGGTTGCGACCAAGGATGTGGATGCTACGCCACAACCTGAGTGCGTACGACGCGACCTACGTCGCTCTTGCAGAGATGCTCAGCGCTTCGGCCCTCCTGACCACAGACGTGCGCCTAGCCCAAGCACCCGGCATCCAGTGTCCTGTCGAGCTGGTCTGACGCTCACCCGGTCTCGTCGGCGCAGGCCATGCCGGCGGGTGGGTTTGCAGGGACCGATCGTTGAGCGGCGCGAGTGGTCATGCGGTCTTGAGTGGCTGGATTTGTCCTAGTGCGGTCG
>JAJZNG010000153.1 GCA_021847945.1 Actinomycetes bacterium | reverse complement strand
CTCATAGTGCACGGCGTGCTCTTCGACTCCTGTCACGTGGGCGCCTGTGATAGCCCGGATCCCCCGCTCTCGGAAAAGCGACTCCGTCCAAAGCTTGGAGGTGGTCTGAAAGCCCTGCTGGGTGAATGTCAGCCCGCCTACTCCAAAGTCCCCCAACTCGTACTCGTTGGTCAGGTAAACGATGTCAGCCAGATCCCGGACGCCGGCCTGGCGCACCTCGTGCTCGACGTTGAACACGTACTCGAAGGCAGCTCCCTCGCAGGTGCATGTGCCGTGACCCATTCCGACGACCAAGGTCTGGGGTATGCCTCGTTTCATGGCGGCGATCGCCTCCTGCAGTGCAGCTGAGGCTTGCACCGCGTGCCCTGAGGTGCACACCGAGTACGAGAAGCCGTCAGGGCCGAGCCCGGGAGTGGCGCCGAAGTTAAGCCTCGGTCCGGTGGCGTTGATCAGGTAATCGTAGGCGAGCTCGCCTGTCTGCCCGGCCCGTCCAGGGTCCGTGTAGGTCAGCTCCACATAGGGCGAAGCGTGCGCGGCGTCACCCTCCGGGTGGATGGCTGTCGCCAGCGCCTGCTCGTAACCGATACCTTTTCGAGCGTAGATGGGGGCCAGCTTGAAAGTGACCTGCTCCTTGCGCATCCTGCCCACACCGACCCATATGTTGGACGGTATCCAATTCCACTGAGAGTTCGGTGTCACGACGACAACCTGGTCGGGTCTCTTGAGCTTTCGCGACAAGTGGAGCGCCGCCGTATGGCCTGCGATACCTCCTCCCAGAACTACGACTCTTGCCACCTGACACCTCCGAAACATCGTATGACCAAAGTATAACAGATACCCCCCAGGGTATCGATGGTCGGATTGATCTGTGGCGCACGGTATTCGCATGGCCCGGGCTCAGCGGTTTTCGGGGCGGGCTGGGAAGGGGCTCTTAAAGCCACTCGGCGAGAGGTCCTGCGCAGACGCGCCTCCACTCGGCCGGCCAGCGCCTGCGCAGCTTGTAGCGCTGTCTTCGTTCGGCGGCGATCAACAAGCCCGCCGCCACGCCCGCCGGCAGTGTCCGCTCTGCGGCATCTCGCAGCCAGGTTTCGGCGACCACACTGTCGTTGTAGTCGCCCAGAAAGCTCTGTATTTCGCCGAGTGCCACCGCGAGCGCACCAAGCTGGCGTTGCGCTAGAGGAGCTACGGCTTCGGTCGCATACCGAGCACGCTTGGCAAAGATGCGGACGCTATGCAGTTGGGAGTCCGACGGCTCGTCGCCGAGACGCTCCACCGCCGCGGCGAGGTCTCTAACGGATCGTCGCACGATCTGTTTCGCCATCCGGGAGGGGTCCGTGCCGGATAGCGTCTGGCTGGGGAGAAGGGGCGGGGAAGAGCACAGCTCTGCCAGTACGTCGAGGATCTCCAGGTAGCGGGGGGATCTCAAGGCGCCGAGAAGGGCGTCCCGTGCGACGCCTCGCTGGGCGTCGAGCAGGCCTAGGAGAGCAACTCCCTGCGCCCCGTCATCTCCGTCCAGCGCCTTGACGTCACGGGACAGCCGGTCGGCGAGGACGTCAAGGTCGCGCGCTGCTCCCACCACGTCGCAGAGCCAGCCGATCTCGCGCCGGATTTGCGCGACCGCCGGTTTGTCGAGGAGGGGTGCGAAGGTTCGCAGATCGGAGCGCAGCCGCCGGGTGCCGACGCGCAGCTGGTGGACGTCTTCCGGGAAGCCGCCCAGGCGCACCCCGGGGTCGTGGCCGACAACTGTCAGCACCGAAGAGGCCAAGGCGTGCCCGATGACGTCGGCGACGCTAGGGCTGCGACCGAGCGCCGGTACGGCAACATCAGCTGGTATCGCCGCTTGCGGGCCGAGAGCTCGCATCAACTTTGGGGTAGGGGTCTCCGCTCGGCAGTCGGCCTCGACGAGCCTGTTGACCGCCGCGTCGAGTAGCCGGCGGGCTCGACGCCCGGTGACGTAGACCTCGACTTCGACCTCGCGGAACGTGGCGAGCTTGCGCCCAGCCGAGGTCGCCGACACGGTGTCATCCACCACTTCAGCCACGACCCGGCCGTGCGCGTCGAGGATCTCGACGGGCCGCCGGAGCGTGGACATCTCGCATACCGGCCCGAGGATCTGGCCCCGCGATATGGCAGTGACGAGGTCGACGGCCGAATCGGGGACCTGATCTGGCGGGCCTTCGAGGTCGATCTCGGTTCGACTCAAGGAGCTTCTCTGGCGCATGCGGGGTAGTTTTAAAGTCCAACCCGACCGGCCGTCCCCGCTTCGGTAGCGAAGGGTTGACCCCGAACGCGCTAAGCGAAGATCGGCTGTGTCGTAGTAGCGAGCGTCTAGGGTGACGACTGCGGCGGGTTTTGCTTCACGGCCGCTCAACAATGCCGACAGCTCCGGCAGGACGAACCCGTCCGGCGCGAGCAGCTTCGCCTCGACCTCGACCGCCACCACAGGGCCGGGTTGAGCCACACCTCTAGTGTACGCCGAGAGCGACCGGTCGCGCGGCGTGACGGCTGAGGCGGCTATGCGGGCTCGGTGCGCGCGAGACTTCGTGATGTGAGAGCGCTGAGCGATGCCGAGATAGCCGAAGCGAACCT
>JAJZNG010000060.1 GCA_021847945.1 Actinomycetes bacterium | reverse complement strand
AGCACAGGGCGCTGCCCTTCTCGATCATCTCGGGATCGGACGAGCAGCGGTGATGGGCGGCTGCGCAGGCTGCTCGGTAGCCGTCGCCATGGCAGTGTCACGCCCCGCGGTGGTCGCTTCGATGATCTTGTTCTCGCCGGCGGGTGGGGCGAAGTACCGGCTGGCTCAGCACGCCCGCATGGCAGCGCACCTCGCCTTCGCAACAAGCGAAGGGTTGGAAGGCGTCGCCGCGCTGGCGGGCCAGACCGGCGGGTCGTTCAGCGCGGAGCCGAGGGTCGGCCCTTGGGGTCCGCTGCTCGCTTCGGACCCCGCCTTCGCCGCCGCCTACGCAGCCTCGAACCTGGAGCGTTACAAGACCGTCGTCGCCGGCACGGCGCGGCTCATGTTCGACCGGGACACCGCGCCCGGGGCCGAACCGGAGGACCTTATGGCATTGGAAATCCCCGCTTTGGTCATACCCGGCGACGACGACTCGCATGCCACTTCCGGCGCCCGCTATTTGGCTGAATGCCTGCCCATTTGTCAATACTGGAATGTCGACGTGGGCGACCAGAGCGAACAGCGGGTGGCGGACCGTCTGGCCGGTTTCCTCGCCGACGCCGACTGGCACTGAGCTGGGGCTGAGCTGGGGCTGACACTGAACTGGGGCTGATCCATGCCCGGAGGGGTTAGCGCCCTTGCGAGCGGAGGATCGCGTCGAGGCGGGGGTACACCCGCCGGGCGTTGGTCTCGTAGACGGCGGCCTTCTCCCCCGCTGAGATATCGGCCCGTTCGACGTAGCGGCGCGTGTCATCCCAACCGGAGCCGGTCTCGGGGTTGTCGCCTCTTACAGCGCCGAGCATCTCAGAGCCGAACAGCAGGTTCTCCCGGTCCACGACTTTGCACAGAAGGTCGATGCCGGGCTGGTGGTAGACGCAGGTGTCGAAGAACACGTTACCCATGAGATGGCCCTCGATCGGCGGGCGCCCCATTCGAGCTGCCAGGCCCTTGTAGCGGCCCCAGTGGTAGGGGACGGCCCCCCCGCCGTGGGGGATCACGAAGCGCAAGGTCGGGTAACGAGAGAAGAGGTCCCCTTCGAGCAGCTGCATGAACGCGGTCGTGTCAGCGTTGAGGTAGTGCGCTCCGAGGGCGTGGAAGTTCTCGTTGCAGCTGCCCGACACGTGGATCATGGCGGGAACGTCGAGGTCGACTAGGGCGTCGCAGAGCTCGAACCAGTAGGAGTCGGTGAGCGGTTTGGAAGTCCAAAAGCCACCGGAGGGGTCCGGGTTGAGGTTCGCCCCCACGAACCCGAGCTCCTCGACGCAGCGCCGCAGCTCGGCGACCGAGTCCCCGAGATCCCCCCCGGGGGTTTGGGGCAGCTGGCAGACCGGGGCGAAACGCTCCGGGTACAGCCCGCAGACTCTCGCAACAAGGTCGTTACTAGCCCTAGCCCACCCGACCGCGACCGCGGGGTCGGTCACATGATGCCCCATAGCCGAAGCCCTAGGAGAGAACACCACCAAATCGATACCACGCTCGCCCATGAGGCGAAGCTGGTTGGCCTCTACGCTCTCGCGGATCTCCTCGTCGCTGATCGCCTCAAGGGCCGCCTCGGGGAGGCTCGGATCGCCGACCCGTTCGAGCTGCGCTGCGCGGAAACGGGCGAGCTGCGGCGGTTCGGTCGTGTAGTGGCCGTGACAGTCGATGATCACTGCAGCTCCCCTACGTCCACGTAGCGCAATCCTTTGGCGGCTAGACGCTCGCGCATCGAGGACACGTCGAGGCTGAGCTCGCCTTTCTTGTAGCGCTGCCGGCTGATCTCCTCGCGCCTTTCGCGCTCCCTGGAGGCGTCCAAGACCTCGCCGGCCCGTGACGCTTCGACGACCACTACCCCGTCGTCGTCGGCGACCACGACGTCGCCGGGATGGACCACCTGTCCGGCGCAGACGATAGGAACGTTGACGGTTCCGAGGGTTTCTTTGACCGTACCTTGGGCGCTTATCCACCGTGACCACACCGGGAATCCCATCTCCGCCAGCGCGGCGACGTCCCGGCAGCCGGCGTCGATGACGAGACCTCGGGCGCCTCTAGCGCGGAGCGCGGTGGCCAAGAGCTCGCCGAAGTAGCCGTCGCTGCAGGGCGACGTGGGCGACACGACCAGCACGTCGCCGGGTCTTACCTGTTCCACGGCTACGTGGATCATCCAGTTGTCCCCCGGCGGCACGCTCACCGTGAGAGCGCTGCCGGCCGTCCTCGCACCGGGGAAGATCGGTCTCAGCTGGGGGTCGACAAGGCCGGTCCTGCCTTGGGCTTCGTGCACGGTGGCGACACCTGCCGCTCCGAGCCCGTCGATGATCTCCTGGGGCACGGTCTTGACGCCGCGTACGACGGTTCCAGCGGGAGCACCCCGCACGGAAAAATGCGGCCCGGGCACTTGAGCCGGGGACTCTCCCGCAGGCGAGCTCACTTGGCACCCCAGGGGAGAAGGGAGACGTGCACGACTCCCTCCTCCGCCGAGCCGCCGACAGCCTTGATGGCCCTGTCGACGTCTTCGAGGCCGAACGTGTGGGTGGTGAGCAGGTCGAGCGGGAACCGCTTCGACGCCAGCTGGGCGAGAGCCAGTTCGCACGCCTTCCAGCTGTGACCGCGGGCGCTTTTGATCG
>JAJZNG010000151.1 GCA_021847945.1 Actinomycetes bacterium | reverse complement strand
ACGAGCAGGGTGTGACATCATCCCGACCGGTCCCTGTACGCGCTGGACGGCCCCGTCGCCGGGGCCGTCCAGTGTCTGGGCTTCTATCTTGTCTGCACGGTGGCCTTGTCTGCCCGGCGGCAGGCTTAGTCGCTGCTGCCAGCCCCGGCCATGGCCACCGGCGGGGGCGGCACGACAGGGTCGACCGCCCGGAAGACCAGCGCCGGCTCCCGGGTCTCGTCGTCAGTTCCGACGTCGACGAGGATCGTCTCCCCGGCGTGGAACTCCTTCCAGAGGATCCTCTCCGAAAGGGGGTCCTCGACGAGCCTCTGCAGCGCACGGCGCAAAGGTCTCGCTCCCAGCGTCGAGTCGTAGCCGCGGTCCACGACGAAGTACTTGGCTTCCTGGGTCAGCTCCAAGCCGAGGCCCTGAGCTTCGATGGAGGTCTGCAACCTGACGATCATCAAGTCGATGATCTCGGTCACTTCGTCCTTGGTCAGCTCGTGGAAGACGATCACGTCGTCGATACGGTTCAAGAACTCGGGGCGAAAGTGAGCTTTCAGTGCTTCGTGCACCTTGAGCTTCATCTTCTCGTAGGTCACCGCTTCGCTCGTCTTGGCGAAACCGACCGACGCCTTGCGAAGATCAGCAGTACCGAGGTTGGAGGTCATGATGATCACGGTGTTCTTGAAGTCGACCGTGCGGCCCTGAGCGTCGGTGAGACGCCCGTCCTCGAGGATCTGCAGGAGCGAGTTGAACACGTCCGGGTGTGCCTTCTCGATCTCGTCGAACAACACGACCGAGAACGGCTTACGCCGGACTGCCTCGGTCAGCTGGCCGCCTTCTTCGTAGCCGACGTAGCCGGGGGGCGAACCGACGAGTCTGCTCACCGTGTGCTTCTCCATGTACTCGGACATGTCGAGCTGGATGAGGGAATCCTCGTCGCCGAAGAGGAACTCCGCAAGGGTCTTCGCCGTCTCGGTCTTGCCGACACCTGAAGGGCCAAGGAAGATGAACGAGCCGCTGGGACGCTTGGGGTCTTTCAGGCCCGCACGGGTCCGGCGGATGGCTTTCGACACTGCCTTGATGGCGTCGGACTGGCCGATCACACGCTTGTGCAGCTCGTCCTCCATCCTGAGCAGCTTGGCCGTCTCCTCCTCGGTCAGCTTGTAGACGGGGATGCCCGTCCAGTTGGCGAGGACTTCGGCTATGACCTCCTCGTCGACGACATCGAAGAGGTCGATGCCTTCGGCGCGCCACTCCTGCTCCTTGGCGGCTTTGCGCTGAAGAAGCTCCTCTTCGCGTTCGCGCAGCTTTTTCGCCTGGTCGAAGTTCTGCTTCTCGATGGCGACCTCCTTGTCCCGCCGGACCCGGGCGATCTCGTCTTCGATCGCCTTGTAGTCCGCCGGGGTGGCCATACGCCTGATCCTCAGCCGGCTTCCGGCTTCGTCTATTAGGTCTATCGCCTTGTCAGGAAGGAAACGGTCGGCGATGTAGCGGTCCGCTAGGTTCGCGGCTGCTACGACGGCCTGGTCGGTGATCGTCACACCGTGGTGAGCTTCGTAGCGGTCTCTGAGACCTTTGAGGATCTCGATGGTGTGCGGCAGGGACGGCTGGTCGACTTTGATCGGCTGGAAGCGACGTTCGAGAGCCGCGTCCTTCTCCAAGTGCTTGCGGTACTCGTCGAGGGTCGTAGCTCCGATGGTCTGAAGCTCCCCTCTGGCGAGCATCGGCTTGAGGATCGACGCAGCGTCGATCGCGCCTTCGGCGGCGCCGGCGCCGACGAGCGTGTGCAGTTCGTCTATGAACAAGATGATGTCGCCGCGCGTCCGGATCTCTTTCAGGACTTTCTTCAGTCGCTCCTCGAAGTCGCCCCGATATCGCGACCCTGCCACCAGGGCTCCGAGGTCGAGCGTGTAAAGTTGCTTGCCTTTGATCGTCTCGGGCACTTCACCCGACACGATCTTCTGGGAGAGCCCTTCGACGATCGCCGTCTTGCCGACGCCGGGCTCGCCTATGAGCACAGGGTTGTTCTTGGTGCGCCTCGAAAGGACCTGCATGACCCTCTCGATCTCACGCTCCCGCCCTATGACAGGGTCCAGTTTGCGCTCCCGGGCGAGTTGGGTGAGGTTACGCCCGAACTGGTCAAGGACCGGCGAACTAGACGGTGCGTCCTGGCCCGTCGACGGGCCGACACCCGCCGTAGCGGCCTCCTTGCCGCCGGGAGCCTGGTAGCCCGAAAGCAGCTGTATCACCTGTTGGCGGACACGGCCCAGGTCGGCTCCAAGGCTTATAAGAACCTGGACGGCCACGCCTTCGCCTTCACGCACCAGGCCCAGCAGCATGTGCTCGGTGCCGATGTAGTTGTGGCCGAGCTGTAAAGCCTCACGCAGCGACAGCTCGAGCACCTTCTTGGCGCGCGGGGTGAAAGGCGGGGACCCGGTGGTCGACGAGCCGGCGGGGCCTATGGTCTCCTCCACCTTCTCTCGTACGGCCTCCAAGCTAACCCCGAGGGATTCGAGCGCCTTGGCAGCGACCCCTTCGCCCTCGTGTATCAGACCGAGCAGTATGTGCTCGGTGCCGATGAAGTTATGGTTGAGGAGTCGCGCCTCCTCCTGGGCCAAGACCAGGACTCTACGGGCTCTGTCTGTAAAACGTTCGAACATTCTGGTCCTCCGTTCATTCAGTCTACCCGGACCCTGGGGTGTTAATTCGTTCGGCGGCCACCTCTCTCTAGATGCCCTGCATAGAGCATCGGATCGTTCCGGGTTCCTGTTTAGCCCGGCGGTGACGTAGCCTCTGTGAAGATGAACGCCGCCGAAGCCCTCCGCCTTCCCGGAATCGAGCTCGCCCTGGAAAAAGTCGAGGCTTCCCTCGCCCGGGCAACCGCGGGCGAGGACCCTTTCCTGGCGGAAGTGGCCTCCCATCTCGTCAACGCCGGAGGTAAGCGGTTGAGGCCCGCACTCGTCCTGGCCGCAGCACAAGTGTGCGGTTCGGGTCCCGACCCCTCCGAGGGAGTCATCGAAGGCGCAGTGGCTGTCGAACTGGTGCACCTCGGCTCTCTCTACCACGACGACGTCATGGACGAGGCGACCTCGCGCCGCGGGGTGATGAGCGCCAACGCCAAGTGGGGGAACCTAGTCGCGATCCTCGCAGGCGACTTCCTCCTGGCCAGAGCCTCTGAGATCGCCGCTTCGCTGGGAACCGAAGTAGCCGCGCTTCTCGCCAGGACGATCGGGAAGCTATGCGAAGGGGAGGTCGGCCAGATGCGTTTCGCTTTCGACGTGACCCGCAGCGAAGAGTCCTACGTAGCCTCTATCGCAGGCAAGACGGCGTCTTTGATGGCCACGGCGTCGCGCGTTGGGGGTGTGACCTTCGGGGCGGGCCCGGTCGAAGTGGAAGCCCTGACGGACTACGGGTTCTCGCTCGGCATGACCTTCCAGATCTGGGATGACGTCAAGGACCTGATAAGCACCGAGGACGAGCTCGGCAAGCCGGCAGGCCACGACATGGTCGAAGGCACCTACACGCTCCCGGTGCTAAGAGCGCTGTCGGTCCCAGGGGTCGGCGACGACCTTAGAGCGATCCTCGGCGGGCCCCTCGACACAGTCTCCCGCGACAAGGCCCGCGACTTGGTCCTGTCCACGTCTGCGATCGACTCGTCAATCGACACCGCTCGGGAGTGGGCGGCCCGGGCCGAGGCGGCACTCGAACCCCTCCGAGACAGCCCTGCCGGTGAGGCGGACACCGTGAGAGACGGCCTGGAACTGCTCTCAGGAGTGGGACATCGCCTCCTCGACGAGCTGACCGCCTCGCTCTAGCCTTCCACTGGCTCGGTCCCTGCTTCTCCTACGCGGTCTCCGGGCGAAGCGTCGGGAAGGCTATTACGTCGCGGATCGCATCCGAATCGCTTAGAAGCATGACAAGCCGGTCGATGCCTATCCCTAGCCCTCCGGTGGGAGGCAGGCCGTACTCCAACGCCCGCAGGTAGTCTTCGTCGACGGACATGGCTTCTTCGTCGCCGGCCGCTTTCGCCGCTGCCTGGGCTTCGAAGCGCAACCTCTGCTCTACAGGATCGTTCAGCTCGCTGAACGCGTTGCACAGCTCCCTCCCAGCTACGATCGCCTCGAAGCGCTCCACGTAGCCGGCCTTGCAGCGGTGATCGCGCGCCAGAGGTGACACTTCTTTGGGGTAGTCGGTGACGAACACCGGCTCCCACAGTTCGGATTCGGTCGTCTTCTCGTAGACTTCGAGTAGCAGCTTTCCCGACCCCCAGGCCGGCTCGGGTTGCACCCCGACCGATTCAGCGGCCTCCCGTAGCTCGCTGATAGGACTGTCAATGTCTAAGGTCATGCCCGAGTGCTCGGCGACCAGTTCGCTCAGGGTCGCCCTGCGCCAAGGGGCCGCAAGCGACAGGCTCCGCCCGCCGTAGGTGATCTCGGTGGTCCCGAGCAGCTCGCTGGCTGCGCCGGCGACGAGATCCTCCGTGAGGCGCATCATGTCGGTGTAGTCGGCGTAAGCCTGGTAGAGCTCGAGCATGGTGAACTCGGGGTTGTGACGGGGAGAGAGCCCTTCGTTGCGGAAGACCCGCGCGACCTCGAAGACCTTCTCGAACCCGCCGACCACCAGGCGCTTTAGGTACAGCTCCGGGGCTATGCGAAGGTACAAGTCGACGTCGAGAGCGTTGTGGTGAGTGACGAAAGGCTTTGCTGTCGCCCCGCCCGGCGTCGGGTGGAACACGGGGGTCTCCACCTCGACGAAGCCGCGGCCTTCCAGCCAACGCCTGATCCAAGAGATGAGGCTGCTCCGCAAGAGAAGGACCCGTCGGGAGTCCTCGTTCGCCCACAGGTCGGCGTAACGCTGCCGGTAGCGGGTGTCGAGATCGGAGATCCCGTGCCACTTGTCGCCGAAGCCTCTTCGGGCCTCGGCGAGAAGCTGCCAGCTGGCGACTTTCACCGACAGCTCCCCGGTTTTGGTGGTCACGACTTCGCCGCTGGCTGCGATCCAGTCGCCCAAGGAGAGCCGGGTGAAGCCGTCGAAGCCGTCCGTCCAGGCCTTGCCGGCGAAGAGCTGTACCTGGCCGCTGGAGTCTCTCAGGGTTCCAAAGGCGACGCGTCCCATCTCACGGCGCAGCATGAGCCGGCCGGCCACTGTCACTGTGCGGCCCGTTTCGCTTTGGGGGGCCAGGTCCTTGTAGCGTTCGACTAGGTCAGCCGCGCGGGCGTCTGCCTGGACCCTGTAGGGGATCGACGGCTCCGAACCGGCCGCTGCGCCGCGGGAGGGTGAGGCCTCATCGGGCCCGCCCTGGCCGGCAACATCAGCGCTCATGGAATGTTACGACCGTAGATAATACGAAGACCTTCCAGTGTCAACCAAGGATCATGATAGTCGATGGCATCGGAATGTGGGGCTATGAGGCCTGCCAACCCGCCGGTAGCCACGACCGTCGCGGGTCCGACCTCCTCTTCGAGACGCCGGCAGAGCCCGTCGACCTGCGCCGCAACCCCGTAGATGACCCCGGATTGGACCGACTCTATGGTGTTCTTGGCCAGGACGCGGCGCGGTTCGACGAGCTCGACTCGCGAGAGGAGAGCCGCCCGGGAGAAAAGAGCGTCCAGCGATATCTCGATGCCTGGGATGATCACGCCGCCCATGTACTCCCCCGCTTGGGAGACGACCTCGAATGTGGTGGCGGTACCGAAGTCCACGACGATCGTGGGACCGCCGTAGCGTTCGAATGCGGCCACGGCGTCGGCTATGCGGTCGGCCCCGACCTCCTTGGGGTTGTCGTAGTGGATCGGCATGCCCGTGCGCACACCCGGCTCGACGACGAGCGTCTCCGCCCTGAACCACTTCGTGGCCATCTCCCGCAGCGCGCTGCGCTGGCGGGGGACCACCGAGCCTACTGCAACCCCGGTGATAGCTTCGGCGGGCTCGAACCCCTGCATCCGGAAGAGCTGATCTACCAGAAGGGCAAGCTCGTCGGCTGTCCGGGACGCCACGGTCGCAACCCGCCAGTGACACGCCAGGCCCGGACCGCTGCCAGCCGGACCGTCCCCCGCCTCGAAGACTCCTATAACCGTCTGGGTATTCCCGACGTCTATGGCGACGAGCATCCCTCTAGCGCTCCAGGTCCAAGCCGATGTCGAGGATCGGAGCCGAATGGGTTATAGCCCCGACGGATATCAGGTCGGCTCCAGCCTCGGCGTACGCACGGACGGTTTCGAGGGTCACCCCTCCCGACACCTCGACCGGGACCCGGCCAGCTACGCGCCCGACGGCGTCGGCCACCTGCGCCGGGGTCATGTTGTCAACGAGGATCATGTCGGCGCCGGCCGCCAACGCTTGGTCGACCTGCTCCAAGGTGTCGCACTCCACCTCACAGGGGATCCCCGGCCAGCGGGAGTGAGCTGCGCTGACAGCTTCGGCGATTCCCACGCCCGCCAGGTGGTTGTCCTTGACGAGGATCCCGTCGCTGAGCGACGCCCGGTGATTCACCCCTCCCCCTGCGCGCACCGCCGCCTTCTCCAAGGAGCGCAAACCGGGCGTCGTCTTTCTCGTGTCTCGGATCTTGGAGGCTCCACCCGTCTCGTCGACGTACCGTCTGGTCAAGGTCGCTATTCCCGAAAGGTGACAGAGTAGGTTGAGGGCGGTCCGCTCGGCGCTGAGCACCGACGCGAGCGGACCTTGGACCCTGGCGATGACGGTCGCCTCGGTCACCCGGTCACCGTCGGCGAGGTTCCACGACACCGACACGGCTGGGTCCACGGCCAGGAAGGCCTCGTGAGCCGCGAGGCGCCCTGCGAGGACCCCTTCCCGGCGGGCGACCAGCGACGCCGTGACGGTGGCGTCATCGGGAACGAGGCCGGCGGTCAGGTCGCCCTGCACGCCGAAGTCCTCGGCCAGCGCGGACGCTACTACCTGTCTCACCTGACCGAGCGGGGGGTCCACCCAAGAGCGTTTCACTGCACGAACCTACACAACATGTCGTCGTCGGCGACGGGATAGTCGCTGCGGCGGTGTCCCCCTCTGCTCTCAGTTCTAGCTGTCGCTCCCGCTACCACGGCTGCCGCCACCTCCGCGAGGTTTAGAACTTCGACAGCGCCCGCTTCCGGCCCCGACGGCCCCGACGGCCCCGACGGCGGCGCCGAGCCACCACCAGAGACTTCCGAGCGCACAGCCTGCACCGCCGCTGCGGCATCCGCCAACGACGACGCGCTGCGCAACACACCCGCACCGGCGAACATCGCTGCGCTCAGACGGCGACGGGAATCGCCCAGGGCCCCCGTCGGGGCTGATCTGGCAGTACTGTCGGCGTCGGAGTCCCACGTCGGGCGGTCGCCGGGAAGCCCGGCCATCGCCACGGTGGCGCCTTCGGACAGCAGCCGCCCGCGATCGGGCCGGGACAAACTTCTGGCTTCGATAGCCGGGGAGGCCTCGTCGGCGGGCATCGAGTCGATGACGGGACCGAGAACTCCGGTGGGCTCGGGGGTATCTTTGCCCGCCAGGATCGACTCGACCGCTCGGACAGCGAAGACCATGCCTTCGAGAAGCGAGTTGGACGCTAGGCGGTTTGCGCCGTGCACCCCGCTGCAAGCCGTCTCGCCCGCCGCCCACAGGCCTGGAATGGTGGTAGCCCCGTCTAAGTCGGTCATCACCCCGCCGCACATGTAATGAGCTGCCGGGGCCACGGGCAGCCACTGCTTTTGCGGGTCTATCCCTGCTTCGCCCACCCGGGCGGCCAAAGTCGCGAACCTGCCTGCGAAGTCCTCCACGCCTGACACGTCCAGCCAGACATGCCCCGCCGACGCCGCACGGATTCTTTCCGCCACGGCCGCCGCGACGATGTCCCGAGGTGCCAGCTCGTCGACGAAGCGCTCCCCGTCCAGGTCGCGCAGAACGGCGCCTTCGCCCCGCAGCGCCTCGCTTAGCAACACCCGCGGTCCGAGCGGGCTCGGCACGTGCAGGGCCGTCGGGTGGAACTGAACGAACTCCACGTCGGCGACCAGGGCGCCGGCCCGCAAGGCCATCGCGATCCCATCCCCGGTCGACGAGACCGGGTTGGTCGTAACCGGGTAGATCTGCCCGGCACCGCCAGTTGCCAGCAATGTGTGGGAGGCCCTTATCTCTACGAGTCGCGCGCTCGGCGTGAGAAACACGACGCCTACGCAACGACCGTCCACGACCTTGAGATCGACGGCCATCCAACCCTCGACGAGCTGAACCCCGAGGCTCCCCGCTGTAGCAGCGAGGGTCCGCTCCACTTCGGCTCCGGTCGCCGCACCGCCCGAATGGACGACCCTTGCGACGGAGTGCCCACCTTCCCTCGCAAGCTCCCATCTTCCCTCACCGCCCGCGTCGAAACGCGCTCCCATCCGGGCCAGGTCCCGCACTCTCCCGGGCCCTTCTCGGACCAGGACGTTGACAGATCCCGTGTCGCAGAGTCCGGCACCGGCTCGCATGGTGTCGTCGAAATGGCACTCGACGGAGTCCACGAAGCCAGGGCGCTCGACCTCGCTTTCGTCGAGGACCGCCGCCACCCCTCCCTGCGCCCACCAGGTAGCACTCTGATCGAGGGCCGCTTTCGACACGACGACGACGCCGATTCCAGGTTCGCCGGCCGCCGCGCTCACGGCGGCCGAAAGGCCGGCTACGCCCCCGCCGAGGATCAGCAGGTCGACGCTTTCACGACCTGCTAGGAGCCCCGAAGCCGGCGTCTGTGGCACCGGCATCTACAGTTCCCCTGCTCTCGACAGGACAGGCGGCGACAGGGCGCTCACTGCCGACAGGGCGCTCACTGCTGTCAGAGCGCTCACTGCTGCGCCGCCGCCGGAGTAGCTGCCATGTTGTCTATAAGCCTGGCCTTGCCGAGACGGGCGGCCGCAAGCAGCCGGACCTCCCCGGACCCGATCCGCTCCGGACGCTTGAAATCTGCTGGATCCACCACCGCCGCGTAGTCGACCGAGAAGCGTCTCTCAGCGCCGAGGTGCTCGGCGATCGCCGCCTCAACACAAGCTGGATCGGTCACGGCGTCCTCCTCTATCAGCCGCTTTCCGGCGAGAAGCGAGTGGTACAGGCGGCTGGCGACGGCCCGCTCGTCGGGCGACAGGTAAGCGTTACGGCTCGACAACGCCAGGCCGTCGACCTCCCTGACCGTCGGACAGCCAACCACCTGCACCGGGAGGCTCAGATCGCTCACCATCCGGCTGACCACCGCTAGCTGCTGGTAGTCCTTCTCACCGAAATAGGCGCGGCACGGGCCGCTGAGCGACAGCAGTTTGCACACGATGGTCGTGACCCCGTCGAAGTGGCCGGGTCGCGCTTCGCCTTCGAGGCGGTCGGTAAGGCCGGAGACTCGCACCGACGTCGAGGGTTCACCGTCCGGCCAGACCTGCTCGGGGGAGGGAGCGAGCATCAGCTGCGCCCCGGCCTCGGCGGCGAGCTCACGGTCGCGGAGCAGGTTCTTGGGGTAAGCGCCGAGATCCTCGGAAGGCCCGAACTGCAAAGGGTTGACGTAGTCGGTTAGCGCCGCCACGTCGCATTCCGCCGCGGCCCTCCTTATCAGGGACATGTGACCGCCGTGCAAGGCCCCCATGGTGGGCACGAGGCCTACGCTCAGCCCGGCCGAGCGCGAAGCGTCCAGAGCCCTACGCCACGTTGCCAGGTCGTCTATAACTTCTATCGCCACGTCGCCTTAGAGCCTTTCTCACGTTCCGGCCCCGAGGGTGCCGGTCGTCAAGCCCCACACGATAGCGTCGTTGCGGGCTCTACACCGCTGGCTACGAAGGCGCCAGGCGGCCTACACGCCTGACGCCTCGTCCTATGTCGCTGTCTAGGTGCCCGACGACCAGCTCGGGGGCTAGGTCCGCTAGGGGCACCAGAACGAAACCTCGCTCCCACATCCTCGGGTGCGGGACGGTCAGGTCCGCTTCGTCGACCTTCTCGTCGCCGACCAGCAGGACGTCGACGTCCAGGGTTCTCGGACCCCAGCGCTCCACGCGCACCCTCGACGCGGCGGCCTCGGCGGCTTGGGCGACCGCCAGAAGTTCTCTCGGGGTGAGAGCGGTCCGGAGTTCGACGACACAGTTCAGGTATGCACCCTGCCCGGGCGGCCCGCCGACCGGGTCGGTCTCGTAGAGGTTGGACACGCCGGCGACGTCAGGCAGCCGTTCGAGCGCTGCGCGCAGATAGGCTCGCCGGTCCCCCAGGTTGGACCCCAACGACAGGAAAGCCCTTACAGGCTGGCGGGGTTTGGAGCGGTCGAGGCGGTCTCTCATCGTCGTCGGGGGCGGCGGAGCCCCGTCGGGGGACGCCGGCCTGGAAGGGCTCGGCGACGGCTGGCGGCGGCGGCGGTCCATCAGCGTCCAGCGGACCGCCTGGTGAGGCGGACTCCCGCGGACGCCATGGGGTACGGCACCGGCGGCCGGGTCTTTCTCACCCAGACCGTCACCTCCTTCAGCACGGCAGCGCCTTTCGTGCCTGACACGGTCTCGAACACCGCGTCCAAGATCCGCGAGGCAAGGTTCTCCATCAGTTCGCTGTGGGTTTGCGCTACGACGGCTGCCACAGCGTCGACGACCGATCCGTAGTCGATCGTCGCGTAGATGTCGTCGCTGCGGGCCGCCTCGGAAAGGTCAGCTTCCAGGTCTAGGTCCACCTCGAAGGGTTGCGCCCTTTGACGTTCCTCGTCTAGCAGCCCGTGGCGTCCGGCTACGAGCAAACCTCGCAGTTCTATCGCGTCGCTGCGGGCGGGCGTCAAGGCGACGGGACCTCGCCCGAGTATCCCGGGATCCGCGGTGCGAGAGCGACCAGCTCACGCCCCGGTGGCCCCATCTGGCGTCCGACGATACGCTCGACGACGGTTATCGCACCCGGTCCGCTGGGAAGTATCCCAGACCACCTCAGGTATCCGGCTACGAGACCGATGAGACGGTCGTCGAGCTCGTCTTGGTGCAATAGCACCCTCTCCCCGGCGTCTAGCCAGCCTTTCAGGAGCGGGTACAGCTCCGAGACGACGGGCGCCACTTCGCCACGCGCCGCCATCGGCAGGTGGGTCCAGTTCACACCCAGCTCGTCGTAGGCGTGGAGATTATGAGGTGACGGCAGAAGCGATACTATCCGGGAGAACTCGGCGCCTCTCAACCAGAGGATCTCCTCCTGGCGGCGCACCTTTCGGTGGTTCCTTGCGTACCCTCCGGGCCGTTCGCTCACAGCGAGCTTGCCTTTGATCACCCACGAGAAGTACCTGGGCGGTATACCTGCCGCCCATTTGCTCTTGCTCAACTTCGCGACCCCGCCAGGCTCGCCGCCATCACCGCTGGAGCGACGTCATGAACCCGCACCATGGCGGCTCCTTTCAGGATCGCCCACGTCGACGTTGCGACCGTCGCCTCCAGGCGCTCAGCGGCGGGCCTCTCTCCGTCTCCCCCAGCCGGCGACCCTGACGGTAGGGCGAGGAACGACTTCCGGCTCGTTCCGACCAGCACCGGCCATCCGGTGGAGACGATCGTGTCGAGGTGTCTGAGAAGCGAAAAGTTGTGGGCGGCGGTCTTGGCGAAACCGATCCCAGGGTCGATCCAGATTTCCCCGACTCCGGCGCGCCGAGCCGTCTCTGCGCGCTCGACCAGGTAGGAGGTGACCTCCCCGAGAAGGTCGTCGTAGGTCGCCTTCGACGCCATCACCGTTGGGTCGGCGGGCATGTGCATCGCCACCCACCCGCAGCCGCTGTCTGCTGCCACCTGCCAGAGGGAGGCGGAAACGTCGTTTACGAGCTTGGCTCCCGCGGCGACAGCGGCGCGCGCCACCTGCTCCTTGCGGGTGTCGATCGACACGGTCACCTCGCCCGACAGTGCTTCCACTACGGGCAGGACCCGGCGCATCTCCTCCGCGAGGTCGACAGGCCGGGCTCCGGGCCGGGTCGACTCGCCGCCCACGTCGATCACGTCGGCGCCCTCGGCCACCATCTGACGGCCGTGACGCACAGCCGCGTCGGGGTCAAGCCAAAGCCCGCCGTCGGAGAAGGAGTCAGGTGTAACATTCAAGACACCCATCACCTTGGCCACACCGCAACAATACCGGGCGCTCAGCCCGGGGCGGCCAGCCCCTTCGATCCTGAAGCTCCCGGCGAGGCGCTCAACCGCCCAGCGAGGCGCTGAGCTCAAAGGTGAGGCCCTCAGCGCGCGCTTCTCAAGAAGCCCATCGCCTCGCTGCGGGCAGCCACGCTGTCACGCATCAGGCCTCTCACCGCCGAGGTGACGGTGGTAGCACCCGGCTTGCGGACGCCTCGCATGGACATGCACAGGTGCTCGGCTTCTACGACAACCAGAACCCCGCGAGGGCTCAGAGCCGATTCGATTCGGTCGGCGACTTGAGTGGTTAGACGCTCCTGCACCTGAGGTCTGCGGCTGAAGCCGTCGACGAGACGGGCGAGTTTGGACAGTCCGGTGATGCGACCGTCCTCGTTGGGGATGTACGCAACATGAGCACGACCGAACCATGGGACCAGGTGATGCTCGCACATGCTGAAGATAGGAATGTCGCGTACCATGACCATCTCGTCGTGGCCGAGGTCGAACACGACCTCGAGATGCTCCCCGGGGTCCTCGCGCAGGCCGGAGAACACCTCCGCGTACATCCTGGCGACCCGTCCGGGCGTCCCGACGAGACCGTCCCTGGAGGGATCCTCGCCTATCGCCTCGAGGATCTCCCGGACTGCAACTTCGATGCGAGCGAGGTCGACGCCGCCCGGCGCGCCAGGTTGGGGGTCAGCGTTCGACATAGGTAGCAAGATAGGGCAGGTTTCGATAGCGCTCCGACACGTCGAGGCCGTACCCGACGACGAAGTCCGGCGGGATCTCGAAGCCTTGGTAGGCGAGGTCCAAGTCCACCGACTGCAAGCCTCGTTTGACGAAGAGCGCTACGACTTCGAGGCTCGCAGGATGTCGAGCCGCGAGGTTTCGTCTCAGATACGACAGCGTCAGCCCGGAGTCCACGATGTCCTCGACGATAAGGACGTGCCTGCCGTTCAGATCTGCGTCGAGGTCCTTGACGATCCGCACGACCCCGCTCGTCTGGGTCGAGTTCCCGTAGGACGAGACGGCCATGAAGTCGACCTCGACGGGCAGTTCGATAGCCCGCGCAAGGTCGGCCAGAAAGAAACATGCGCCTTTGAGGACACCGACCAAAAGAGGAACACGCCCAGCGTAGTCCTTCGTTATCTCAGCGCCGAGCTCCGCCACCCGACGCTCGAGATCCTCCGCTGTCGCCACGACGGGCCCCAGGCAAGGGTCGGACTGACGGTTATAAATCGGCGTGGATTGGCTACGCCCGTGTCCCGCGATGTCGCTCAAGGCTGCGCCCCGCTCTCGAATTCCTGACCCCCAGGCTGCGGCCGGTCAAAACCCGGCCCTGTGGCCGTCCCGGCTGGGACCGCCCCAGCCGTCCCCGCCCCACTAGCCACCCGCACTGTGCCAGCCAAACCCACTGTGCCAGGGCCGCTCAGGAGCAGCCGCCCCTGGGCGCGCCTGACGCTCAGCCCTCCCGATATCTGACAGGCCCGCCGGTGACCACAAACCACTTCCATCACTCTTTCAAGTTCGGCCGAGCTCGGCGGATGCTGTTCCCCATGATCCTGCCCGCCACGAGGCGCTCGACGCAACCACGTTCGCAGGGCACGTCGCGCCACGGGGAGCGGGGCGCCTAGGAGGTCGCTTACAGAGGCGGCGTCGAGTGCCTCCGCCCAAGCGTCGAGGAGCTCGACCTCCGAGTCGATGATCTCCGCCTGGCGGGCAAGCACCGGCACGACGTCCCTGCCTGCTATGTCCGAAAGCAGGGGAAGACCCTCGTGGCGGACGCGGTTGCGACGAAACCTCGGGTCCCGGTTCGACGGATCCTGTACCACTTCGAGACCCCAAAGCCGGCACAGCGTGTCGGTTTCGTGTCTGCGCAACCCCAAAAGCGGCCTTATCACCCGCCCGCCTAGCTCGCGGGACAGCACCGGGCGCATCCCCCGCAGACCGTCGGTTGCGGATCCGCGAAGGACGTTGAGGAGGACCGTCTCCGCTTGATCGTCCATCGTGTGACCGGTCAGCACCTTCGACGGAAGGGCCTCGTAGCGCGCCCTGCGAGCTCGGGCTTCTAGATCAGGGCCGTCAGGGACCTCGACTTTCCGCGACTCGAAAGCGAAACCCAAGGCCTGAGCCGACTTTGCGACCACTTCCGCCTCGCTCTGCGAGCCGTCTCGTAGTCCGTGGTCGACGTGTACGACTACACCCTCCAAGCCGTAGCTTCGCGCCAGGATCATAAGAGCGGTCGAGTCGGGACCGCCAGACACCGCTAGAGCCACCGGACCTTCAGAGGTTGCAGGAAACCTGCACCTGCTAAGGAGTTCCGCTGCGAGAGCGTCCCCGCCCGGCGCGCTCAAAGCGTCGTCGCCTCGCCCTTCGCCGCCCCGACTCGCGTCATCCACAGGTTCGGGTCGCGGATCTCCTCCCAGTCGGGCAGCCACTCGGGTCCCTCCCACACTTTCGCTAGCAGGCCCGGCCCACCGTGGTCCTCCACCGCCCCTATGAAGTCCTCCCCCTGCTTGTATTGGCGCATCTTGGCTTCCATGCCTATGAGCATCGAGAACATCCTCGCCGGACCTCGCTGCTGCCGGCGGGCGTGCAAAGTGTCGGCGAACACGCCAGCGCTTGGTATCAGCCCGGCTGCGGCCCTGTTCATCGTCACGTCGCCGTGACCTTCGAGGAGGCTCATCAAAGCGCCCACCGAGCGGATCGCCTGTTGCTGCTCCGGGCTCGCGAAGAGGGTGACGAGGCCGCCCTCCTCAAGAGGGTTGATCCCGGCACGGGTGGCGCTAACTGCCCGCTGCAGAGCATCCACCAGTGCACGAGGCTCCAAGTCGATGCCGTCCAGCGTCTTGTCCACCATGGCGAGGAAATGCTCGCGCAGCCACGGGACGCCTGTGAACTGGGCTCGGTGGGTCACCTCGTGCAGAGCGAGCCACAACCGGAACTCCGACGGGGCGAACCCGTACCTACGCTCGACCTGGACGACGTTGGAACCGACGTAGTAGACGATGTCCTGCTCGTCGGGGTCCTCGTCTTCTATTAGAAGCTGGTCATACTGGCCGAGGACACGCCCCGACATCCAACCGAGGACCACGCCGAGCTCGACCCCCGACGTGTACCTAGTAAGCCCGGCCGAACGAAGAGACCACCGCGGATTGGAATTCATCCTGGACTCCAGTTTCGACGCCAGCGGCCTCAGCAGCCGCCTGAACGACGCTACGTTGACGTCGATCCACTGCGAGCGGTCAGTGACCCTTGCACGCGCCGGGCCTGCCAGGGAAACCAGCCCGGTCTCCGCTGCGACAAGACTTTCCGCTCGCAGCGTCATCTCCTCGAAGTCCGCTTCGAGGCTTCGCCTCTCGTACTCCGACAAAGGCGCTTGGCGCTCTGCGACTTTCTTGCCGACGCTCCTAGCCGTCTCCCACCCGATCAGCTCCGGCACTCAGGGCTCCTAGCCATGCCGCATCGTACCGTCCCGGCGCAGTTGGCACCCACCCAGGATGAACTGGGAGCCATCTCTACTAGGCGCCTATCGACCGAAATCATTTGGCGATTCTTCGCTTTCGTCCTCGGGCAAGGTCGTTTAGGCTCATGCGGCCTCCAACCGAATAGGGAACGATGGGAGCCGGCCAGGAGAGTCTGTCACCTGGTCAGCTTGAGACCGTCCTTGGTGCAGCTTCTGCTGGCGCAGGGTGGGCGTTCGAGGCTTTGTACCGCCATTTCGCTCCTAGTGTGGTCGGCTACCTGAGAGTCCAAGGCGTCCGGGATCCCGACGACCTGTGCTCCGAAGTGTTCGTCGCCGTGTTCAGAGGGCTGGGTGACTTCGAAGGATGCGAAGAGCAGTTCCGAGCTTGGCTTTTTACCATTGCTCACCACCGAATAATCGACGATCGGCGGAGACGGTCGCGCCGCATGGTCGAAACCGCCTACGACGACATGCCCGAACTCGACGGACCCGCGGACACTGAGGGCGAGGCCCTCGGAGCTATCCAGTTCGACCACGTCGCCCAACTGGTTAACAGACTCCCGGCCGACCAGCGTGACGTACTGCTGATGCGTCTCGTGGGCGACCTAACCGCGCGAGAAGTAGCCCACGCTCTTGGCAAAAGTGAAGGTGCTGTGAAATCCCTGCAACGAAGGGGCGTCAATCATCTGCGAAAACTGCTGATCCAAGAAATTTCCATGGAGACCGTACCTTGAGCGCCGATTCGAGCGATTACCTCTCCGAGATGCGCAAGCCCCGACCGTTGAGCGAGCGGGACATCGACGACTTCTTCGCCGGGAGCTCCCTTCCTGGAGAAGGCCCAATGAATCGTTTCGCTCGCTCAGCCCGGGCGGCGGCTTCCGGACCCGCACCCCCCCCTAAAGGGGAGCTGGCCCGGATCTTCACCGCCGGTCTCACCATCGACAAAGGCGACCTGCCCGGAAGGGCAGCAAGCAAAGTGCACGGGCCTCACCACGAGGCGTCCGTACTACCGAAATGGAGACAACTGACCATGGCAGCATCGACTTTCTTGACAGGGCTGATAGCGAAACTCGGAGTGGCAAGCGCCGCCACCAAGATGGGCCTTATAGCGGCTGTCACAGCTGGGGCGGTCACCGCCGCCGGAGCAGCTGGTGCCCTACCTGCCCCTGTGCAGAACGCGGTGTCGCACGCCGTCAGCTCTGTTACCCCTATCAAGCTTCCCACCGACTCGACTACCAAACCAGCCGGCCCGGCGACTACCAAACCGGCCAGCCCAGGCCTCAACGGCCTAGACCAAGCCAACAGCACCCCCGCAGCCGGACACGCCCCGACCGCACTCCCAACCCACCCCGACAACACCGCCAAGACAACGGACCAGCCGGCCAGCCCAGGCCTCAACGGCCTAGACCAAGCCAACAGCACCCCCGCAGCCGGACACGCCCCGACCGCACTCCCAACCCACCCCGACAACACCGCCAAGACAACGGA
>JAJZNG010000236.1 GCA_021847945.1 Actinomycetes bacterium | reverse complement strand
GTCGCGACGATGCCCGCTGGCGGAGCGGCCATCGAGGCTGAGGCCGGTTGGTTCAAGTTCGGCGTCGTGATCGCTCTGTCATTGTTCCTTCTCGTGGCGATCGTGTTCGTCGAGCAGGGCCAGAGGCGGATCCCGGTGACCTTTGCGAAGCGGGTGGTCGGCCGGCGAATGTACGGAGGCCAAAGCACCTACATTCCGATGAAGGTGAACACCGGCGGGGTCGTCCCGATCATCTTCGCCAGCTCGGTGTTGTACTTCCCGATCCTCATTTCCAACGTCCTGCCGAGCCACGGGTTCTGGAAGAGCGTCCAGGACTGGATCTCCACCAACCTCGCCCAGCCAAACAACCTCGTCTATATCGTCTTGTACGGGGTGATGATCCTGCTGTTCGCCTACTTTTACGCCGCGGTCACCTTCGACCCCGCCCAGCAGGCTGACATTATCCGCAAGCAGGGCGGTTACATTCCGGGTATACGCCCGGGTCCGCATACAGAGCGACACCTGCAGCAGATCCTGAGCCGGATCACACTGCCCGGAGCTCTGTGGTTGGCGGCGGTCGCTCTCATACCGTCGATCATGCTCGCCGTTTGGAACATACAGAACTACCCGTTCGCAGGCACGAGCCTGCTTATCGCCGTCGGCGTCGCCCTTGAGACCATGAAGCAGGTCGACAGCCAGCTGATGCTACGCAACTACGAGGGCTTCCTCAGCTAGTGCCATGGCCTCCGACATGATCGGGGAGGCCCCCGCATCCCCTGGCACCCTTGTATCCGCTGTTACCGTCGTAGCCCCTGGCACCCCCGGAGCGAGGCTGGTGATCCTCGGCAAGCAGGGTGCCGGTAAGGGCACGCAAGCGGTCCGCCTGTCACGCCACTATGTGGTACCCCATATCGCCACCGGCGACACTTTCAGGGCTGCTATTCGTTCTGGGTCGGAGTTCGGGATCCTAGCCAAGCGCTACCTCGACGCCGGAGAGCTCGTACCCGACGAGGTCGTCATCGGGGTGGTCAAGGAGCGCCTCACGCACCCTGACGCGTCGCACCGGGGTTTCGTCCTCGACGGATTCCCGAGGACCGTGGGCCAAGCCGAGGCGTTGGAGACGATCCTTGAGCCCTTGAACCTCGACCTGGTGATCAGCTTGGAAGTTCCCACCGCTGCGGTTCTCACCCGTCTGGCTTCGAGGAGGGTGTGCTCCTCGTGCGGTGCCAACTACAGCGTCCCTGACAACCCGCCCAAGGTCCCCGGGATCTGCGACGTGTGCGGAGGGGACGTCGTGCAGCGCGACGACGACACAGAGGCGGCGATACGACGCCGCCTCGAGCTCTACGAGCGTGAGACCGCCCCTTTGGTGTCGTGGTACTCGCAGCGGTCTCTTCTCGCGACGATCGACGGGACCGGTCCCCTCGACGAGGTGACGGACAGAATCGTCACCGAGATCGACCGGCGCAAACTGGGAGCTGTCTAGACCCCAGTGCGCTAAGGTAGTAGAATACTCGTCCGGCCATGCGCGCCCACGCGCGGCCATGCCCCTATTCGATGGAGCCACGGTGAAAGTACGTCCAAGTGTGAAAGCAATATGCGAGCACTGCAAGGTCATCAGGCGGCACGGCCGCGTGATGGTCATCTGCACGAACCCTCGTCACAAGCAGAGGCAGGGCTGAACTGATGGCCCGCATAGCAGGAGTCGACATCCCGCGCGAGAAGCGTCTAGCGACCTCCCTCACCTACATCTTCGGTATCGGCGACACGACCGCTACGTCGGTCTGCGAAGGTACCGGGATAGACCCAGCCACACGGGTCCGTGACCTCACAGACGAGGAGGTCGCCCGCCTGCGCACCTGGATCGACACCAACCTGAAAGTCGAAGGGGACCTGCGCCGAGACATCTCGCAGGACATCAAGCGCAAGATGGAGATCGGTTCCTACCAGGGGATCAGGCACCGCCGTGGCCTGCCGGTCCACGGTCAGCGGACCCACACCAACGCCCGCACCCGTAAGGGCCCGAAGAAGACAGTCGCCGGAAAGAAGAAGGTACGCAAGCACTGATGGTTCGTAACTGATGGCCAAGCCAAAGCCGGGCGGACGGCGTCCTCGCCGCCGGGAGCGCAAGAACGTCACCTACGGGGTGGCGCACATCAAAAGCTCCTTCAACAACACGATCGTGTCCATAAGCGACCCGGAGGGAAACGTCTTGGCGTGGGCCTCTGCCGGGAACGTGGGTTTCAAGGGTTCCCGCAAGTCGACGCCGTTCGCTGCGCAGATGGCGGCCGAAGCGTGCGCGAAGCGGGCGATGGAGCACGGAGTGAAGAAGGTGGAAGTACTCGTCAAAGGTCCCGGCTCGGGACGTGAGACCGCTATCCGATCGATCATGACGGCCGGTATCGAAGTGGCCGGCATCAAGGACGTCACGCCGGTGCCTCACAACGGTTGCCGGCCGAAGAAGCGGCGGAGGGTGTAGGGATGGCCCGTTACATAGGTCCGGGGTGCCGGCTGTGCCGGCGCGAGAAGATGAAGCTGTACCTCAAAGGCCCCAAGTGCGACACGATGAAGTGTCCGATCGAACGCCGCCCCTACCCGCCGGGAGAGCACGGTCGGGACCGCATGCGCCAGGGTTCGGAGTACCTGACCCAGCTGCGGGAGAAGCAGAAGGCCCGCCGCATCTACGGCATCTTGGAGAAGCAGTTCCACAACCTCTACGAGGAAGCCAACCGCCAGCAGGGGATCACCGGAGAGAACCTGCTGCGAATGCTCGAATTGCGTCTCGACAACGTGACTTTCCGAGCAGGTTGGGGCTCGAGCCGTGCCCAGTCACGCCAGTTCGTGCGTCATGGTCACATTCTCGTGAACGGCAAGAGAGTCACGATCCCCTCATACCGTGTTCGTAAAGGTGACGTCGTCTCCATAAAAGGCAAGTCCCGCGACATGATCGTCGTGCGCCACAACATGGACACACTTGGCCGTTCCGTGCCGCCGTGGCTGGAAACGGGCGGGGAAGGCCATGAAGTCACCGTCTTGGATCAGCCACTTCGCGAGCACATCGACGTGCCGGTACGCGAGTCGCTGATCGTCGAGCTCTACTCGAAATAGGAAGTCACATGCTCATCATCCAACGCCCGTCAGTCGAGGCTATCGGCGAGGAGCGCGCCAACCGGCAGAGCTTCGCTGTCGGTCCGCTCGAGCCGGGTTTCGGCCACACTCTCGGTGTGGCCCTCCGGCGCACGCTGCTGTCGTCGATACCTGGCGCTGCTATCACCGAAGTTCGCTTCGACGAGGCGCTCCACGAGTTCACCACGATCCCCGGCGTCAAAGAAGACGTCACCGAGATCGTGCTGAACCTAAAAGACGTTGTACTCGACGTGCAGGGCGACGACCCGGTCACGCTCCGTCTCGACGTGAGCGGACCCGCGACCGTCACCGCAGGTGACATTCCTCTCAGCGCCGACGTGGAGATCCGCAACCCGGAGCTGGTGATAGCGAACGTCGCAGCGAACGGACGCCTCGCTTTCGAGGTGACAGTCGAGCGTGGTACCGGCTACGTGTCAGCGGAACGCAACAAGCGCTCCGCTGTGATCGGGGTCATCCCGATCGACTCGATCTTCTCCCCGGTGCGCGTGGCAGCGTTCAGCGTGGAGCCGACGCGGGTCGAGCAGTCGACGAACTACGACCGCCTCGTTCTCGACATCACCACCGACGGGTCGATCACACCCCGCGAGGCTCTAGCCTCAGCGGGCGACACGCTGCGCTCGCTGGTTTCGCTGATCGCCGATATGAGCGACCAGCCCCGGGGCTTGGAGCTCGGCGAGGTCGGGGCGGTGACCGGCGGTTCGCCGGATATAGACCTCCCGATCGAGGAGCTCGACCTTTCCGAGCGCCCCCGTAACTGCTTGAAGCGCGCTCAGATCAACACGGTCGGTGAGCTCATCCAACGCAGCGAGGAGGACCTTCTCGCTATAACCAACTTCGGCCAGAAATCCCTCGACGAGGTCCTGGCTAAACTCGACGAGCGGGGTTTGGCGTTGCAGCCGGGCCCCCACGACGGAGGTGTGCGATGACAGCGCTCCCAGGGCGCCCGAAGAAGGGACGGCGTTTTGGCGGTGACGCTGAGCACCAGAAGGCGATGATCGCCAACATGGTCGCGTCCCTGATCGCCGCCGAGGCGATCGTGACGACGGAGGCGAAAGCCAAGTACCTCCGCCCCGTCGTAGAGAAGTGCGTCACCAAAGCCAAGAAGGCCGCTGCCGACCAGGATAGGGCGGTCCACCTGCAGCGCCAGGTTGTCGCCTTGATACGCGACAAGGACATGGCACACAAGCTGTTCGCTGAGATCGGGCCCCGCTACTCCGAGCGCGCTGGTGGCTACACGCGGATCCTCAAGCTCGGACCCCGCCACGGTGACAACGCGCCGATGGCACGCATCGAGTTCGTCTGACCTTCTAGATCCCACAACGCCTGAACGGGGGGCCTATCCCTGACATTGTTCTCGGATCAGTCTCTGCCCGACGCCGCAGACGCGGTCACAACCCGGCCGACGAGGCGTCTTAGGCTGCTCGTCGCCTACGACGGTTCCGGCTTCCACGGTTTCGCCGCTCAGCCGGGTGTGACCACGGTGGCGGGCGCCTTGGGCGGAGCTTTGGAACGTCACCTCCGCCACACGGTGGACCTCACATGCGCGGGCAGGACGGACGCCGGAGTGCACGCCTGGGGTCAGGTAGTCAGCTTCGCGGCACGCGAAGACGTCGACGTCGACAGGCTCCGCAAGGCGATCAACAAGACGTTACGCCCCTCGGTCGTCGTGCGCGACGTAGCCGTCGCCGACGACGACTTCGACGCCCGGCGATGTGCCACAGCCCGCCTGTACCGCTACAACATTTTGAACACCCGCTTAGCGGACCCTTTCGTCGCCCGGACCGCCTGGCATGTGACACGCCGGCTCGACGTGCCGGCGATGCGGCTCGCTTCGGACGCTCTGATCGGCGAGCACGACTTCTCGTCGTTCTGCCGGCGACCCCCTGACCCTGCGGCGTCCCTGGTGCGGGTAGTCGCCGACGCCCGGTGGCGCGACGTGGGAGACGGCAGGCTCCGCTTCGACATCGAGGCGTCGTCGTTCTGCCACCAGATGGTCCGTTCGATCGTCGGCACGCTGGTCGAGGTCGGCGCGGGAACCAAGAAGGCAGGGGAGATGACGGCCATCTTGAAGGCCCGCTCGCGTGCCGCGGCCGGGCAGCTCGCACCGCCGCACGGGTTGTGCCTGTGGGACGTGCGCTACGGGGCTCAGAGCACCTCGGTGGCGTGGTGGCCGGCGGCTTCGAGCGCAGCGATGACCTCGGCGTGGTGATCCCGGTCCCGGGTTTCGACGGTCACCTGTATCTCCACCTGACCCACGCCGATCGGCCTGCCGTTGCGATGGTGCTCCACGTCGAGGACGTTCAGCCCGAGCCGGGCCAGGTCGGCGGTCACCGAGGCGAGCGACCCGGCCCGGTCGCCGACCACGACGCGCAGAGTAAGGTAACGCCCGGCGGCTGAGAGGCCGTGGTCGATCAGCTTCGCCAGTAGTAGCGGGTCGACGTTCCCTCCTGATAGCACTACTACCACGGGTCCCGTTCCGGGTACCAGCCCGGAGGCGAGGGCGCCGAGACCGACCGCACCGGCGGGCTCGACGACGGCTTTTAGGCGCTCCACGCCGAGCAGGATCGCTCTGGAGATCTCCTCCTCGTCTACCGTGACGACCGCCTCGACGAAGTTCTCGGCGTGAGCAAGAGTGGTGTCGCTGACGCAGCCGACGGCGATCCCATCCGCCATGGTCGACAGCGACGTAAGCGGCACCGGCCGTCCCGCCGCAAGCGCAGCGCTCATCGTCGGAGCACCTGCGGCCTCCACTCCTATCACCGACGGCCGGCGTCGATCCGACGAGGTCGACGGGGAAGCCCCAGCGACCGCCGCGGCGACGCCGGCCAGCAGGCCGCCACCGCCGACAGGGACCAGGATGACCTCCGCGTCGGGTGCTTCCTCAAGGACCTCCAAGCCGAGAGTCCCCTGGCCGGCTATGACGTCGAGGTCGTCGAAAGGAGGCACGAACGTTGCGCCGCAGGCTTGCGCGTAGTCCCGAGCGATACCGATGGCGTCGTCGAGGATGCTGCCTTCGAGGCGGACGGTCGCTCCGTAGCCACGGGTGGCGTTGATCTTGGGAAGAGAGGCTCCCTCGGGCATGAAGATCGTCGCAGCCCGGCCTGTGAGAGCGGCGGCGAGAGCGACGCCCTGAGCGTGGTTGCCGGCGGATGCGGCCACCACCTCCTGGCCTGGCGGGAGCCGGCTTATCAGGTTGAAAGCACCGCGTATCTTGAAAGAACCGGTGCGCTGGCGGAACTCAGGCTTGATCAGCACGCTACGGCCGGCGAGCCTGCTCAACGTGTCCGAGCGGTAGGTGGGCACAGACTGCAGGACCCCGACTAGGCGCTCCCGTGCGGCCCTGATGGCGGTGACCGTGACGAGAGAGCTCACCGGGCTCGCGCCGCAGCGTCGCGAGACGCCCGCCACAGGGCCAGCTGGCGGGCAGCGGCCGCCTCGGAAGCCTGGTCGTGGGCGACAGCGTTCCGTTCGTCGTCGCGCAGCCACTGGACGAAGACGGCGATCGTCGCGTACAGCGAGACGGTCTCGCCGGCGACCCATAAGACCGCCGCACCCAGGTGAAGGCTTCCCAGCGATACGTAGGGTGTTATCCGAGATGTTTCGCTCTGCAGGGTCATGCCGAGGACACCGAAGAGGGGGAACGCGGCGAGCAGGTAGAAGATCCTCTGCCAGTATCCGAGCTTCCACGGCGCCCGGTCGGCTGCCACCACCACCCACCAGAAAGCCAGCCCTACCAGGACCAACACGACAGTCGAAGCCTGCGCAACCCACGTGTCGGAAACAGCGTCGCCTACCAGGCCCGTGAAGAAGAAGGCCATGCCCGCACCGGCGAAGACCACCCAGGTGACCAACGGGAACGTGACGGCCCGCACGGCGCGGTTCGACAGGAAAGCACCCAGCGGGTCCCTGCCGGAGGCGCCGGCCTCTGACGGTGAGGCGAGCGACGCGAGCTCACCGAGGCGCAGCGGGGCGCCGAGCGTCACCAGCCCGGGGCCGACAAGCCCGACCGATGCGTACCACGCAGCCATCGCCGAGAAGTTCGTCTCGGCGAACGCGAGGAGGCCCGACGTGGCAGCGGCGAACATGACCAGCTCCCCGGCTAGGAACGAAGCGGTACGCGCCGTCGACCAGGACCGTCCGCAGCTGAGCGCCCGCCGCCGAGCGCGCAAGTACCAAACCGTCGATCCGACCACGACCACCAAGGTGACCGGCTGGAGTTGGGGATGACTGAAAAATGCTATAGGAGACAGCGGCCCTGGAGCCATAACCCCGATGGTAGCGCTGAAGTGGACTTTTGTTCCCGCGTTGGACCCGGAACGCGGCGAGTTTGGGATTCTGGTCGCAAGTTGTGTAGAAATAGAGGGCAGTGACAGCAATTACCACCACCGGACCCGTCGCGCCCCAGGCGGGTACGCTCAGGCAGGTAGACCCGTCGATGTACCGGCCGAAGCTACTTCAGGTCGGGGTCATCGTCTGGCTGGCCTCGGAGCTCATGTTCTTCTCCGGCCTGTTCGCGGCGTACTTCAGCCTCCGCTCCGCAACCCGCCCCTGGCCGCCTAGAGGCGACGTACTCGACGTCCCTCCAGTACTGGTAGCGACGATCCTGCTGGTGCTTTCGTCGTTCACGATGCAGTATGGGGTGCACAGGGCCATAAAAGGCTCCAAGTGGGGCTTCATCGGCTGGACCGCTATGACCTTCGTGCTAGGGGCTCTGTTCGAAGGCATGCAGATCTCCGACTACATCGGCAGGCCGTTCTCCATCAGCAAGGACGCTTACGGATCGGCTTTCTACACGCTCACGGGATTCCACTTTCTTCACGTCGCAGGCGGCCTGGTAGCGATGATCATCGTCGGGGTGCGAGTGCTGCGCTCCCCGCGCTTTGGTCACCGCACGATGCCGGCGATAGAGATGCTCTCCTACTACTGGCACTTCGTCGACGTCGTGTGGGTAGCTATGTTCCTGGCCATCTTCGTTCTGAAATGATCATGCGACTAATAAAGAAGCTTCGTTCTAATCGTCTCCTTATAGGCCCGGCCGTGCTGTTCGGGGTCGCTATCCTGGCGTTCTCGGTGCTCAGCCTCACCCAGTCCACGGCGAAAGCGCAGGAGGCTTTGGTCTCCACCAACCCCAACGACATCGCCGCCGGGGCTGTTCTTTACTCCGAGCACTGCCAGAGCTGCCACGGATACGAAGGCGAGGGTGGCGTCGTGAGCGGCGCTCCGTCGCTGGTCGACAAAGGAGCGGCCGCCGCCAACTTCTACCTCACCACGGGCCGGATGCCCCTCAACGCCGCGAACAACGAGGCGATCCGCCACCACAGCATCTTCACCTCCGCCCAGATCCGCCAGCTCGACGCCTACATCAACGCACTACCGCAGATAACCGGCAAGGGCGGCTCCGGGCCGACGATCCCGACCGTCGAGCCGCTGTGTCAGAACCAGGGGACGCTCGCCGCTCAGTCCGCGCAAGGGTGTGTCACCCTCTCCGAAGGTCAGCAACTGTTCTCTATCAACTGCGCCGCATGCCACCAGGCGGCCGGGTCGGGGAACATACTCTCCAACGGGAACGTCATCCCGTCACTGAACAACGCCACCCTCACCCAGGTGGCTGAGGCGCCGCTGGTGGGTCCGAAGCCGATGCCGATCTTCACCGAGCTCACTAACGCTCAGATCTCGGCGATCGCCCAGTACGTCACCTACTTGCACCACGCCTCCAACCCTGGCGGGTTCGCCATCGGCCGCATAGGCCCGGTGGCGGAAGGTTTCGTGGCGATACTCGGAGGGTTCTGCCTTCTTTGGTTCGCCGCCCGGATGATAGGTAACAGAGGATGACCGACACGATCGACGAGAAGCAGACGCCTTTCGCCCGCAATCCGCGTCACTTCGGGATTGACCCGGGCGAGCCGTGGCCCGACGACGTCCCCATGGACCAAGACGACACGCGCTGGCGTTACCAGGGGGATCCCAAGGGAGCCAAGAAGGCCGAGCGGCGCATAGCCGCAGCGTGGACAGTGACGCTACTAGCGTCGATAGGCCTCGCCGCCGTGTACGTGGACGGCGCGAACAACCAACTGGCAGGGTTGTGCTGGGGCCTGGCGTTCGGTGGCCTCGGCGTCGGTCTGATCCTCTGGGCACGGGACCTGATGCCCGGACACGACGTGATAGCCAGCAGGGGCCATCACAACGTGAGCTCCGAAGCGGACAGGATCGCCGTCGCCGAATCGCTCGGCCGTGGACTGGACCCGATGGCACGCCGGCCGTTCCTGCTCAAGATGCTCGGCGCTGTCGGCGGGGTCTTCGGTCTGGCGATAGCCTTCCCGATCGCCTCGTTGGGACCCCGCCCGCACCGCAACCTCTACCAGACAGCGTGGGGTAAGGGCGTCCGCGCGGTCACCCAGGACGGCACGCCGATCCGCCCGTCGGAGCTTCCGGTAAACGGCATTCTCACAGTGTTCCCCGAGACCAACCCTTCCGACGCTCTGAGCCCGACGCTTCTCATCAACTTGGGCGACGCCGACTACGACACGCCGCCGGAGAGGGTCGGGTGGAACATCCCCATCGACGGCAAGACCGGGATCGTGGCGATCTCCAAGATCTGCACACACGCCGGGTGCCCAGCAAGCTTGTACAACGTGGTAACTCATCAGCTTGTGTGCCCCTGCCACTACTCGACGTTCGACGTACTGCACCTGTGCCAGCCGATATTCGGACCCGCGTCGCGTGGCCTTCCTCAGTTGCCCATCGCCGTCGACGCTCAAGGTTTCATAGTCGCCCAGGCTGACTACAGCAGGGCTGGCGGGGCACCGGTCGGACCTGGCTTTTGGAACAGGGGGTAGAGGCGATGAGCACCACCGAAGAGAGGATCGCAGCTCAGAAGCGCCTGCGAGCAACGCGGGCTGGCACCGACACGATCGACGAGCGGCTTGGCTCGTCGAAGTTCCTTACCAGCGTCCTCGACAAGATCTTCCCCGACCACTGGTCGTTCATGGTCGGCGAGATCGCCATGGACTCGCTGATCGTGCTGATCATCACGGGTATCTACCTGGCGCTCTTCTACGTGCCGTCCTCCAAGGAGGTCGTCTACGCCCCGACCAGCGGGCACGTCTACATCCCACTCGTCGGCCAGAAGATGTCCGAGGCTTACCAGTCGGTGATCAACATCTCGTTCAACGTGCGTTTCGGGCTGATCATGCGCCAAGCGCACCACTGGGCTGCGCTGATCTTCCTCGCGGCAGTGTTTTTCCACATGGCCCGCATTTTCTTCACCGGTGCCTTCCGCAAGCCCCGGGAGATCAACTGGATCATCGGGCTGTTGCTGTGGCAGATCGTCGCCTTGGAGGGCTTCACCGGCTACTCCCTACCAGACGACCTGCTGTCAGGCACCGGTCTTCGTGTCATCTACTCGATCATAGAGAGCATCCCGTTCGTCGGAACGTGGCTGGTGTACGCGCTGTGGGGCGGGCGTTTCCCCGGCACCTCGCTGATCCCCCGCCTGTTCGTCGTGCACGAGTTCCTTTTCCCGCTTTTGATCATCGGCCTGCTCACCGCCCACTTGATGATCCTGTGGCACCAAAAGCACACCGACTTCCCCGGCCCGGGCAAGACCGAGACGAACATCAGAGGAAGCCGGATCTGGCCTCAGTACGCCCTGAAAGCCGGCGGGCTGATGATGCTCGTCTCGTCGGTCATCTTCCTCCTCGCCGGCTTCGTCCAGATCAACCCTGTTTGGATCTACGGGCCCTACCAGCCTTACACGGTGTCCGCCGGGGCCCAGCCGGACTGGTATCTGGGATGGCAGGACGGCGCCGTCCGGTTGTGGCCGCACTGGGAGTTCCGCTCGTTCGGCCATGAGATCGCCAACCCGTTCTTCCCGGGTCTGCTGTTGCCCGGGATCCTGCTAGGCATCATGTTCGCATGGCCTTGGATCGACAAGAAGATCTACAAGGACTACAGGGCCCACAACCTTCTCGACCGTCCCCGCGACAAGCCCTTCCGGACCGGGGTCGGTGCGGCGGCTGTCACGTTGTTCTCGCTTTTGACCATGGCGTCAGGGACAGACATCATCGCCAACAACCTTCACGTCAGCTACGAGGCGATAGTCGTCGCGTTGGACTACCTGGTGATCATCGGGCCGGTCGTGGCCTTCATAATCGCCTACAAGGCCTGCCAGCGGCTCCAAGAGGTCGACTTCCACCCGATACAACGTCCCGTCGGCGGTGTCATCTACCGCACACCTGACGGCGGCTACCACACGGTGGGAGACGTGCACCACGGCCCATCCCACGACGTCCCTGCTGATGCTGGCGCATCTCACGGTTCTGGGGAGCACGGCTCTGGGGAGCACGGTTCTGGCGGCGCGGGTCGCGACTCGGAGAAGTCCGTGCCGGCCCCTTCAGCAGGCGACTGACGGAACTCGCTAGAACACGCGGTAGTCGGCCTGCTCCGTGTGCGCGGTGAGCCGCACCTGGGGAGTGTCGACCTCAGCTTCTATGGACGTCTCCAGGATCGTCGACAAGCGCTACTACCACTCCTCTTCCCGTTCCACGTCCGCGGCCGCCTCACGGTAGGCGCCGTCTTGTACGGCGGAGCGCGCCTCGGAGCTGATGTTTCTCGCCAGGTCAGCGGCGAGTCAAGCGAAACTATCGTTCGCTTCGGTTGCCGCTCGCTGTAGTGTCTGCTCTACGAACGTGGTCACGGTCAGGCTTTGGGCTGTCGCCGTCGAAGTAACACTCGAGCGGAGGCCCTCGGGGACCCGAACCGACAGGGACCCGAACCGACAGTTGGACTTCCGGGCCGTGACGCAATGCCGGCGTAGCCGGCGGGGGCCTGTGGGTCCTCACGCTTCGGCTGGCAGCGTCGATTGCCTCCGCGAACTTCGACAGGCCATCGACGCTAGCGGGTTGGGCTCTTTGCTAGCAGAGATCCTCGGAAAGGTCGATATCGACGGTCGCCGTTCAGCTGATACGGCACCAGCCGCTGGCCGAGAGGTGTCCTCTGGTCTGAGCAGCCAGCAGCGGTCGGCTCAGTGGTCGTGGTGGGCGCCGGTCGACGCGAAGTCGCCGTGCGATGCAGCCAGCTCGTCGGGATCAGACCCGGGTAGCACGTCTTCGGTGTAGTCGGATTCGGTGACCCACCCGAACACGGCGCCGAAGAACAGCACCGCGCCGATCGCCAGGTACCACAGACCCCAAACTAGGGCACACGCCCCGAAGACCATCCCCAAGCCCATCGCAGCCGGCCAGATAGACGTGGCAGGGAAGTAGTCGATGACACCTGCCCCATCCTCCTGGGTGGCGTCGAAGCGGTCCTCCGCCCGTGGTATGCCGTGCCGGCGGAGGTACTGGGCGAGGAGGTAGCCTCCCAGCAGGGCGTATGCGGCGAAGCTGAACACCAGCATGGCGATCCCGCTGCGCTCAGTCGACGACCCGTGCAGGGCTACGAGAACCCAGTAGACGATGGCCAGGATGGTGAGGAAGGCGAACGCTCCGAGAACGGTGCGGGACTCGACTTTCATTTAGTGGCCTACCTTGGTGAGCATGTCAGGGTGGTTGGCGTCCCACACCGGCCGCTCGGAGCGGATCGGGGGGAGAGCCTCGAAGTTGTGATCCGGTGGCGGAGACGAGCAGGCCCACTCCAGGGTCTGGCCATCCCAGGGGTTGTCGCCGGCGAGCTCACCGTTACGCCACGACGTGAAGATGTTCCACGCGTTGACTAGGACACCGAGAGCGGTGATGTAAGCGCCGATACTGGACAGCTCGTTCAGGAAGTTCCATCCCATCCCAGCGTTGTAGGTCTCGATGCGCCGGGGCATACCACGAAGACCCAGGTCGTGCTGAGGGAAGAAGGTGAGGTTGAAGCCGATGAAGAGCAGAGCGAAGCCGAGCTTGCCCCACTTCTCCGACAGCTTTCGCCCGGTCATCTTCGGAAGCCAGTAGTACAGACCTCCGAACCCGGCCATCACAGCCCCGATCAGCACGTAGTGGAAGTGGGCGACCACGAAGTACGTGTTGTGCAACTGGAAGTCCAGGACCGGCTGGGCGAGGATGACCCCGGTGATACCACCGAAGAGGAACATCGCCAGGAAACCGAGACAGAAGAGCATCGCCGTGTTCAACACGATGGTCCCCCGCCACATCGTCCCGATCCAGTTGAAGAACTTGATGCCCGTCGGGACAGCTATGAGAAGGGACATGGCGGCGAAGAAGGGGAGTAGCACGGCGCCTGTCGTGTACATGTGGTGTGCCCACACGCCCATGGCGAGAGCCCCGATGGAAAGGGTTGCTGCGATCATGCCCTTGTAACCGAACACCGGCTTGCGTGACATTGTCGCAAGGATCTCGGTAGCGATCCCGAAGTAGGGGAGGGCGATGATGTACACCTCGGGGTGTCCGAAGAACCAGAAAAGGTTCTGCCAGAGGATCGGCTGGCCACCTTTGGTCGCGTCGTAGAAGTTCCCGCCGAGGTGGCGGTCGATCCACAGGAGGGCCATCGCTGCGGTGAGAACCGGGAAGGCGAGGAGAATGAGGAACATCGTCACCAGGATGTTCCACACAAAGATCGGCATCCGGAACATGACCATGCCCGGCGCTCGCAATGTGAAGACGGTGGTGATGATGTTGACAGCGGTGAAGATACCGGAGAAGCCCGTCAGGCCGATGCCGACGATCCAAAGGTCGGCGCCGGGTCCAGGCGAGTGGATCGCCTCGGTGAGCGGTGCGTAGCCGAACCAGCCGAACTGGGCGGCTCCGTTGTTGGTGAGAAACCCTGCCAGCAGGAGGCTGAAACCGCCCAGGTACAACCAGTACGACAGGTTGTTGAACCGGGGGAAGGCCATGTCTGGGGCGCCGATCATCAGCGGCACCAGGTAGTTGCCGAAACCGGCGAAGGCGAACGGACCTGCGAAGACGAACAGCATGATCGTCCCGTGGATCGTGAACATCTCGTTGTAGACGTTCTCTGTGACGAAGTGATTGTTCGGCACTATCAGCTGGGTGCGCATGACAAGCGCCATCAACCCGGCGATCACGAACCCGGCCAAGCCGGTGAAGAGATAGTTCAGCCCGATCTGCTTGTGATCGGTGCTGGTGACGAACTTGACGATGCCGTGCGGGCGGGGGCCCGGCACGATCTCCATCAGGCTCGGCTCGTGAGCTTCGAAAGGAAGCTGTGGGCGTTCTTCGAGGATTGTCATATCGGCTTAGGTCTCCCTATCCTTTCGGCGCCTGCGTGTAACCGGTGAAGTCGGCGCCAGCGTTGATAGCAGCGCAGCTTCCATTCTGAATGCCGGGAACCCCAGCGGTCGTGACCGAGCAGGCCGGCTGGTTGGCGTACCAGGCGGCGTACTGCGTCGGTGTCATCACGTCAACCAAGAAGCGCATGTAGGCGTGGTACTCGCCGCAGATGTTGTTGCACTGGCCGGGATACAGTCCGGGCTTGGTCACGTTCACGTCGAAGGTGTTGTTGATCCCCGGTATCAGGTCCCGGTTGAAGAGGAACTCCTTCACGTAGAAGGTGTGAACGACGTCGAGGGACACGACGTGCAACTGCACCGTCTCGTTGGAGGGCATGACCAGGACCGGCAGATCGTTGTTGTTGTTGATGTTGTTGTAGTCACCGGTTCCGATCTGCACGTGCCCGTTGGGGTACACGAAGCGCCATCCCCACTGGAAACCGTCGACGGTGATCGCAACCGAAGGTTTCGCTGACACCTTGGTCACGTGGTTCTCGGCGTTGTACATCACCCCGAAGATGACGGCGACGATCACGAGCGGGATGATCGTGTAGGTCGCCTCGATCGGAATGTGGTACTGGAACTGGGCCGGCTTGCGGTCCTCGCCGGGCCGGTGCCGGTAGCGCACGATGGCGAAGGTGATCAGGCCGAGGACGATCAACCCGATCGGCACCGAGAAGTAGCCGCTCAGCCTCCACAGCTCACGGGTGTAATGGTCCTGGGTCGTCACCCCCGACGGGGATCCGAAGTTGGTGGCCAGGAGTCCGGTCAGTTGGTGCATAGCTGAGCAACACATTAGAGAGCTTGTGCGCACATTACCAACCTCGCAGCCGGCGGCCCCGTCTAGGCGGCCCGGTCTGGGTGGTGTTGTCGCAGGCGCTTGGCGGTCAGGCCGTCGCGGGCGCTATAGTGACAATCCTGTTCACGCCGGGCTGGGCCCGACGTCCCTTTCTTAGTCCTACACCTGAGGTTGCATCTTGCGTACTTTCACCCCAAAACCCGCCGACATCGAGCGCGAGTGGTTTGAGGTCGACGCCGACGGGGCCGTCCTCGGGCGTCTGGCTAGCGAGGTGGCACAGGTTCTGCGCGGCAAGCGTAAGGCCATCTTCGCCCCTCACGTCGACACCGGCGACCACGTGGTAGTCGTCAACGCGGCGAAAGTCGCGATGGCGACAGGGAAAGCCGACAAGAAGCTCTACTACCGTCACTCGGGTTACCCGGGTGGCCTCACGTCTCGGAACTACACCGAACTGCTGTCCACCAAGCCCGAAGAGGCCGTTCGCCGTGCGGTGAAAGGGATGCTCCCCAAGGGTCCGCTCGGCCGTTCCATGCTGCGCAAGCTGAAAGTGTACGCCGGGCCGACCCATCCCCATGGGGCTCAGCAGCCCAAAGTTCTGCAGCTCGACCCCCGCGCTAACCGCCCTTCAAGAGGAGCCTGAGGACCACTTGACCAAGCCGCTCGTACAGTCAACCGGTCGCCGCAAGTCGGCGGTAGCCCGTGTCCGCCTGCGCCCCGGCCAGGGTGCTCTCACGGTCAACAAGCGTCCAGTCGACGAGTACTTCCCTTCCGCCACCCACCGGATGATAATCACCGAGCCGCTGAGGCTCGTCGAGAAAGCCGAGATCTACGACGTGGACACGACCCTCGTCGGCGGCGGCGTCTCCGGTCAGGCCGGTGCAATGAGGCTCGGAATCGCCCGTGCTCTGGCCGAGCTCGACCCTGAGCTGCGCGTGACTCTCAAGCGTGCTGGTTTCCTCACCCGCGACGCACGCGAGAAGGAGTCCAAGAAGTACGGCCTGAAGAAGGCGCGCAAAGCCCCTCAGTACTCCAAGCGCTGACCCGGCGGCTCGCGCACCGGGCGTGAAAGCACGCTTTGGCACGGACGGACTTCGAGGTCTAGCCGGCGACGTTCTCACACCGGAGTTAGCAGTAGGTCTGGGACGCGCCGCTGCTGTAGTGCTAGGGGATAAGGCCGAGGTCATGTACCTCGGACGCGACACCCGGTTGTCCGGCTCCATGCTGTCCGCCGCTTTTGCGTCAGGAGTAGCGGCGCAAGGCTTGGACGTGGTCGACCTTGGAATCGTCCCCACGCCCTACGTGGCTTCCGTCTCGGCTGGGGCGGGCGCCCCAGGCGCGGTGGTGTCCGCATCGCACAACCCGTTCGCCGACAACGGGATCAAGCTGTTCGCCGCCGGAGGTTTGAAGCTCTCCGAGCGCGAAGAGGCTGCTGTCGAGGAGCGTCTCCACTCCGGGGCCTCTGCAAAGTTGAGCGGCGACCGGATCGGCACGGTGATCGGCGGAGCGTTGGAGCTACGCGGGTACTTCGACAAGCTCACAGCCGGGCTTGACGGCCGTTCGCTTCGCGGCGCCCGGGTGGTCCTCGACACAGCTAACGGCGCCGCGGTCACCACGGCAGAGACGGTTTTCACCGAGGCTGGCGCGACCGTCGTCGAAGTCGTCGGGGCATGCCCCGACGGTACGAACATCAACTCCGGCTGCGGCTCCACCGACACGCGGCTGCTCTCGGAGGCGGTGAGGAGGAACCGGGCGACGCTCGGCCTGGCTTTCGACGGGGACGCCGACAGGGTGGTCGCCGTGGACGAAGAAGGGACCATCGTAGACGGGGACCGCCTGCTTGCGATGCTCGCAGCGGACCTGCAAAGCCGGGGGCGCCTCGCCGGCAACGGGGTCGCGGTTACCGTAATGAGCAACCTCGGGTTGCACCAAGCACTGCGTGATCTGGGAGTGCAGGTCGAGGTGACCCAGGTCGGCGACCGTAACATCCTCGAAGCGCTAGCACG
>JAJZNG010000025.1 GCA_021847945.1 Actinomycetes bacterium | reverse complement strand
CATGAAGTTTCCTCCTTTGGTTATTTGATTTGAACTGTTGCCAGTTCTCATCAAACCCCAAGGGAAAGTGTAAGTGGGGGATTTCTGGGGACTTCCGTGTCCGTATCTGGGGACTTCTCGTGGCCGTATCTGGGGAATTCTCATGGCCGCCTATGGGGACTTTAGCGTGTCCGCCGTCAACCGTTCACTCCTTGAGCGGTCAGGATGCAACATTGGTGAACCAGGGGCTCAACGATATCCGCTCCTGGGCACCTCTGGCTTGTGGTGGGGCCATAGTCGGGGTAATCGCAACTGGCGGCGATCCTAGCATGGCGTTATCTACCCTCGGTGTCTGCAGCCTGGCGGCAGCTCCTTATGCGGGCTATTTCGCGACGAGTCTGACCTCGCTGTACGACACGCTGAACACGATCAACAACTTATGACGGGCATCTATGACGTGTCCGCTAAATGGGGGGAAGACCACTTCAACATGGTTGAAAATGCTGCGAAGTAGTGTGATGCCGCCTCGCCTTCGATCCCGAGGAGTACCTCCAGAGACTCGGCTTCGGGGGCTTGCTTACTCAGAATCCGGATTCTCACAGAGATCGGAGGACCAGCGAGGTAGCGCACTGCCGACAGAAGATCGGCGTCGCTCAGGACATCGACTGCCGCTAAGGCCGGAGAAATCCTCTCGGGAGCGAGCGCTCCGGCTCCCCTAGACCGCCGGAGCCTCCCCATGTCAATCAGAGTTGCCTGTCAACAATCGAAAGGTGCGCTGTCTAGTTCCCCCCGCTGGCATCCTCCGCCACCGCAGGTGGATCACCGTACTGGTACCGGATCTGGCAGAGCAGGAGGCTGGCCGTCCCCAGCACGCCGATGGCGTAGCGCCGCAGATCATCACGGTCGTGAAGTCGGTGTCCACCGCTGTTGCGGAGAGCGAGGGCGAACCCGGTGGCGAGTTGCCGCCAGCCCTGCTGCTCGGAGTCAGTACTTCCGAGTGCGAACTTCGTCGGACCGAGGGCGGTCTTGAAGACGTCCACGCTCCGCTGAGCCGATTTCAGGTCTGCCCAGACTCGGAGCCTGTCCTCGACGTAGACAGCGGACTCCCTCGGAACCTTCTCCCAGTCGCCGGACTCGACGAGACCCTTCACGTGGTCCCAGAGGTCGGGTTCGATGGTCGTGCCATCGAGGACCACGGTTCCAGTTTCGGGGGGTGAAACGGAATCGGCTCGGTCGAGATGCCATCGGAGGGACTTGAGGATCGCTTCGGACTTCTCCTTCGATGGGGCAAAGGCGTTGACATCGGCTAGGGTCCATGCATCCGCACGACCGCCACCGGAACGGCGAACGGTAGCGCTGACCCCAGACTCCCATCGAAGGCCGTTGAACTTGATCGCCAGAGCATCGTTCGGACCGATGACCTCGGATATCACCTGATTAACGCGGTAACGCCAGGCATCAAATTCCACACCCAAGGACGAGGAGAACGATTCCAGTTCGTTGGCGAGGAAGTCGATTTCCGCGCGTAGGTGGTCAGGTGTGGGAGTCATGGCAGACCCGATTGTCCTACACGGCCGGTATCGGAACCGTAGCAATGCGATTGAGCAACGCTGTCTCGTAGCTCGCCCCTTCGACCGCAGCCTCGATCTGCACTGCCGTCTACCGGCCGGGCCGTCCCATCGGACACCTCCTGGTCAGGAGATGTCGCGGCCACCCCTTGAGGCCAAGTCCAGTTTTCAGGACGCACCATGAAAGAGATCGTACAGCAGAGCCAGTGCCACGGCGCACTCAGAAGTGCGAGTGTCATCGGAAATGTCCAGGTCGGCCCATGCGAACACGCCTGCATATGTGCCTGACCAAAGCTGCCCTTTGATGACCCCTCCTGGCCAACGCTTGTGGTGCAGCCGTGGTGCAGAGCAGCCACTGAAACCAACCGGGAACCTGCACCGGATGATGGCTGGTATGCCCGGCCAGAACGTCCCCGAGTAGTAGCCATCGAGCAGTCACCACCGAAAGTGGGATGAAACCAGACAGGCTTCGACAGTCGCGGCCTCACGCGTCCTCACCCCGGAGCACGTTCACGATGCGGGCGAGAGCGGCAACCGGACCGACAATGATCGCGGCACGTCCCGCAATCCACAGCTGCTCCTCGACCACGTCAGCATGGGCCGCCGGGATGCGATACAGCATGTTCAGGCTGAACAAGTCGTCGATCAGCGCGACGAGGTCCGCCTGGCGCACCGTCGTCTCATCTAGAGCATCTCCCAGCTGCCGGGACAGCGGACCCGGCCGACTTGTGGCCGCCTCTTTGAGTAACTTGAGCAAGCGGCCGAAAGTCATCGCGCCCGGCATGAGCGGGTTAAGCCCGACTACAAAGGCGCGAAGTAGCCGTTCACAAGCTGCCGCCAAACCAAGCAGCGGACCGGAGTGATCCATATCGGCCGATGCTTCCCCTCCGAAATGCTCGGCGGTCGCCAGCATCCGCTGCGAATCGGCATCGAGATGGTCCCAAGTACTGATCAGGTTGGACCGCAGCGCCTTACGAGAGCGGTCGAGCGCATCCGGAGCCAGCGGTGCGCTCAACATCTCGGCTACTGCTTCTCGCTGACAGATGTCGACCCAGTCCTCGACCGCTTCCGCGTCGTCAGGATCGGCTGGCCCGCGAGCGCGAGTCATCGCTGAACGAGGCACGCTCTCGATGATGAAGGCTGCCATGTCGGCGAAGCGCCCGGCCGTGTCACCGGGATCGAGGGGATCGACCGCTACGGCCAGGATCTGGCCGCCTCCGGCGTTTGTGATGCGGTAGGAGCGCTGACTGCCTGGGCCATGAAAGATGATCGCTCCCCGGCTGATATGGACCGACGGCAGGTTTCCGAAATACCCGATGATCTTGTAAACCTCGGCCCCTGGAAACGCGCTGCGCTGTCGAAGCTTCGGATCGACGATCACGGGCTGCCGGGGCCGTCCGGGATGACGGACGATGACGGTGATATCAGGGATGCCACCGAACGCGCCGACCGGCTGCGCCTCGTCCTGCGTCCTCGGGTTGTGCGCCCAACGCGGTTCGCCAACATCGATTGCCCGCAATCCGGCCTGAAAGAACACATCGACACCGATGGCACCGATGTCCCAGGTCGCAACCGGTCCTTGGCTTCGGTCGACCAGGTAACGAGTGGTGGTAGGCGGACCGATGAGATCCGTGAACGCCTGGGTCAACCGGCGAAGGCACCAGATCTCAAACAACTTGGTGTCGAACGTCTCGTCGTAGAAGACCCACTCCACTGTCCCGGGATCGAAAGCCAAGTTCTTAGCATCGAACGCCTCAACCCAGTCCGCGAGCGCTTCGTAGCTGCTGGCGTTGGCGATCTCGCCCGAACGCAGGCGGTTTCGGACACGCTCCAGTAGCGTCAGATGGTCTCCACGCCTCCAGGCACCGGTCGCTGCGTCCACACAAGTTGACAGGACCGCATGGTTGGTGAGCCGCCTGAGTGACTCCGCCAAGCGCTCGGCGCGCCGACGCTCAGGGGCGTCGGCCGGTAGGCGGTTAAGCGGTAACCGCTTGAGTCCGTGGGCAACCGTCAGCGCAGCCCAGGCCACGAGCACGTTCTCGGGCAGTTCGTGATGTCGGACCACGTTCTGGACGGGAAAGGTGCGCGGCGCCGTGATCTCGTGCCGCCGTCGCAGGTAGCGGATCGTGTCGAGCCGGCCGCGGATGACACCCACTGACTCGGAGCACTCGCGCTGGTATCGAAACGACGGGCGATCAAGTACCGCGCGAACGAGTGGATCCAGTTGCTCTGCGGACGCAAGTAGGACGCGGATCTGGACGAACTCCAGCAGATCCCCGAGATCGTCGACATCCTGACGGGAAAGGATCTGCTGACTGTGAAGGCTGTCGACCCCGGTGGCGAAGTAGGTGGCCAGCAGCGGTAGAGCCTCGCTGGTGGCAGCGCGGCGGGCTGCCTCCGTGAACCGTCCGCTATGTTCCTCATCAAGCCATCTCTCGTCGGGAACGAGCTCCATCACGAGAAGGACGTGTTCTGAGCCTCACGCAGATGGGCAAGGGCGGCGGCGCTGCGAGGCATGTCGGGCAAGGACCCGTTTTCCTTGAATCCCTCCTCGATGAAATCAAGCTGACTGGTCGACAGATCCTTCATCTGTGGAATGACTAGGTCCGCGAACGCAAGGTCGAGGTGCTCGCTGAGGTCAGCTGCATTCCGGGCGTGCAGCGCCATCTCCCGCAGGACGTCAACAACTTGGGCCGTGCCGATCGGCCAACCCGGCACCCTGCCCGTTCCGTAACGCACCAGGCGGATGAGGGCCTCCAGCCGGGGCTTCGTGGTCGCTACCCGAGTCCTGACGTCGTCATCCGAAGCACTGGCAGCCGTCGCGGGATAAGTGGTGACCACCCAGTCGATCGCCTGCGCTAAGGCCTGGTCGATCTCGTCAGACACCTGGTCGGATGCGGGCACGCCAACGTATACGTACTTGAAGCGGCGAGTCAATCCTTGCGAGAAGCCGTACACGTAGGACGTGTCTACCGAGTTCATCGTGGCGATGATGCGGAAGCGGCCCGGCATCCATAGCGCCTGTCGGCGCGCATCCTGCTCGAACCATAATCGCAGCGGTTCGCTCCTGTCGCCGCCAAGCACCGTGTAGAGGCCGCCGATGGCCTTGTCGATCTCGGCCCGGTTGATCTCGTCAATAATCAGCCAGTGCGCCTGCTCGGGATGATCGGCGGGGCTATCGAGGTTGCGGGCAACGGCTACGGCGCACTGTCGGACGGCTTCGGTGACGTGTCCGAGCCAAGGTGCGATGGTTTCGGACACGTTCGCCCCAGCGCCGGTGATCTTTGGTTGGAGTCCGCCAATAACGTCGTACGTGCTCCAGTCCGCCGTAGCGGTCTCGATCTTGTAAGTGCATTTAAAGGCTTTGGCCACGAGCTTGGCCAGTGTCGTCTTGCCAGTGCCGGGAGGGCCGGCCAGAACGATGTGGCCAGCGAGGAGTCCGGTAACCATCCGCTCGATCAGCACCTTCGGATCGGGCAGGAGGAGGTGCGCCGCCGCAACCTCGGCCTCGATGGCAGCGCATAGTGCCGCGACATCTCCTGAGCGGAGCGACACGGCAACCTGGTCCGCAGTCTGGCGATAGTCGTCGACGAAGTCGAGTTCCTTGTGTCCGGTCACGGCGTCTCCAGTTGCCCACGGACCCGCGCGCTCTTCTCGCAAGTAAAGAGGTAGTGGAAGCGGTTACGGCCAGAGTTAAGCACAACCGTAACCGTGTTGATGCCCTGAACCCGCCACAGGTAGCCATCGGGGTTCTTACCCGACTTGTCGAAGATAGCCAAGCGGTCGGACGACCTGACGCCATAGGCGCGCTTGCTCCTAGACGGATCGATCCGCACGATTATGCGGTCTGTATCCACAACTTCCACGCTGTGGCAGATCACCGATACGGTCTTCTGCACCCAGAGGTTCTGCGCCCACGGCAGGAAGCGAGCGGACTCTGATGGGACAAACCCGACTCTGGGGTCCCAGTTGTCGCCACCTTCCAACCAGTGCTGTGCGGCAGCCACCTCCAGAAGCTGGCGCTTGATGTGCACACTGGAACTCGAGCCAGGGTTGCGCTTGATCCAGGGATCGAAGCCGACGAATACGCCGTGATCGCCGCTCCACCCGACGCCGAGCACCCATTCATCCACGGTCACAGGTGAGTTGCCTTGGCCGAAACTCGTGGCTTGCACACGCAGGTTGTCGCCCACCCGCCCCTTGCCCTCATGCGTGATGTTCCACGCGAATAGTTGATAGTGCACCAGGTGGCGGGGACCATCTCGGACCGAGATCCTGGTCGGGTTGGGAGCACTCCGGCGGCCGGACTCAGGAACGACTTCGACGACACCGATCCCAGCGGCCGACAGGGCTTTGGCGAGGTCCTCATGGATGGTCATAGGCGCCCTGAGGGCAGGTAGTAGCGGTCACCAACACGGTCAAGCTTACTGTTGCAGAGCTGCTCGAAGGCACGGAGTGACAGGCCCGTTGGCCTGCCGCCGCTCTGGATGATACCACTAAGAGCCACCGAGTAAAGGTAGTCAAGCCCACGACGGGCCGGCGCGTCACTGCCGTTCAAACGGGTCAAATGATCTGTCACGATGTCGAGCGCAACCTCACCAGCACCGTTTAGATGGGGCAGCCCCCCGCGGACCGGAGTGAAGGTCATGACGAGGTCATAGAAGGGCACCAGCTCTCCATGACGGAACTTGTAGCCCTTCTGCGAACGCTGGCCCTTGTCGAGGATGGATACCTCGGCGTGATGCAGGCCAGCGGCCTCAACAGCGTCGAGCAAGGCAGTCCATACAGCGTCATCAGAGCTGTGGAACACTACGCTGCAACGTCCAGTCGGGTTCAGGACTCGCCGGGCCTCTTTGAAAGCCCCGGTCAAGAGCCGCTGGTAGTCTGCCACCGTCTTGCCGCCCTGAGCCACGGACCGGGATCGGTTAACGACGATCTCGGCATCGTGGTCGGTGACATCACCGAGCCAGGACTCCCAGACAATGTTGCAGTCGGCGTAGAACAGGTTGGCGCCGAAGGGCGGGTCCGTGAACACGTAGTCAACGCTGCCGTCCATCAGCCATCCAAGGTTGGTAGCGGAGCCACAGCGGACATCGACTTGGCCGTCGCCGACTGGCAGCTGCTGATAATAGCGGCAAATCTGTTTCACCTGGCTGCGAAACACCTCGCACACGTTCGGCTCCGACACCAACTGCGGAATGAACAACGTTCCGGTCAAGGGGCGTTGGCCACCCTTGGCGTTGAACCGACGCATCCGACTTGAGTGCCAGGCAGTGTTGGTAAAAGCAAACCGCAACGCCTCCCGTACATGGGCGTCTTCGACGGCGCCTATCTCATGCCACAGCTGGCTCAGGACCAGCTTCGGCCGCGTAGTAAAGAAGTCAGCGACCGACCGGATACCTCGGAGGTGAAGCGCCGACCGGATGTACATCTCCCGGTGCGCTTCGACCGAGGTGTTCGGCACCCAATGGCGAACCCTCCGACGACGGATCTGGTCGAGCCGAGCCAACGTCTCTTCGGCAGGCGGACTTCCCACGAGCTTGCCACCCCGGTCCGGCTTGACGACGACGTACACCGCGCGAGAGCCGGCCGGACGAACCGAGGTGCGATCGAACCAGGTCCCACAGCGAGGGCAGGCGATCTCCCGGGGCAACGGCGCATCCGGCTCGGATACATCCCAGAGGACAACCGGCTCTCGACAAGCTGGGCAGGGATAGGTCTCGGACCAGATGGTGTGCCTGGCTAAGCCGGAGATGTCAGGTGCGATTGTCGTCTGATACAGGTCCCGTTCGACTTGGAGCATCCAACGACGATCGAAGTCGGCCACAGCATCCCGTAGCCGTTGCGGTTCGACCCTCCGGGTGTGGTTGCGAGCCAGGTGGACAGCACCGGGGGAAAGATCCGACAGCACGGCCGAGCGCCCACTCAAGAGAGCGGCTACGCCGGTCATCCCCGAGCCAGCGAAAGGGTCGGCGACCACAGCCCCCACCTGCGTTGAGGCCTCTATGAAGGGAACGATCGCCTGAGGCGGGATCTTGGTCGGGTAGGTGTGCGCCTGATATACCGCCGACCCCTTGGTGGCGGCGACGTACTCCGGGAGAGGGCCACGACGAGTCAGGACTGGTTTTCGTTGCCGATGCTCGTTCACACGGGGTCCTTCATCTTCAACGTCCAAGCGACCCCGCTGCGGTCGAACGTGCTTGCGCACAGGTCTTCGATAGCGGCGAATCTCCACCCACGGAGATCGCCGCCAACCGACAGCAGATATCTCATGGCGACCGAGTGCAGGAACGGTGTAGTACGCCGGGAAGGCGGCGCCGTCGCCAGGTGCCGCTCCAATTCTGCCACCAACTGCTCGCGGCTGACCACGGCCCGCACCACGGCCGTCGAGCACGGACCGGACCGGCGGAGGTGCATCACCAGGTCGAAGTTCGCCACCTTCTCGCCATAGCGCTCGTGCCGCAAGCCCTTGAAGCTGGCCTGGTTCTTGTCCATGATGACGGCGGCTTCGACTTGGAAGCCGGCGGCTTCGACCGAACGCTGGATCGACGACCAGACCGCATCATCGGAGTTATGAAACTGCAGGCTCGCCCAGGCGTTCGGGCGCAGAACCCGAGCGATCTCCGACATGGCGGTAGTCATCAGAGCTTCGTAGTCGGGCAGTGACTTGCCTCCGTGAACCGCCGACACTGACTTGTTCACGACCGCCTCGGCCGAGCGGTCCGTCTCCTTACCGAGCCAGGCTTCCCAGAGGAAGGATGAGTCGGCATAGAAGATGTTGCTGCCGAAAGGAGGATCGGTGAAGACGTAGTCGACCGACTCGTCCGGCAGCCAATCAAGACTGGTGGCGGAGCCCTCCCGGACTTCGCACGCTCCAGTAGCCCGCGACGTCCGCTCGAACATCTCGATGACGGTCGCGAGTTTTCGCCGGAACAGACTGAAGACGTTGAACTCGTAATTCAACGACGCCATGTACATCGTGGATGACAGCACGTTGGTCGGCCGAGTCGGATGCCACTGGTAACGACGCGAGGCCCGGTTGACGGTGGCAGTGAAGACGAACCGCAGGGCATCGCGGATGCAAGCTTCTTCGAGCTGACTGATCTCGTTCCAGAGAGCGGAGAGGCCATAAAGGTTGCGATCAGTGAAGAAGTCAGCCGCCGTCGAGATCGCCATGTCTCGGTGCTGCCCACGCCACATCTCGCGATGCGACTCCCACGGAGTGGTCGGATACCACCACGGAATGTCAGCACGCCCGATCTTGGCAGCGACACGGGCTGGCTCGCCGACCTCCCGCACCAGACGCTTTCTGGCTCCGGTCGACAGGTTCTCCTGAACCGGAATCGCCCGCCGCCAGACAAGCCGGGTCTTGGGGTAGGGCCCGTGCCCGGCGTGACAAGCCAAGTCCCGCTTCACCTGACCAGACTCGTGGTCGACACCAGCGTCCCAGAAAACGATGTCGGTACCGCAGTCGGGGCATACGAAGACGTCCGACCACACCGTGTACTCAAGACGCCCCCTCGGATCGCCGTATAGGGTGTTCTCCACTTCAAGGAGCGTGTGGAGGATCTTTTCGGCCGCGTTCGAGACCAGCACCGGATCGACTTGCGTGGTGTAGCCCCGAGAAATGTGGACGGCGGCTGGCGATAGGTCAGAGAGGATGGCCCGACGAGCGGTGAGCAAAGCGGCCAGTCCCGTCATGCCGCTACCGGCGAACGGATCGACGACGACATCCCCCGGATCGGTGAAGTGCTCGATCAATCGTGTGAGGCCTTCGACTGGCACCTTGGTGTGGTACGAGTGCGCTCGGTAGAAAACGGACCCCTTGCCACCCTTGATCTCGGCAGTGTCCACCGCTCGCTCTGCTACCGGGCCGCGATGGGGAACGAGCGCAGCGCTGGTATTGGTCGGTTGATCCCTGAGTAGGTCGAAGGCGCCCTGCACCTCGACGCCGGTCGTCTCATCAAGTCCGAGGGCCAGAGCCGAGCACCTCGTTAGCCTAGACAGGCCGGGGTGGCGATCGGCGGATGGACTTCCAATCGGGCTCATGGGGTGGACCATAGGCCGGCGATGTGACAAGGAGCCAACGACGCACCTGCCGACCAATGGTCCAGTCCCGAATCCTCTCCTCGCAGGCGCGCCTGGAAGCGGTCAGCATACTTGCCCACATCGTGCAGGTTCCTTGCGAGACCCGCTTCCTCGCTGGAGTTATATCCTTGGAGAAAATCCGAGGCACGTGTAGAAACGCTGCTCAAGTGGTCACGGAGTAAATGCCATGATCCTGTGGCATTACCACTGTGTGCATAGTAGGTTGCCTTATTATCTTTGTTACTTATCATGATGCATCAAGTATGCCATACCCCTGTAACGCTTATCCTGGATCCTGTCCAATGTGCTCACAATAGCCATGGGTAGATCATGACAGAACGGTATGACAACACCGCCTGGTCCTACTAGTGTTAGTTTCATACCTTATGTATCTCCTGTGCACTCAGCCGGAAATATTTTCCCGTACCTGTTACTATATCGGAGAATTGCGCTGGTTTCCTAATGCGTACCTGATGGTGAGTATTGGGTACGCAGTGGAATTGCATGACCATTTTGCGGAACGCATCGGGAACATACTGGTCGAGTTGGTCGATGTTTCGAGCGAGCACGGCCGTCTGGATCTGGTGAACCCATCTCTGGCCGACTTGAGCGATACCGGTGTAGGCGACGGCCATCTCCAGGTGCGGCACGAGGATGCACTTCGACAGGAACAGGCACGGCTCCCCGGTCGGGTCTGTTGCCAAGGTGTCCGTGACGATGACGGACTGGGTCGGATCAGTCGATGAACTGCACCATGGCATCGAAGTTGTGCGCCCAGAAGATGGTCAAGTGATCGTTGTCCTGTGCGGAGCGCAGGTTGTTGGTTTTGAAGACTCCTCCGAGGACAGCCGATGGAACGACGTTCGACGTTCCAAATTCTTGCGTCCACTGGCGAGCCTTCACGGCAGCATCGTTGTTCAACCGCTTCACACTGTTGGTCGATGAGTTCGACACCTTGGCTTCGATGGGCATGATCCGTCCGTCGTACAGGCGAGCGATGATGTCGGCTTTTCGGGTTCCAAACTGACTCTCGCCGCAGAACGTCCCTATCTCTGGCGCTTCGGACATGTTGTTGATCGTCCGCCTTGCTACTTTCGTGAAGCCAGCCTCTACAAGACGGTCCTTGACCGCTGTCTCCTGTTCGTCCTTGCTTTCGTTCGCACGCCCAGTCATCACTTGCCGCTGCGCCAGGAGCGCTGCCGTGGTGATGACGGCGGCCAGCCGTTCCGCCTCGGTCGGTTCACGATCCTCCTGGTGGGCGATGAACGAATGGTAAGGTGGGGTAATGGCTAACGCAACGCCGCGAGATATGAGGGCGGGTTGGGATATCTACCGGTCAGCTGGTGGCGAGATTGGGCTTGATGACCTCAACGCGCAACTTGTCAGAGCTAGATATATGCCCCTAGAGGAAACGACATCATCCCTGTTCAGAAGGATGAAGGGGGGTTCATAGGGTCGTCAATGACGGCTTTTGGCTTGTGGTTAGAGGCTATGGTGGCCTATGGATCAATGGGGGGATACCCAAGAATGTCAGCGACATCGACGTCACGCGAGCAGGTAGTTCATCGGGGACATCTTGAAGGGGACTGCCCTCACTAACACTTTGCGATGAGTGCCTGAACAGAGCGGGCGACACAGTGGTGCTACCCTGATAATGTATGACGATTGTCGCAACCATCCCGCTAGAGAGCATCAATCGGGCTGACGTGTCCCCACTTCCACCGAGAGGATCATCGCTCGGACGGCTGAACGCGATCTGCCCTTACTACACGATGTTTCCCCTTGACTTCCCAGGCAGAATACTCGCTGACGCTCATGACAACGATTGGGTGCTTGATCCCTTCTGCGGCAGGGGCACGACGCTCTTCGCGGCCCGACTCAGAGGACTCGGATCAGTCGGCATCGACATCAACCCGGTCGCGGCAGCTCTTGCTTCCGCGAAACTCGCCTCAGCCACGGCGGATGACGTGACGTCGCTGTGCGAACAGATCCTCGGCTCTGGCCCCGAGGCCGAACAGCCCCAAGGGGACTTCTGGGAACTGGCATATCATCCGAATACGCTGGCCGATCTCGCCAAACTACGGCGAGCGCTGATGCGGATGGCAGACGACTCGACCACGGTGCTCCTCCGGGCAATCGTCCTAGGAATCCTCCACGGCCCGCTCCGCAAGGGCGCACCGACCTACCTATCGAACCAGATGCCACGCACCTACGCCTCGAAGCCCGACTCTGCCGTCCGCTTCTGGCATAGCAGAGGCATGAAGCCGCCCGAGGTCGACACGCTTGATGCCGTCCGGCGCCGAGCCCGGTTCACCCTCGCCGAGATTCCTACTCAGGCGCCGGGCTGCGTCCGGGCGGCAGACGCCGCGGCAGAGATCCCCTCGCTCGACCGCCGCTTCCAGTGGATCATCACCTCACCTCCGTATTACGGTATGCGCACGTACTCACCGGACCAGTGGCTCCGCAGCTGGTTCCTAGGCAGCGATCCGTTGGCGACGTACCGGGTACCTGGACATCTCCAGCATAGGGGCCTCGAACGATTCGCCGAAGGCCTCGCTGACGTATGGAGGGCTGCGGCTGCCCGATGCGTCGAAGGGGCTCGGCTCGTGGTCCGGTTCGGAGCGCTGCCGAGTGTGGGAAACGACCCGATGAAACTGCTTATGCGCTCCCTCGAGCTGGCCAATGCGGGTTGGACGGTCTACTCGATTGTAACCGCTGGCGAACCGTCCGAGTGGTCGCGTCAAGCGACCCAGTTCTCAACGCCCGGCGGCTACGTGGAGGAGATCGACTGCTACGCGAGGCTCGATGCGTAACCCGCAGGGTTTGACGCCCGTGTGGGGTATGTGTCGGAATAACGGGGCGCACGGACAACGGTCGGCCTGAGATGTTCGATCCCGAACGCCTGCCAGAGATCCGGGAGCGCATCCGCGCAGAAACCGATCGTGCCTCCCACGCGTTTGACGAGATTGAAGACGAGGTCGAGTCGCTCCGACGGGCCGGGGTCGTCACCATCCAGCCGACCAACACCAACATGATCTCACTGGTGGCATCGGATGCCGGCAACAACAAGCTTGAGTTCAACCCTCTTATGCTCCAAGTCGTACGGGTCGTGGACTCGTTTGGGGCTGAACTGTTCTTCGACGTGGTTTCGTCGGCAACGGACACGAAGGAACTCAGCCGTCGACACCTTGACGAGTCGGGGAACGCACTCACGCCTCTGGGTCAGCTTATGAAGGACCTGAAGGTGACGACACTTTCGGACCTGAGCCCGATGATCCCCACGTTCCCCGTCAACTCAGCGTGGACGCTGGTTTACCGGGACCTTTGTGAGTGGGCTGTCCTCTACGACCTCTGCCACCAGCAATTCGCGACGGACACCGTCATCCTCCACGACGGGCTGCTCCGGACGAAGATCTTCACTGGCGACCTCTTCGTGCAGATCTACCGGAAGATCTCGGACGTCATCGAGCGGACGCGCAACGAGCGCCGGCGTGACCTCTTTGTCGTCGGCATCGCCAAGCACACCGAGGTTCTGGAGCGCTACGCCCTCGCGATGGCGATCTCGAGCGTGTTGTCGGACGGCGTTTCGCAGTACGTGCCCATCCCGATAGAGATGCAGCGCAAGGTCTACAAGTGGGCCGAGTACGTCCGGCTCCCGGACCAATCGGACAAGGACGTTGAACCGCCAAAGTACAACATGGGCGCGATGCACTTCGTTCGCTTTGGGCCGCGCTCTGGTGATCCAGTATGGACCGTCGACCTGCTCGCGAATCAGACGTCACGGGCGCAGAAGATCTTCGGCTCCCTCCTCAACGACGCCCAACTGGGCTTCCCTATCCCCTATTACCCGCAGTCGCTCCAGCAAGCCGACAACCACGCCCAGATCGTCGATCTTGACCTCGAGATCCTAAAGGACACGATGGTCGACTCCGTCCGAGAGCACATTGATCAACCCAGGAGACCGCTGTTCGATGCACACCGCTTATCCGTAAGCGATCCCGCGAGTAGGAGGTACGCATGACGCTCTTCGACGATGCCAAGGTGGCCGGGACGTTTCTCGGTTTCTCCGAGGGAGGACTCGAGTTCCACGCCGAGCTTGTCCTCCCGTACGATAACCAGTACCAGTCGCAGGCAATGCACGGCCAGTTTGTTCTGGTTGCTCTGGAGAACGATAACGAGGCTGTACTCGGGCGCATCACGACGATCTCGTCGCAGGGTCGGCTCGTCAGCGCCGCCGGGGAGGACTATGCCATCAGGGCCGTCCGCGAGGACCGAGCTATTCCCGAGAGCCTCCGCGACCAGTACCTCAAGTACCGAATCGATATCCGCATCCTTGGCGTTCTGCGCGTCCGCGGTGGTGACAAGCCGCCGATTTTCGTGGCCTCCCATCGTCGGCTCCCGCACGTAGGGGCCAAAGTCGCGTTCCTCTCCGACAACCTCCTGCGCCAGGTGGCTGGTGGGACACTCGAATCGGATACGGCGGCCGAGATCGGCTTCATGGCTCTCGGGGAATTCGTGTACGCAGGCGACGACGGTAGGGTCGGCGACGACGGTCGACTCGAAGTCGTCGAGCCGAAGATCATGCCAAGGTTCGACGTCGGCTGGCTTGTGAGCCGGAGGACGTTCGTCTTCGCCCGAGCCGGGTTCGGAAAGTCGAATCTCGTCAAGTTGTTGTTCGCTGATCTCTATGGGCTGCCAACTGCACCGTATATCGAGAAGCGCGGTGGACGTCATGTACCCGTCGGCACGGTGATCTTCGACCCCGATGGAGAGTACTTCTGGCCCGACGACCGTGGTCAGCCTGGACTATGCGACGTACCGAGTTTCCAGGACAGGCTCGTCGTTTTCACTGACCGCCAGGCACCAAGCGGCTTCTACCAGTCGTTCGTGGCCGACCAGGTACGGCTCGACATTCGCGAGCTGCCAGCGTCCCGCGTGGTAGGTCTCGTAATCTCGCCCGACCGGCACGAACAACAGAACGTGCAGAAGCTCATGGCGCTCCGGCAGGACCGGTGGCGACGACTTGTCGACGCAGTGTGGGCAGACAGGAACGCGACGGACCTGCACGAGTTCTACGACGCGATGCAACTCAAGAGTGACGGGTCGCAGGACGCTGAGGCGATCGCTGCCCGCTCAAATATGACGCGTATCGTGAACGCCATCCACGATCCGAGTAGCCAGTTCCTGCGGGCCCTCCGTCGGGCGCTAACCGACGGGAAGCTCTGTGTGGTCGACATCTCCCGCATGCATGGAGCGCAGGGTCTCGCGCTCGCCGGGGTCGTACTTCAGGACATCTTCCAACACAACCAGGAGGAGTTCACGAAGGCGGAGTCCGCGTCCATCCCCACGATCGTCGTGGTCGAGGAAGCCCAGTCCGTCCTCAACTCGAACGTCTCACACGGCGAGGGCCCCTTCGTCGAGTGGGTGAAGGAGGGGAGGAAGTATGACCTGGGAGCAATGCTCGTTACGCAACAACCCGGAAGCCTTCCGGGGGAGCTCCTCAGCCAGGGAGATAACTGGTTCATCTTCCACCTGCTGTCCTCCGGCGACCTTAGAGTACTCAAGAACGCGAACGCCCACTTCTCTGACGATCTGCTATCGACGCTTCTCAACGAACCTCTCGTCGGCCACGGGGTATTCTGGTCGAGCGTAGGCGAATACCCATACCCGATCTCCTTCCGTTCGTTGTCATTCGGCGACAGCTACACGACCATCGACCCCCAGTACCAACAGACCGCAGTCAACACTTACGCCACTCAGCTCCGTGACCGGTTCCAATACGCGATCGAGGCTGTCGCTGCGCAGGTGGGTGCGGCGATGAATGCCGACGGTTCGGTCGACCCAAGCGAAACCCTAAAGCGAAGCGCTATCTATGCTCTTGGGACGAACACGGAGTTCTATCAGCGTCTTGACGGTAACGGCATTCCGTGGGCCGGGGTACAAGAGATCCTCGCCGAGGCACTTCCCGACGTTGTGGACGACAAGAAGCAGTGGGTATTCGATCAATTCCTCGTCGACCGGGCGCTCAACGAGGTTCTCGGGGAGAACATGTGGGACAAGGAGCGGCGACCGAAGGTGAACAACCCGTTAGTGACGACCGTCTGGATCGTCGCAAGGAGCGGGCATCGTACTCAGGCCGCGTTCAAGACCATGTGGGCGGCCCAGGATCGTCATGAACCCGAGTAAGTGTATTACGAAGGCAGGGCCGAAGCTCGGCTCGTGGCGCTCTACTTGCTCGGTGCTGAGCCCTGGGTCGGGTCCTCACCGGAGAGCAGCCGACTGGCCCACCCACAACCGCCTCAGGAGCACAAGACCCGCCCTCCGTCACACGCTCCCACGACCCAGGATCTGACCCCCAAGCGGGCGGCTTTCGGTAAACGGTGGCGGACGGACATAGACAGCACACCCCATTTGACCTGCAGTGATAGACGACCGTAGACGCCGTGAGACGCGCCAGACCGGACTACGGATCAGAAGGTTTGGGTATCCCCCCCATATCAATCCACTGGATGGATACATCCTTGACGGCACGCCAGCGACAGTGATATTGTATTTTGAACGGACTGGTAAAGAGTTGCTGGAATGGGTGGTAAAGAGTTTCGGAATATTCACAAATTGAGCATCATCAAATATCCGAAATGGCAGGCTTGGTACAAGACGACCAAAACTCCATCCAACAAGAGTCTTGTCGTAAGAGGGTGCGGGGCGATCAGGTGGTTAAGCTGCTAACATGGTTCGATGACCTCAGCGAAGCCCAGTGCGGCCAAGCCGTCACAGATCACCGACGAGTTCTGGGTGCAGGTCGAGATGACCAACCAGCCGCCCTATGATGAGAGCTACGGCGGCAAGTGGCAGGTCTTCATAGACCGAGCATATGTGGACGAAGCGTGGACCAATATTGCCGCTCTTGTCTTCGCTGGCGAGTTGGGCCCTTCGGCGAAGGTGTCCACGGCTAGGCCGAACCCGAACGCAGTAGGCGGTACCGACACGCACGTGGTGATCGCATACGCACAGGATTGGCGCGATCTGACCGATCTCCGGCGCATCCTTCGGAAGCTGCGCGAGATCGGGCTGGGGCAGGGCTGGGTCTACTTCAAGCGAGACCGCGAGACCCGGGACGGCGTATACACGGTTCGGGGCTACAAGGGCGTGTCGGTCTGGAGCGCCCCCCCAGGCATCGATGAAATCACGACCAAGTGGATCACCGGGGAACGGTTGACCGTGACCGATGAGAACGAGGCCGATGTGGTGCGCGTGATCACCAGCAAGGATGCTCCACTCCCTAGTCTGGCGACCTCGTATGGTCCTGAGGTAGCCAGCTACAGCTCAGACCTCGAGAAGAATATGGACTACGAGGACTACGACAGCTGGACAGTAGCGGAGGGGAGGGATACTCCTGGCGATGTCCTCGCTCAACTGGCTGAGGATGAGAGTGAGGAAATTCGGCGGGCGGTGGCGTGGAACAGGAACACACCGCCGGAGGTCCTCGCACAACTGGCGGCGGATAAGAGTAAGCAAGTACGCGGGAGTGTGGTGTGGAATCGGAACACTGAACCTCCACCGTAAACCCGGACACCTTTGCAGCCTTAGAATAAGGAGAATAATAAAATGGCAAAGCGAGCATCATCGAATATCCGGAATGGCAAGTCAACCCCTCGTT
>JAJZNG010000176.1 GCA_021847945.1 Actinomycetes bacterium | reverse complement strand
GCGTGAGGTGCGGCGCGACCGGCGCAGCGTCACCCTCAAATCGACACGGTTCGCGCTGCGATGCCGGGACGAGCGGCGGCTACGACGCGAGGGCATGACCAGCACAAGCTTCTCTGAAAGCGCCCGCAGGGATGCAAGCTCGATGTCGGTCAGCGCGGAGAGCTCTCTGCAACGCAGATGTTTCTCGGCGCTTTCGGCTGCCAATACGACGAGCGTCTCAGAGTCGCAAGACTCGTCCCCGTCCGAGTCGGGCCTCTCCTCGTTAGCCCGCTCGGACATGCCCAACCGGGTGGCTCGCTGGGGCGTAGGCGATCAAGGAGAGCCTGCGGCACTTATGGTTCTACGAGCGGCGGGCTGGGGGAGAGGCACTTCCGGCGCTGGTACTTTTGGGTAGCCCACAGCCGCCTGCAGCCGGTGATCGACGCCGCTAGAACCGTAAGGCGCCACGAGGCGGGGCTGATGAGCTGGTTCTCGAGCTCTACCCCACCACCCATAATCTGGGCTGCCCACGGAGAGCTCAGAACCGCCTCAGACGGAAAGGAATTCACAGGTCCAAGAACGCTCGCAGGATACGCCGAACGGCAGTCAACTCGCCGGGGGTGACGGACCCGAGACAGTCACCGAGGCGTTCGTATGCTACGGCGCGCATATCTTCTGGCCGTGTGAAGGAGGGGAGCCTGCTCAGTCCCGAGGACTGCGACGTGATCGAAATCTGGTGGCGCAAACCGCGGTCCCTGCTTGTTATTGGTACCACGAAAACGACTGCGTGCGGCAGTGACAGGTGCAGCGGGCCGGAAACGATTAAGACAGGGCGGCGGCCAGCCTGCTCCGATCCGATGACAGGATTCAGGTCGGCGAGCCAGACATCGCCGGGGCGCAATGGGTTGCTCACCGATCACCCAATCCGTCGCCTGTGGTGAGATCCCACTCGGCTAGTTCGTCCGCATAGTCACTCCATCCCTGGGAGTCGGCCCGCAGCCGTTCGTAGTCTGCCCGGACGCCGGCCCAGAACCGGGACTCCTCGGCTTTGTCGAGGGTCCGGGCGAGTTCCTCGTCCAACGTGAGGTGATCCTCGTCCGCGAGCCTCTTAAGCCGGTCGCGTGTCTGCACAGACACCTTGATAGTAGTTACCTCAGTCATACTTTTAGTATACCTACACCCTCGCCTCCACGGGAACGCCGATCTGAACGGCACCGCCCGGTGGGTGCCCGTGTCCGCGTCCTGGCAGCCCAAACGAGGATCGGCACGACTGGACCTACCTGAAACTCGGCTAGCGGGCGGAGCGGACCGCTTCGAGGACTTCGTCGAAGGCGGCCAGGTTGTGTCCTGACACGAAGCGGTCCACATACGGCAGGGCGGCGGCCATTCCCCCGGCCAGCGGAGCGTAGCCGAGGGCGGCTTTGCGCGGGTTCACCCAGACGATCTTGTGCGCGAGGCGCGAAAGCCGGGCCATCTCCCGGGCTATCGCATCGGTGTCGGAACGCTCCCAGCCGTCGGATACCACGACCACTACCGCCCCCCGGGCCACTCCCCTCCGGCCGAAACTGTCGTTGAACTCTTTGAGGGCTTGGCCGATCCGCGTCCCGCCGGACCAGTCCGGAGCTTTGCGCCCGGCTCGCTCCAAGGCGACGTCGGGGCTCGACAGGCGAAGCTGCCTCGTCAGGCGCGTGAGGCGCGTGGCGAACACGAAAGCCTCAGCCCGAGACCCGGCCGACCGAACGGTTGCCAGCAGGAGGGTCAGGTAAGCACGGGAGAACTGCTCCATCGAGCCTGACACGTCGCAGATCGCCACGAGACGGCGCGGTTTAGGGCGCGAACGGCGGCGGATGGCGTACACGGGCTCGCCTCCGGTGCGGCGCGACCGGCGCAGCGTCGCCCTCAGATCGAGACGGTCCCCGCTGCGATGCCGGGCCGAGCGGCGGCTACGACGCGAGGGTGTGGCCACCACAAGCTTCTCTGAAAGCGTGCGCAGGGCAGCAAGCTCGCTATCGGTCAGCGTGGAGAACTCTCTGCTACGCAGACGTTCCTCGGCGCTTTCAGCTGCCAATACGACGAGCGTCTCAGAGTCACGAGACTCGTCGCCATCCGAGTCGGGCCTCTCCTCGTTAGCCCGCTCGGACATGCGCGACCGGGGTGGACCGTCGCGGCGAACCGGTCCGGGAGGGCCCGGAGGTACCGTCTCGGGTGGAGGTTGCGGCCCGGGAGCTCCCGCGTTGACGGGAGCGGGAGGCGGCGCATTTCCCCGCCAGTCGGCGGGGTCCACCAGCCCGCCGAACACCTGGGCGAACACCCGATCGAAGACGGCGACGTCCGAGAGGCCCGCGACAAGAGTGACCCTCGCAAGCCAGTAAAGCTCGTCGACAGTATAAGGCGAAGCGAGCTGCACCGCCCTGGCCAGGCGCCCGGCCCGCTCCGGGCTGACCGGTGCGCCCGCAGCGTGAAGCAGAGCACAAAAGCGAGCCGCGACCTCCGCAAGGTCGCCCGGCGATGCCGGTGGCCTCCTCCCCGGCGGTTGCGGTGGGGTGCTAGCGCCCGGCGATGTCAGGTCCCCCCGGCCAGCCACCCGGCACCCCTGGAAGCGATCAACTCGACGTCCTCCTTGTACTTGGCGACGCTTCCGAGGGTCCGGGTGAGCGCCGTTTGGTCGAGGCCGGTCACGTCGGTAACGCCGAGCAGGTCGAGGGCGCCCACCCAGTTGATCGCCTCGGCTATTCCCGGTGGTTTCTGCACATCGAGGGTCCGGATGCGCGCGATGGCGCGGGCCACCTGCTCGGGGATCCCGACACAGGAGCCGGGCACTCTGCGCCGGATTATGTCGGTCGCTCGCTCAAGGTCCGGGTAGTCGATCCAGTGGTAAAGGCAGCGCCGTTTGAGGGCGTCGTGGAGGTCGCGTGTTCGATTAGAGGTGAGGATCACCACCGGGGGATACTTTGCGCGTAGCGTGCCGATCTCGGGGACGGTCACGGTGCCCTCGGCGAGGAGCTCCAACAAGAAGGCCTCGAACTCGTCGTCGGCGCGGTCTATCTCGTCTACCAGTAGCACTGCCGGCCGGGGCCCGGGATGTTCGACGGCTTTGAGCAGCGGCCGGTTCGTCAGGTATTCCCGGGAGAAAAGGTCGTCGCTTCGCATGGCCGTCCCCGTCGACTCTGCAAGCTTGATCGCGAGAAGCTGGCGGGGAAAGTTCCATTCGTAGAGAGCCTCTGAGGCGTCGATCCCTTCGTAGCATTGCAGGCGTATGAGCGGCGTATCGCAAACCGCGGCAAGGGCCTTCGCCGCCTCGGTCTTACCAACCCCGGCCTCGCCTTCCAAAAGCAGGGGTTGGGGCAGGCGTACTGCGCAGAACAGCGCCGTCGCCAGGCCGGCGTCGGCCAGGTAACCGGCCCGGTCCAGGGCCGCCTTCAACGTCCCCGTGGACGCCAGGGCGTCCTCGACGGCGCTCAACTCGAAGCGCGAAGCGGGTAAGAAGCCGGATCCGCGAGGAAGGCCTTGCGACATCCCGGCCCGCAGAACCAAACGCTCGTACCAGCGTGAGACGGGTCGGGGTGCTCGCAGGACAGGGCGTCGGGCGACATTATCACCGCCATCCCGCAAACCGGGTCGGTCGCCATGCAAACCGACTCGACCACCGGCCTTCCCGGTCTTGGCGCCCGGGGCTGGCCGGACACTATCTCGGCGAGTATCGACAGGGCGATCTCCTCGGCGGTGCCCGCTCCTATGTCGAGACCGGCCGGGCTGCGAACTCTCGCTTTCGCGTCGCTGTCGACGTCCAAAGATGCGATGACCGTAGCGCCCCGCTTGGCGCTTGCGACCAGGCCTACGTAGGGCACTCCGGCGGCGAGGGCAGCGGCGATCGGCCCTGCCTCGTCCCCCCCGTGGGTGGCGACGACGAGAGCCGCCGCGTCACTTTCGACTATTCCATCCCAGCCAGACATCGCGTAGCCGAGGGACCGGCCGATGTCAGCTAACGCCCGAGCAGTCGGACTGTCGCCGACTACCTGCACCAAGGGCGCAGGGATGGACGGTTCGAGGAACACCTCTAGAGTGCCGCCCGACAGGCAGGGGTTGTGCACCACACGCTTGCCCGGCTGGTCCGCCTCGGGGTCCGGGGTGATCCGCAGCAGCGTCGGGCGGCCCAAAGGCAGGGCTTCGACGGCGACAGCCCGCACGCTCGCCTGAGCGCAGTCGCCCCCCACGAAACCTTCGATAGAGCCGTCGGCGTGGATGATCGCCTCGTCGCCCGGCTTCGCCGACGTCGGCGGCTGGGCGCAGACGACCCGGGCGTGCACGAAAGGCACCCGAGCGGAGCGAAGCTCCGCCGCGCGCTGGGACAGGTCCTGACGGATCATCGTTTCCCGGTCGCTTTCACTCGATCGCCAGGTCCGGCCGTATCGGCCTGCCCTGCAAAGCCCGCCAAGTGACTGCGGGCGTGAACGGCATGTCCGCGGCGCGTATCTGCAAAGCGTCGAGGACGGCGTTGACTACCGCCGGGGGCGACCCGACAGTCGCCGACTCTCCCACGCCTTTCACGCCGATCGGGTGGTGAGGAGACGGGGTTACCGTCTCGCCGAGCTCCCAGCTCGGGCATTCCATCGACGTGGGAAGCAGGTAGTCCATGAAGGACCCGCCCAGGTTGTTCCCGTCCGAGTCGAACGCGATCACTTCCATCAGCGCCATGCCGACACCGTCCGCGAGACCGCCGTGGACTTGACCCTCGACGATCATCGGGTTGATCCGCGGCCCGCAGTCGTCGACTGCGATGAAACGCCGGACTTTGACCGCTCCCGTCTGGGGGTCGACGTCGACAACGCAGATGTAAGCCCCGAACGGGTAGGTGAGGTTCGGCGGGTTGTAGACCACAGAGGCGTCCAGGTGCCCTTCGACGCCTTCGGGTAGTTCCAGGCTGCTGTGGGCTGCCATGGCTATCTCCGCCATCGTCTTGCCCGCAGCGTGGTCGCCTTTCACGTACCAACGGCCGTGCTCCCATTCGAGGTCCTCGACGGAGCATTCGAGCGCTGCCGCCGCTATTACCTTGGCCTTCTCCTTCACCCGCTGAGCGGCGACAGCCGCAGCGGCCCCGGAGACCGGCGTGGAGCGCGACCCGTAAGTGCCGAGTCCGAACGGTGTGTTGTCGGTGTCCCCGTGGATCACCTCTATGTCTTCAGGGGGGATCCCGATGACGTGCGAGACTATCTGAGCGAAGGTCGTCTCGTGCCCTTGGCCCTGGGTTTGGACGCTCAGGCGCAGCTGGGCTTTGCCGGTGGGGTGCAGCCGCAACTCGCAACCGTCGGCCATGCCCAAGCCGAGAATGTCCATGTGCTTGCGGGGGCCTGCCCCTACCGCCTCGGTGAAGAACGATATTCCTATCCCCATCAGCGGTGCCGACGGGTCTGCACCCGGTTTGGCCGCCTCCTCCCGGCGCTTGGCCTGCTCTGCGCGAAGCTCGTCGTAGCCGGCTATTCGCATCGCCTCCTCCAGCGCCCTTGGGTAGTTACCGGAGTCGTAAACCCAGCCGGTCGGCGACGTGTAGGGGAACTGCTCGGGTCGTAGAAGGTTCTTCATGCGCAGCTCGGCCGGGTCCATGCCAAGCTCGAAGGCGAGGCAGTTGACCATCCGCTCGACGAGGTAGACCGCCTCGGTGATACGGAAAGAACACGCGTAGGCGACGCCGCCCAGGGCTTTGTTGGTGTACACGGCGGTCACTTTGCAGTGCGCAGCCGGGTAGTCGTAGGAGCCTGTGAACACGTGGAAGAACCCCGCCGGGAACTTCGTCGGCTGGGCAACGCCGTTGAAAGCGCCGTGGTCGGCTAGCACGTTAACCCGCAGGCCGAGGATCTTGCCGTCCCTGGTAGCAGCGATCTCGCCGTGCATGTGGTAGTCCCTGGCGAACGACGTGGACATCAAGTTCTCGGAGCGGTCCTCCACCCACTTGACCGGGACGCCGGTGACGATCGACCCGACTATCGCCAGGACGTAGCCGGGGTATATTCCCACTTTGTTACCGAACCCACCGCCGATGTCGGGGGAGATGACCTGGATCTTCTGCTCCGGCAGCCCGGCTACCAGGGCGTAGATGGTCCGGTGTGCGTGCGGGGCCTGCGTCGTGGTCCATATCGTCAGCTTGCCGGTGACCTTGTCCATGTGCGCCACAGCACCGCAGGTCTCCATGGGCGCCGGATGGACCCTCGGGTAGATCATGTCCTCGGCGACGACCACCTCTGCGTTGGCGAACACTTCGTCGCACGCTGCGGCGTCGCCGGCTTCCCAGTCGTAGATGTGGTTGTCTGTTCGGCCTTCGAGGTCGTCTCGGATCACGGGCGCGTCCGGGTCCAGGGCGTGGCGGGCGTCGACAACGGCCGGAAGCGGCTCGTACTCGACCTCTATCAACTCCAGAGCGTCACGAGCCGAGTACTCGTCTTCGGCGATGACGAAAGCGACCTCTTGACCTTGGAAGCGGACCTTGTCGGTCGCCAGCACGGCTACGACGTCCCCTGAGAGGGTCGGCATCCAGGCCAGGTTCAAGCCTTCGAGGGTCTTTCCGGTGATCACCGCTTTTACCTTCGGGTGGGCCTCAGCGGCGGACGTGTCGATCGAAACGATCTTCGCGTGGGCGTAGGAGCTGCGCAGGATTGCCCCGTGAAGCATGCCCGGCAGCACAAGGTCATCCACGTAGTGGCCTTGGCCGCGCACGAAGCGGGCGTCCTCTTTGCGCAGCATCCTCCCGAAGCCGAGCGGGTTCCCCGCGGGGCTGGTCAGCGTGTCAGGACTCGGAGTTTCTGTGGCTGTCATAGCACGGCCTCCTCGGCTTCACGGTCTGAGCGACCGGTTTCGGCTTGTTTGCGGGCGGCCCAGCGGATCGCCCGGACTATGTTCTCGTAGCCGGTGCAGCGGCACAGGTTCCCTGAGATCGCCTCCCGGATGGTCGCTTCGTCGGGGTCGGGGTCACGGTCCAAAAGCGCCCTGGCGACCATCATCATCCCCGGGGTGCAAAAGCCGCACTGCAGGCCGTGCTCCTCGATGAAACCCTGCTGGACCGGGTCGAGCGTGTCGCCTTCCAACCCTTCGACACTGCGCACCGACCGGCCGTCCGCCATCGCCGCAAGGGTCGTGCAGCTTTTAACCGGAAGCCCGTCCAGCCAAACGGTGCAGGCCCCGCAGTTGGACGTGTCGCACCCCCAGTGCGTGCCGGTCATGCCCAGCGTGTTGCGCAGGTAGTGCACGAGAAGCAGACGGTCCTCGATGTCCGCCGAGGTCTCCCTGCCGTTGACTTCTATCGTCACTCTCATCTTTAGTCCTCCACTCCTCGGCTACTGCCTACTCGTGCCACGGCTATCGACCTGCGCAGCGCTCTGGCCACTAGCACCGAAACCAAGTGACGTTTGTAGTCCTCGGGTCCTCGCTGGTCCACGGTCGGGTTACAGCTCGAAGCGCAAATAGCCGCCGCGGCTTCTACTGCCTCGTCGTCAGGTTGGGCTCCCACGAGGGCCGCTTCGGCCTCTGCGCAGGTGAAATGCTCCGCACCAACCGCGGTGATCCCCAGGCCCACGTCAGATATGCGATCCCCGTCTAGGACCACGAAGGCCCCGGCTGCTGCTATCGACCAGTCCCCCGCCCGGCGCTCGACCTTCTCGTACGCGCTGCCGACCGACGTGCGGATCGGCACGCGCACTTCTACGAGGATCTCCCCGTCGCCGACCGCCGTCTCGTAGGGGCCTACGTGGAACTCTCTCATGGGCACCCGGCGGACACCGCCCGTCGAGCGGATGACCACTTCGCCTCGAAGCGCAGCAAAGACAGCTGACAGGTCCTCGGAGGGGTCCGCCTGGCAGAGGGACCCGCCGACGGTGCCCCGGTTGCGCACCAGCGGATCGGCGATGACCCTCTCCGCCTCGGCGAATATCCGGTAGTGCTCGCTTAGCAGCGGGGACTCCAGCACGGCGGCGTGCCTCGTCATAGCCCCAATGGCCAGGTGGTCCCCGTCTACCCTGATGTAGTCGAGCTCTGCAAGACCATTGATGTCTACGAGCGCTTCAGGCCGGGCGAGGCGGAGCTTCATCATCGGCAGGAGGCTGTGACCTCCCGCGACCAGCCTGGCCTCGGGCCCGTAACGTCCGAGAAGGGAGAGCGCCTCGTCGACGCTCCCGGCCCGCTCGTAGGTGAAAGGTGCTGGGACCTGCAATGTGTTCGACCCCCTTTTAGCTCCGGCCTCGCCGGATTGTCGCTCCGGCCTCGCCGGACCCGGGTTTATCCGAACCGTATCTTCATCCGGCCAACCGGGACTGTCAACGGCTGGCTAAGCGAACGGTTATCTGCGCCAGCCCGTTCGTGGTACATGTATGGGAGTGCTCCGCTCGACGTTACCCTTATGACTCTCACACAACTCGAGGTGTTCGTCTTGGTGGCGCGCCTCGGATCGGTGAAGGCCGCGGCCGACGCCCTCGGGGTGAGCGAACCGGCTGTGTCCGGGGCGCTCGCCGCGCTGAGACGCCAGCTCGACGACCCTCTTGTCACAAGAACCCCCACCGGGATGGCACTGAGCCCCGCCGGGCAGCGTTTCGTTCCGATCGCTTCGCAGATAGTCGGCTTGGCCGCCGAGGGTGAGGCGGCGGTGCGCAGCGCCAACGGCTCCCCCGAGCGTGTGCGCACCGCCGCGACGTCGACGGTGGCGGAGTTCGTCGCCCCGCCACTGCTAGCCGCTTTCAGCACACGAGCGCCGAACGTGGAGACGACGTTGGGCGTCACCGAGTCAGCCGCGATGCCGGCTCTTTTGCACGAGCGGCTCGCCGACGTCTGCTTCGGCCCGCGCCTCACAGGGGATTCCGCCGAGGGGATCGTCAGCGAGGCGATGATGCGCTACGGGCTGGTCGTGGTCGCCTCGCCGGACTTCCACCTGGCGGGCCGGGGTCCTCTGCGTTGGGAGGCTCTCGTCGGCGAGGACTGGCTCGTCGCCCCTTCAGGCATCGACCCTTCCAGCGAGGTCGGCATGCTTATGCAGCGTCTCAGGGTCCCTGACCGCAGGGTAAGAGTTTTCCCCAATCAGGCGGCGGCGTGGTCGGCCGCTGCGGCTGGCGCTGGGGTAGCCCCGGCGATATCGCACCTCGTAAAACCGGAAATAGACCGCAACGTCCTGTGCCGTCTCCCTGTCGAGTCGACCCCTGTGAACTTGATGTGGTACGTGAGCACGCTCAGATCGGAGCGTCGCCCTCCGGGGGTGGCCGCGTTGGTGCGCTTCCTGGCGACCAGCGAGGCCGTGCAGGCGATGCACAAAAGCGACGGGGCGGTCCCACCTAGCAGGTTCCGCCCGCCAGTGTACGTGACGCTTTGGAGCTGAAAAAGCCTCCTCCCGAGCAGCCCTGGAAGCGTAACCCGACCAACGCCGGCTACATGAGCTGGGTCTGTAAGATCCGGGGAACGTCTAGACGACCATGTGAAAGCGTCCACGGGGGACTTTCGCGCCTAGGCTATCTTTGATCCAGATTGTGATAACGCCAAGGTGGTGGTGGTGGTGGTGAGCGCGTCCGGAGCCAGCGTGGAAACCCGATGTCCAGTGTGCGACAAGAAGAACCGCGTACCGGCAGCAGCCTCGGGCATACCGCGCTGCGGGCACTGCCACGCGGCGTTAGCGTGGATCGTTGAGGCGGACGACGCAAACTTCGACCTTGTTGCAGTTAAATCATCCATCCCGGTGTTGGTGGACCTCTGGGCGCCTTGGTGCGGACCGTGTCGCATGGTCAGCCCGACGGTGGAGCAGATGGCAACGCAGTTCGCTGGCCGGCTGAAAGTCGTCAAGGTCAACGTCGACGAGGCTCCGGCCACGGCGCGCCGCTACGAGGCGATGAGCATACCCACGTTGCTCGTGCTCAAAGGTGGTAAGACCGTAGAAAGGATAGTCGGTGCACTCCCCGCAGTGCAGCTGCGGACGAAGGTCTCCGCTGCTCTCGAAGGCCTTTAGCACCCAGAGCAGACCGTGCACAGCCAGGACAGAGGGTTATCCGCCGTCGCACACCGGCGAGGAGCGCGTCGTGGGCTGCCGGGCGGAGCCCGTCTTACCAGCCGACCATATGGTCGCATATGGTCATGGCACGGATGCAGACGTTGGTACAGCTAGACGAACAGCTCGTGGCCCTGCTCGACCAACGGGCGTCGAAGTCGGGTGCATCCCGGTCGGCCTTGATCCGCCAGGCCATAGAGGCATACCTCTCCGGGGATGTCGACGCTGCGGTCGACGAAGCAATAGTGACAGGATACGAGCGCATCCCCGCCGAGGACCCGTCCGCCGACGTGATCACGCTGGCGACGGCGAGCATCGAGGCTGAACCGTGGTGAACCGAGGTGAGATGTGGTGGGTAGGGTCGCCGAACGACAAGCGGCGACCCTACCTTGTCCTCACCCGGCAAGGAGCGATCCCAGTTCTAAAGACGCTGATCGCCGTCCCCGCCACGCGTCGGATACGGGGAATCCCTACCGAGGTCGCGCTCGACGAGGCTGACGGCATGCCTGAACCCTGCGCTCTAAGTTTTGACAACGTGGCGGCGATACCGAAGGCGTGGATGGTGGAGCGCATCTGCCGTCTCGGCCCTGAGCGCCTCCACGACGTATGCCGAGCTTTGTCTATAGCCGCTGGCTGCGGCTGAACCCGTTGCCGCACAGCTTTGGGCTTCTTTAACGCTGAGCATGCCGGACGGGCACAGCGCCGCGGCCCGCTCACTTGGGCAGCCCGCTCACTTGGGCAGCCCGCTCACTTGGGCAGCCCGCTCGGTCAGGCGACGCCGGCAGCTTCCCGCCTTACCGGCACCCCGGCGGCTTCTAGTGACACCAGCAGGTCGTGCGGGCTGCTCGACGCTGACAGCGCCGACTGGACGCTGATCCGCTTCTCCAACACCAGCTTGCGGAGGGCCTGGTCGAAGCTTTGCATCCCGTGGTAGTCGCCCTCGGCGATCTGCTGGTCGATCGTGGCTCCGTCGCTGTTTGGGTCAGCGATCCTGTCCGCGATCCGGCCGGTGACCACCATCACCTCGATAGCCGCCACCCGCCCCTGGCCGTCCCTGGTAGCGACAAGGCGCTGGCTTATCACCCCCCGCAGGGCTCCGGCGAGGGTCATGCGGACCTGGTGGCCCTGAGCAGCAGGGAAGAAGTCGACCACCCTGTTGATGGTTTCGGTGGCGTTCGTCGTGTGCAGGGTCGAAAGCACGAGATGGCCCGTCTCGGCCGCTGCCAGGGCCGCTGATACGGTCTCGGCGTCTCGCATCTCGCCGACCAGTATCACGTCGGGATCTTGGCGTAGCACCCGTCGCATCGCCTGCGCATAGTCCTCGGTGTCAGTACCGATCTCACGCTGCCAGATGACCGAGCGCTTGTCCGTGTGGATCACCTCTATCGGATCCTCGATGGTGATCACCTTGCACGCACGGATGGAGTTTATGTGGTCGATCATCGCCGCAAGCGTGGTCGTCTTACCGCTGCCCGTCGGACCGGTGACGAGGACCAGCCCGCGTGGCTCTTCGGCAAGTTTGGAGACTACGGGTGGCAGTCCCAGTTCTTCGGCTGTCACGGCAACTGGGAGCACCCGCCGCAGCACCAAGGCGACCGTCCCGCGCTGCATGCACACGTTGCCCCTGAAACGTCCTATGCCGGCGAAGGAGAGCGAGAAGTCCGCTTCTCCAGTTCGTTGGAACTCTTCCCAGCGTTTGGTCGGGATGACCTTGGACAGAACGGCCGTTAGATCCTCATCGCTCACCGGCGGGAACGGCGCTGGGCGCAGATCCGAGTTAACCCTGACCCGAGGTAGACTGCCAGCGCCGACGTGAAGGTCGGAGCCTCCTAGCTTGACCAGGTGCGTCAACACCTCAACGAGATCCCACATATCTAGGTCGTATCGGCAAACGCCGGGGGGACTAAAGCACAGACTCCTTAGGGGTCCTACGCGCCTGGTGAACGAATGACGTCGAGCTACGAAGAAGCAGCCGCCGCGTTCGAAGCTACTGGACCCACCTGTAACAGCAGGTCCGACGAGTTGGAGCACCCTTGGGTGTTCTGAGCCACGAAGAGCGCTGCGGTCTGGTTGGGCGGGTAGATTCGCAAGCCAGCGACGTTGGTCAAGCCGCAACTCGACGGGTAGTTTCCCGCCACCACCTCTCTGAGGGTCGCAAAAGCGGAAGCGCCGGACTGCACGGTAACGGTCGTCACGGTGCCCGGCAGGCGGGCGGCCGGTGCTCCTATCTGCGTCCCCTGCGAGCCGGCTACGTACGACACGCCCGGGTAGCCGGTGAGAGTGCACGACACCTTGGAAGTGTTGGTGAAGGTCAGGACGTAGTAGGTGCTCCCGGCAGCTCCGTTAGGGGCGCCTAGCGTCGCGCTGAGAAAGCTGGTCGGGCACGGCTGCGGGCCGGCCGCGCTCGTCGGAGGGGCAGTCGTCGTGGTCGAAGAGATGCCCGGCGGGCTGGTAGTCGTCGATACCGACGTCGGCGAGCTAGAAGGGACTGCAGTGGTCTGAGGTCCCGTGGAGGTCGTTGACGTCGTGGCGTTGGCGGCCTTGTGAGCCGACGCCCCACATGCCGCTAGGACACCGCCCGCTATAAGCGCAGCCGCTGCTCTCCTTGCGACCTTCGCGCTGAGGCCTCCCGCTGAAGTCGTAGCTGTTCTCACGGTCTTCTAGTACCCATCCGGCGGGCAGTCTAAGCGCCGAATCACGCGGAGATGTCAGCTCACGTCGGCGGTCCTGATCTCGAAATGTAGGAACTCCGGGTCGCGTCCCACGTGCGTCAGACCGGCTGCGAGCATCACCTTCTGTGATGCGACGTTATCCGGCGTGGTCCGGCCTCTCACCCGGGTCACGTCGGGCCGGCTCGCAGCGAACCGGAGCATCTGGCGCAAAGCGTCCGTAGCAACCCCCCGGCCCCTTACCGACGGCACGACCCCGTAGCCGACCTCGACCATCCCGTCTTTGGGGGGACCGTGAAACCCGATCCCACCGACCACGACGCCGGATTCGAGGATCTGGTAGTAGCCGAAGGGGTCTGAGCGGGAGCGGCCACCGAAGAACGGAAGTTGACGCAGGTAAGCCAGGCAGGCACGACGGTCGCCTTCCATTGGATACCCGTCCGCCCAGGGCCGGTCGCCGGGATTGCGGCGCGCTGCACTCACCCTCTTGGCTATTTCTCTGGTGACGAGCTCAAGCTCGAGCGGGTTCACCCTTACATGATGCTCCAAGCCAAGCGGGCGTGGGTCCGATACGGTAGGGTCTTATGCTTCGAGGTTCGCGTTGAGCAAGGCTTACCGTCGCCTCGACCTCGCAGCTCTCAAGGCGGCGGAGGTGGCGCCGGGCACGAGGGCCCGGATCTGGCGTTTCCTGCGTCCTTACCGGAGCCGGCTGGCGCTGTACCTGGTGTGCATAGCGGCTGCAGCCGGTATCGGTTCGGTACCACCGTTGCTGGTCCGGGACCTGATCGACAACGGCATCGGCCGGCGCGACGTGGGCCTCGTCGACGTGCTCGCAATCTCCATGGTCGGCCTGGCTCTCGCCACAACGGCCCTGTCGCTGCTGAACCGCTGGCTGGCCTCGGTGATCGGCGAGAGGATCATCTACGACCTGAGGGTGTCGCTTTTCGAGCACGTGCAGCGGATGCCGATCGCGTTTTTCACCCGCACGCAGACCGGTTCGCTGATGTCGCGGTTGACCAATGACGTACTCGACGCGCAGAACGCCGTCGGGACGGCCGCTTCGGTCGTGTCGGATCTGCTCACCTTGGTCGCGACGCTCGTGCCCATGTTCGCGTTGAGCCCGTCGATCACCGCCCTCGCGCTCTTGGTCGTCCCGCCTTTCATTGCCGTGGACCGCCTGCTGGCCGGGAGGATCAGCCGCCTGTCCCGCCGTCAGATGCAGTACAACTCGGCTATGAGCGTGACGATGACCGAACGCTTCAACGTCGGCGGGGCGATGCTCTCCAAGCTGTTCGGCCGTCCGGCCGACGAGTCGGAGCAGTTCGCCGAGCGAGCGGGGAACGTTCGCGACGCCGGGATCCAACTCGCCCTGATCAGCCGGTACCTTTTCACCGCTCTGGCGCTTGTCGGTGCTGTAGGCACAGCGGCGGTCTACTGGTTGGGCGGGCGGGAGGCGGCGACAGGCCACCTCGCAGTCGGGACGGTCGTCGCTCTCGCCGCCTATGTCACCAGGCTGTACTCGCCTCTGACCGACCTGGCCAGCACCAGGGTCAGCCTGCTGGGGGCCGTGGTCAGCTTCGACAGGGTATTCGAGGTCCTCGACGCCGAGCCGACCGTCGCTGACAAGCCGGGCGCCGCCGAGCTCGGCCAGGTAGCCGGGAAGGTCGCAGCTTCGAGCGTGTGGTTCCGCTATCCGGCACCCTCCGAGGTGTCCGTGGCCTCGTTGGAGTCCCGCGGGGACGGCACGACGGACGTCGCGCTTTCCTCCGACGAAGGATCGTGGGTGCTGCGCGACGTTTCCTTCGTCGCCGAGCCTGGGACGATGACCGCACTGGTAGGACCGTCCGGCGCGGGGAAAACCACGCTTTCGAGCCTTCTGCCGAGGCTCTACGACGTAACGGACGGTTCGATATCCCTCGACGGGATCGACGTCCGCGAGGTGACCACCGAGTCGCTGCGTAAGGCTATAGGCGTGGTCAGCCAGGACGCGCACCTCTTCCATGACACGATCCGGGCGAACCTGCTTTACGCGAGGCCCGACGCCACTCAAGCCGAGCTGCTCGAAGCCTGCGACGCCGCCCGGATATCCGAGGTGATAGCAGCGCTGCCCGACGGCTTCGACACCGTGGTCGGGGAGAGAGGCTACAGGCTCTCCGGCGGGGAGAAGCAGCGCCTCGCTATCGCCCGGGTCCTTCTCAAGGACCCTTCGATCGTCATACTCGACGAGGCGACAGCCCACCTCGACTCGGAGACCGAGCTGGCGGTCCAGCAGGCCCTGGCCGCCACGTTGACTGGTCGCACGTCCATCGTAATCGCGCACCGTCTGTCGACGATCCAATCCGCCGATCAGATCCTCGTGTTGGACCAGGGCCGGGTCGTGGCCCGCGGCACGCACGAACAGCTGATAGCCCAAGGCGGCCTGTACGCTGATCTTTACCAGACCCAGTACCGCCGGGACGAACTGGCCGGCACCGCCTAGCTGGACCACCTGGCCGGCTGTCCCCTACGGCCGCTGCCCTAGGCGTGCGAGTGGGGGTGGGGGTGTCCCTGCTCTCCCTTTGTCGTGTCTAGCCAGCGCCTCAGGCCCGCCGCGTTGGAGTGGATCCCGTTGAGCGTTTCCAGTTTCGCTCGGTTCTCCTCACACACTCCTTCGATCGGCCCCCCGAAGCGCGCCGTGAGCGCCTCTTCGATGTCGGCTCCCGCCCGCCAGGCCGACTCGGCGGTCTCAGCCCACTGGCGCAGCGTGCTCTCCGCCTCCTCCAGCAGCCCGGCTGGGTCCCCGAGGAGCCCGTAGTGGGCCAGGGCGATGCCGCTGGGGCTTCTAGCGGCGAACTTGTGCAGCGAGGTGACCGCCTGGTCCAAGTCGAAGTCGGCGGGTGGAGTGGCGGGCCGCAGAATGCCGGCGTCGGGCAGGCGCACGCCTACAGCGTCACCGGCGAAGATGATCCCGCTGTCGCTGTCGTGCAGCGCAAGGTGGTGCTTGGCGTGGCCGGGCGAGTCGATGGTGGTCAGGGTCCTGCCGGGGCCGACTTGTATCTCCTCGCCGTCGGCGAGGACGTGGACTCGCTCCGCTGGTGTCGGGTCCAGGCGGCCGTAGAGGCTGTCGAGAAGGTCTCCGTAGACCATCGCAGCGGAGCGAACCAGCCTTTCGGGGTCGACCAGGTGCCGGGCGCCTTTCTCGTGCACGTACACGGTCGCGTTAGGGAACGCCTTGGCCACGTCGCCGACCCCGCCTGCGTGGTCGAGGTGGATGTGGGTGACCGCCACACCGGCCAGTTCGGACGGTCCGACCCCGTGACGGGCGAGGGCTTCCAGGAGGGTCGGCACCGACGACTGGCTTCCGGTCTCTATGAGCACCGGGGCTGGACCTTCGATGAGGTATCCGGCTGTTACCTTCTCCCAGCCTCCGAGTAGGGTGTCGACTTCGAGCACCCCGGGTCCTATGTAGCTCGACATGGCTACAGCGTAGAGCGCACCGCGCTGTGCACGCCGTTTCGACCGGCAAGGGACCCCCGTCGACCTGCAAGCAGCTCCCAGCGCCGACCGGCCCTGTGTAACATTCCCCGGGTGGACGCTGCCCGGCTCGTGGCGCTGGGAGCTGCCGGCCTGGGCGCAGGCTTCATAAACGGGGTTGCCGGGGGCGGCTCCCTGGTCTCGTTCCCTGCTCTCTTGGCTGTGGGCCTTCCAGCGCTGAACGCGAACGTCACGTCGACGGTGGGGATCTGGAGCGGCTACGTGGGGGGCTCCGCCGGCTTCGCAGAGGAGATCTCCACCCAAAAGGCCAACCTCCGCAAGCTCGCCGTGCCCACCCTGGCCGGCAGCGTGGCAGGCGTGGTGCTCCTGCTGGCCACCCCGGCGAGCGCTTTCAGCCTTCTAGCCCCGTATCTGATCCTGGCCGCCTGCACTCTGTTCGCCGTGCAGCCTTTGGTTTCCAAGCACTTTCAGCTTGCGAAGAGGTCCTCGACCCGGCGTCCGGTGCTGCTAGTCGACGTCCCAGTGTTCCTCGCCTCCACCTACGGCAGCTACTTCGGGGCGGGCCTCGGCGTGCTCCTTCTCGGGATACTCGCCTCTGTGCTGCCTGACGACCTGAAGCGGATCAGCGGTTTGCGCTCGGCGATGTCCCTGGTCATCAACACCGTCGCCGCCGTGGCTTTCATCGTGTTCGCTCCGATCTCGTGGGCCGCTGCCGGCGTGATGGCCGTGGGCAGCCTTGTGGGTGGCTACCTGGGTTCACTGTTCGCCAAGTGGATCCCCACAGGAGTGCTTCGGGTGGTTGTCATCGCCGTAGGACTCGCCGCCGCAGGAAAGCTCCTGGCCTGAGCCCGGACACCCCTCGTCTGAGCCCGGCTAGCCCGAGCTCGCTTGCAGCCGTGCCGACTCGCGCACCGCTGAGGTGTTGACAATGCCCTTGCGCGAACCGGCCAGCTTGGCCTTGAGGTGGTCGGCAACCCTGACCGGCTCGTAGCCGGCCGGCCTGGTGGCGTCCACGAACTGGGGTAACGGCGCCACGACAGCGTCGAAGTTGCCATCGTGGAAGTAGGCGGCCGAGCGACGTCTGACCGTTCGACCGTCGACTTGCGGAGGGACCACCCGGTGCATTGTCGACATCCACACGTCGTTGGTCATGCGCGCTGCGAGATCCCCGAGGTTA
>JAJZNG010000050.1 GCA_021847945.1 Actinomycetes bacterium | reverse complement strand
ACTCCTCTACCCGCTGACGGATAGTCATAACAATCGGGAACTCCTTCCCCGCCCTCTACAACACAACAAATCAGCTACAAGACCGCCTCAGCCAATGTTGACACAGAGGGCACCGTGCAAGGCCGCCGCAACTGGGAACTTCGAAGGTGTGGCCATTCACGACTACGCGATGTCAAAAGTGCTAGCGGCCTCGAACCGAGACTCTGATGCAATGTCAAAACCCCAACAGACTTAGTCCTGTATCGGCACAAACCCACCTCTTGAGATCACATCGAACGGCTATGAAGTTATCGTTCTCCCACTGCTACAGGGGCCCGATCCAACGCTCACTTCCCGCCAGTCCGCCCGGGTTATCGTGCAGCACCTTTCCGATCGCGCTTGCCAGCGATGCAACGGCGTCACGGGTGCGCGTTCGCTTCGAGGGGAGCAGGATAAGACCAGCATGCGGTCGTCCTTGCGCCAGCCGCTCGGCGGCGAGAGGCCGGAAGTCCTTGACGTTGTTGGTGATCACGGCGCGTTCCGCGGTAGCTGCAACCTCCAAGACGACCCGGTCGCTACTTCCGACAAGGTCATCTCGCTCGGCCACTGCGACAACGTCGAAACCGGCTTCGCGTAACTTCACAGCGATCAGCGGCGACAGTTGCTCGTCAAGAAGGGCCTTCACACCCGCAGCGCCCGCTCCCCGGCCTCGGCGGCGGCCCGACCCCTTTCGTAGTCGACCTCGTTGCGTTCGATCTGCTCATCGATTTCGCCGCGGTACTCGCCGTAGTAGGCGACGGCGGCCTCAACCAGTCCCGCCGGCACCTGTAAGTACTCCGCCGCCTCTGCGATCGAGCCGTCGTTGTCCTTGATCGTGGCGATGACTTCCCAGACATCGAGCCCGCGCCCGACCAGGCTGGGCCGGCGACCACTCGGGCCGTCGAGAAACTGGATCAAAGGATGCATGTCGTGTCGCAGCCCCTCCTCCACGTAGCGTTGCGCCAGGGTGCGCTCCGCCACACCGGCGCTGCTGGCTCTTTCAGCGAGTCGATGCTTCGTGCCTTCGGCAAGTCGCAACGTGTAGTGATCAGCCATAACCGAAGAGTACCACGCAGTGCCACTTCGTGACACGGGCTGTGAATGGAACAGAGAGCCGACGACTTGGTAGCAGTTTTGGGAGCAGTTCATCTCCGTCCGCCCCTGTCCGCCGGAGCGCGAAAGTCCTGGTCACGCCGTCTGAGATGACATGGGCGGACTCGTGCGGACGGGGTGCCGGGAACTTGTAAGCGTCAGGTCATCGGTTCGAATCCGATCTCGGGCTCTGTAACAGCACTTTTGTGGCCCTTCGTAAATGGGCGGGGCCTGCCAGGCCAGCCCACCGAGCGCCCGCCATAGTTGCCTGCGCTGCAACGGCACATTAAGGATGCCGGTGGGGCAGCCTCGGCTGAACATTCTGGGACACCTGTGAGGGCCGAACAGGCCCCCCCGAACACCGGTTCGGTGCGGGGTCGTCGAGCCCTCGGCAGGCTGGGAGTCCGTGATTATGCGCCTTGGGCGACGGCGACACGCTAGGAGGCGTTCTGGGGCGCGGGTTCTGCTCGGCCATAGTGAGCATTGCTAAATGAAATAGCCGTCGATCGGTCGCAGTTTCAGCGCCCGCGCTCGGTCCGGCGGCACAGCGCAGATGAGCCAGTATGGCGGTATGTGGCGAACACTGCAGGGGCCTGTGCCGCATGTCGATGAGGGTGTCTTCTCCCAGGGGCGAGCAGGGGTTCGCTTCGAGTGGGGGATGGAAGGTGCGCCGGCAGTGTTGAGCCAGCACGCGGCGCTGGTCGTGGTCGACGTCCTTTCGTTTAGCACTGCAACCACGATCGCCGTCGCCAAGGGCATTGCCGTCTACCCCCATGCCTGGCCCTCAAGTGAGGTTGAACAGTTCGCTAGACGTCACGGCGCAGCTTTTGCGGTTCGCCGACGACAGGTCGATGGCGACCACCCGTGGTCGCTTTCGCCGACCCACCTGATGGTCGCTCCTCATGTCGACCGTCTCGTTCTTCCCTCTCCCAACGGTTCAGCCATAGCCGCTGCCGCTGCCGCTGAGGTGGTGCTCGTCGGCTCCTTGCGCAACGCCTCTGCCGTGGGGCGCTGGCTGCACCAACACAGCTTTGGAACAGTGGAGCGACCCGTGGTCGTCATCGCAGCAGGCGAGCGCTGGGCGTCCGGGGCGTTACGACCCGCGCTCGAGGACCTCCTCGGTGCCGGGGCAGTCATCGCCTCGTTCGACCCGGATCATGCGCTGTCCCCGGAAGCGGAAGCTGCTCGTGCAGCATGGATGGCCGCTGCCAGCTGTCTACCTGACACCTTGAAGGCCTGCAGCTCTGGAGCCGAGCTCGCTGCCGCCGGCTACGAGTCAGACGTCCTTCTTGCTGCTGAGGGGGACGTCGAATCCGCCGTACCCCTCCTCGTCGATGGGGCCTTCCGCCCGGCAGAGGCGTAGAACATACCGACCTGACACCCCTTCAACTATCGCAGTGCCCGCGCGCGATTCGGCGATCTTCGTCGGCCTGGACACGGGCTCGGCGACGTGCGGCTCGTGCCGAACGACGACGATCAGCGCAAGCCGAGCACCGCCAGGAGGGCGTCGTCGACGCCCCAGAGCTCTTCGTGGGAGAGGCGCCCGACGATGTCGCCGAGACGGGTGGCGTCGACCGCGCCGATCTGCTCGACCAGGACTCG
>JAJZNG010000137.1 GCA_021847945.1 Actinomycetes bacterium | reverse complement strand
CGACTTTCGGCGTCGGCGCAGGGCGAGGGGTCCAGCCCGGGACGGGCGGGCCGACAGGCTGACCGAACTCGTTCAGGTGTCCCACAGCTCTCCCAGCTCGTCGAGCATCCTCGCTGTCATGGGACCTAAAGCATCGGGGTCGTCGTTAGCGACCCACTCGGCGAAGGCCCGGTGGAACACGCGAACTCCGATGTCCGCGCTTAGCAGTGCGAGTGTCGGTGTCGCTTGGCGGCCTTCGAGCGCCTCGGCCACCTTGGAGGCGAGACGCTCCAGTTTGATCAGCTCACGTTCTTTTAGCTCCGGGTTGGCCGCAATCACTCGAGCCCTTACACGGGCGTAAGGATGGACAGCGGCGAAGACGTCACCCGCAGCGCAGAGACCGGCCCGCAGGGCCTGCATGGGCGACGCGGCCTCGGGGGCTTGCTTGACCGCTTCTGCGAAAACCTGCTCTAGGTGCTCCGCTCCGCTGAAGAGGACCTCACGTTTGTCTGGAAAGTACCGGAAGAATGTTCGCCTGGTCAGCCCGGCGCGCGCTGCGATGTCGGCGACCGTGGTCTCGTCGTAGCCCTGCTCGTCGAAGAGAGCCAGAGCGGCCCCCATCAGGCGCCCAACGGCATCAGGCTTCCAACGGCTCACCTCGACATCATACAGTTACGACACACAGTGCCATTGATGTGTTACAGTAGTGACGTCACACAATGACATCACCTTATCTGTGAAGGAGCTCCCAATGCGTGTTCTTGTTACAGGCGCCTCGGGCCACATAGCCTCAGCGCTTATCCCCGAACTGCTCGACCACGGTCACCGCGTCGTCGGACTCGCCCGCTCCGACGACGCGGCTAAGAAGGTGGAAGCATTGGGCGCCGAGGTGCGCAGGGGCGACCTAGACGACCCCGACGGCTTAGCGGCCGCCGCATCTGAGGCGGCCGGAGTCATCCACCTTGCGTTCAAGCACGAAGCTCTCCACGACGGCAAGATCGACGTCGCGGCCGGCGCAGACCTGGCCGCCATAGCCGCCATCGGCGAGGCCCTTGCCGGCACCGGCAAACCTTTCGTCGGCACCGGCGGCACCCTGATGCTCGCCATCTCGGGAGTCACGGGACGGCCCGGCACCGAGGACGACGTAGCCCCGGGGGGAGGTCCGCGGATCGACTCCGAGAACGCCCTGATCGCCCTCGCAGAGCGTGGCGTGCGCTCCTCGTATGTCCGTCTGGCGCCGCTGGTGCACAGCGACATAGACCTGCACGGCTTCACACCAACCCTGATAGGCATGGCCCGTGAGCACGGGACCGCCGCCTACATCGGGGAAGGGTCGAACCGCTGGCCTGCCGCTCACACCCGCGACGTCGCCGTGCTGTACCGCCTCGCCTTGGAGAAAGCCCCAGCCGGCTCCCGACTACACGGGGCAGCGGACGAGGGAATCCCCTTCAAGACGATCGCCGAAGAGATCGCCGCCGGTCTCGGGGTTGCCACGAGGAGCGTCACCCAGGAAGAGGCGCCCAGCTACCTTGGTTTCCTCGCGTTCTTCGCTGCCTGGGACAACCCCACATCGACCAAGCGCACCCGAGAGCTGCTCGGCTGGGAGCCGGCCTGGCCCGGCTGGGTCGACGACGTGCGCTCGGGCCACTACTTCGCCTAAGTGCGACTCCAGCTTCGGCCACCGAGCCCTGGCACGCGAAGAGGTGGCAGTATCGCTTCGTGCGAGTTCTCCGTATAGACCATGTGCAACTGGCCATGCCGCCCGGCCGGGAGGCCGAGGCACGTGCCTTCTACGCGGACCTTTTGGGCATCCCCGAGACCGAGAAGCCCCCAAACCTCGCCGTGAGGGGCGGGTGTTGGTTCGAGAACGACACAGTGAAAGTCCACCTCGGGGTGGAAGCCGATTTCCATCCGGCCCGTAAAGCGCACCCGGCCCTGATCGTCGACGACGTCGCTTCGCTCGTCGCCACCATGCACCAAGCGGGACTCACTGTGCGCGCCGGCGAACCCCTCGACGGCTACACGCGGGTTTACGTCGACGACCCTTTCGGGAATCGGATCGAGCTGATGGAGCCGCATGCCTCTTTGTGAATTCCGGACCGCTCTGCCAGCCGGGCCCCGCGAAGCGGTAACCTAGGAACAGAAGCTTCTGCTCCAGACCTGGCGAACAAGTTTCGAGTCGGCCCGTCCGGGCTGACTCGAACCCGAAGGGAGAGTGCACGAAGATGACAGAGCACGACGAAAATGGCCTCACGGATAGCTCGCTGAGGGATCTGCTGGCCTCCTACGACGACGGTGTTCGGGATGCTTTGCGTGACGTTGCTGACGCTACGGAAGGCACCAGCCGCGTTCAGGCGCTCTTTATCTTACGTAGAGCGATCTCGGTGCACGATTCGGTAGTCGGCGCGTCGCTGTGCCCTCTGCTCGAGAATCTCCCAAACGGTCCCAGCGTGGCGCAACAGCTTCGCCGCGGGTGCGAGGAGCGGGCGACCCTGCTGGCCCGGTTCCAAGACATCAGCCAAGGCACCCAACCGCACAACGTCTACCCAGTGTTCGGAGCGGAGATCGAACAGATCATTACCGACCTTCAACACAGTTTCGACCGCCACGTCGACGTCGAGACGACCGAAGTCAGCGACCTGCTGCAGAATGCTGGAGACAGCGCGAAGCCGGAGGTGGTGGCCGCGAGAATGGCCATAGAGGCGCGCCGCGCGCCCGTCCGGGCACACCCGAG
>JAJZNG010000063.1 GCA_021847945.1 Actinomycetes bacterium | reverse complement strand
GCCGCAATCGTTGGGGGGTGGCGTCGTCGCGATCCGAGGCGGTACGTATTGGCCTCGAAGCTCTAGTCGAGCATCACCGGCGGCAGCGGACGGGACAGGCGATCGTCGCCGCCTACCGAAGGCGCCCCCAAGGCGAGGACGAAGGCCTCAGCGTCGACTGCGCTGCTTCGATCGATAACCTGCAGCGGATCACAAGATCCGCTCTGGTCGAGCGGATCGGCTCCCTCGGCCCCCGACGACCGGGCACCGAAGACAAAAGCGATGCGGCGGCGCCGGCCTCGACGGCCAGCGCCGCCGCCCCTTTTTTGGCTACTCCGGCGTGGCGGTCGTGGCCGTCGTCGTAGCGTCTTGGCCGTCGAAAGTCGAAGAGTGCATGCTGTAGGCTCTGTCGACCGTAGCGATTCGCACCCGGTAGTCCGAGTACCAGATTTTCCGGCCCTGTCGCTGGGCGACGCTGTGCTCGGCGACTTCCTTCCACGCCCGCGCAGAGGCCCGATCCACCCAGTAAGACACGGTGATCCCGACGCCATCCCGGGCGGACTCCACACCTAAAAAGCCCGGCTGTTTCGATGCCAACTCCATCATGGTCTCCGCCATTGTCTCGTAGCCGTAGTCACCCTCGGTCCTAGTCGAGGTGAAGATGACAGCGACGTAGGGTGGATCGGGAGTGTCCGCGAGCACCGGCTCCAAGGGGCTACACGCCGCCTACGCGTTCCACGACCGGGATCCGCGACGTCGATCTCACCCAACTCCAGCACCCACCATGATCGCCGGCGCCGAAGCGGGCGGTGCCGACGAGACTCACGAGGCCATTCTCGCCGAAACCCTCCCTGATCACAAACACCCAGGTCCCGACACGCCACCAGGCTGCCGGGAGCAGTCGCCTCTACTCGATCTCGCTCGGCTCGTTTTAGGCCAGCCGGGCCTTGTCGAGGACGGCGATGAACGTCGGCCTGCGCCGGTGGGTCTCCCGAAGTACCGCCAGGTGCGCTGCGAACTCATCCTGGCGGCCAGCGGCTTGCGACGCGTGCGCCGCCTTTTTGAGGATCGCCACCCCTCGCACGTAAGCGGCCTTGCCAGTCGCGTCCAGCTCACGATCAGCCAGGCGCAGGTAGACGTCGAAGGCGTCACCCGGCTCGGCCCGCTCGCGAGCCTCGGCCAGGAGCATCCAACGATGAGGCCCCGGATCCCACCCCGAGTTCGCCTCGGTGACCTGCCACGCGGCTTCCGGCTCGCCGTCGGAGAGCAGCACGTCGACCAACGCGCCGAGATCCCGCGCGGCCAGCACCTCCCTGGCCGCTGGGCGCTCCTCGGCCCACACTCCGCACGACTCGGCCGCAGAACGCAGGAGGCGGTACGTAGACGGCGACGGCATTCGCTGGTGTTGGTCCCGGCGCAGCTGGAGCACGTTCCGGTCCTCACCTCGACGGGCGTGGACCCCGACGGCAAGGTCGTAGAGCTGGGCGACCTGCCAGCCGCTTGTCTCGGCGATCCCCCGGGTAGCCCAGTACAAGACATCATCGTCGCGACCCAGCTCCGCCATTGCCTCCGCAACCCTGATGAAATGATACGGCTGGCTCAGGTCCCCGCCCAGCAGCTCGACGAGCGTCTCGGTGTCTCCCTCGACGACAGCGAGACGTTCCTGAGCATACCTGGCAGCGAACGAGTCGCCACCGCCAGCTTCGATCCGCTGGGTCACCTCCCGGCGGTACGCGGCTAGGCCGACGTCGCCTAGAGCGTCGGCGTAGCGTACAGGGTCCGCCTCGAAGAAGTCCTGTTCGTCGAAGCGGAACCGGACCATCCAGCGGGCCAGCCTGACCGGATCAGCGTTACCGGCATCGCAAGCCCGGGAGTGCAGTTCGAGGAGTTCGCGCGTCAGGTCGCCGATCATCCCGTTGGAATCGTCCGCCTTGAGGATGACCTTCACGACGTGACCGATCGCCCGCTCGATCAGCACCACTAACTCGGCCGTGGGCGACGAGCCAACCGCCTCGCTGATCGCGTCCACGATCGGCCTGGCCTGCATCGCCCAGCTTCCGCTCTCCCGGTAGCCGAGATACCGGCCCGTCCGCAGCCCCCGGTCGATTTCCGCTTTGAGCTGGGAGAGATCCCCTGAACTGCGGGTCGCCGCCAGCCGGACCGCCCGGGAGACGTCCTCGTATCGCCCGGCGGCCTTGCCGACGATCTTGCGGAGGTCCGCTGCGTCGAGCCTTGCGATCAGCGAGTCGAGATCCTCAGGACTCTGCTGCGTAGGACGTGGGCTCACTACAAATCCTCGCCGCTTCTCACAACATAACGGTAACGCCCTAACGGCGTCACTTTCGTACGTGTCTATACCTCGCCGACCTGCAAGCTTGGCCGGACGTCCCAGTGATCCCGTACCCGACGAGATCGGGATCTGTGAGGGTGGGGCTAGGAGCCCGCTTTGGAGGATGGCGGAGCCCAAGTTCCACGTTCTTGGAGCAGTTCGATCTGGCGGCGGGTGACGTTCTCCCGGTACTCGCCGTGCCGGTACGGCGAGCGGTCGAGGTAAAGGTTCTTCGGGTAAACCGGATTTTCGTAGATGAGCTGGTACTGCTCGGTTGTGAGGTCTTTCATCCAGTTGTCCCACTGGGCCGTCGCCCGGAAGTGACGGAGGGCTTCGACGTCGATGGTCCCGGCGATCCACGTGGAACCCGCCCCGTAGGGCACCTCTGTGACTACCTGGCCGCGGTAGTCG
>JAJZNG010000119.1 GCA_021847945.1 Actinomycetes bacterium | reverse complement strand
GGCCTTCGAGCAGCAAAGTACCGAACGCGAGCGCCTCGCCCAAGGCCCAGTCCGCCTCGCCTGACTCCCACAGCCTCGTCCTGGTGTCGAACACCCGTGTCAGCTTGGGGTGAACCGTAAAACCGTCAGGGAAACGCGACAGCGCCGCCACGACCCGGTCAAGGTTATCCTTGGAAACTCCTGTCTCCTCCGGCGGCAGGACCGGCGCTGGCCCGGGCGCCGGTGGGACATGCGTCGGCTTGGGCGGCGCTGCAGCCCTGGTCTCGTCCAAAGCTGACTGCAGCCGCGACGAGAAGTCCGCCAAGGCCCGCTCCGCCTCGGCCATGTCGATATCGCCGCGCCGTACCAGGGACTCGGTGTACAACTTGCGGACGCTTCGATGCTCTTTGATCATCTGATAGAGCAAAGGCTGGGTCAAAGACGGGTCGTCCTGTTCATTGTGGCCGTACCGGCGATAACAGACCATGTCGATGACGACGTCCTTGTGGAACTGCTGGCGGAACGCAAACGCGAGCCTTCCGACTCTTACACACGCCTCAGGGTCGTCCCCGTTGACGTGGAAGATCGGGGCTTGGATCATCCTCGCCACGTCGGTGGCGTACACCGACGAGCGGGCGGCGTCAGGGTTGGTCGTGAAGCCGAGTTGGTTGTTGATCACCAGGTGCACGGTCCCGCCAGTCTCGTAGCCGGGAAGCGCCGACATGTTGAGAGTCTCCGCCACCACACCCTGCCCGGCGAAAGCGGCGTCACCGTGGATCAAAAGAGCCAGGACCGGATGCTCGCCGGGCGACGCGACCTCGTCTTGGCATGCTCTGGCTATGCCTTCGACAACGGGGTCGACCGCTTCTAGGTGCGACGGGTTCGAGGCGAGAATGACGTCCACGGTCACTCCCGAGCGACCGGTGAACTTCCCTCTAAAACCCTTGTGGTATTTGACGTCGCCCGAACCTTGGACGCTCCCAGGGTCGATATTGCCCTCGAACTCCTCGAAGAGGTCCTTGTAACTCTTGCCGACGATGTTGATCAGGACGTTGAGCCTTCCCCGATGCGCCATGCCGAGGACCACCTGGGAGATCCCATCCGTTGCCGCCTCGTCTATTACAGCATCCACGAGCGCTATCGCCGCCTCGCCGCCCTCGAGACCGAACCGCTTCTGACCGATGTACTTGGTGTTCAGGAACTGTTCTAACGCCTCGGCGGCGTTAAGCCTGTCGAGAATCCACCTCTGGTCGTCTATCGCCAGGGAAGTGGGCACACCCTCGACGCGCTCTTGTATCCAACGCTTCTGGTCGGGGTCTTGGATGTGCATGTACTCGACTCCGACAGTGCGGCAGTAAGCGTCTCGAAGCACGCCGAGGATGTCCCCGAGCCGCATCGACTCGGTGCCAGCCAGCCCGTTCGTGTAGAACTCTCTATCGAGATCCCACAAAGAAAGCCCGTGCGTCGCCGGGTCGAGCTCGGGGTGCATGTGGGGGTCTTTCCAGTCCAGCGGGTCCAGGTGAGCGATGAGGTGACCGCGGACGCGGTAGAGGTTGATCAGGTTGTCCACGTGGACCTGCTTACGCTGGCGCAGATCGGCCGTGTCCGCTAGGTCGTTGGCGTCCTTGCCGTAGGGAACAGGCTCGTAGGGAACGCCCATCGACTTGAAGATGTCGTGGTAGAAACCCTCCGAACCGACTAACAACTGGTGCGCCTTTTGGAGGAAAAGCCCCGACTCCGCGCCTTGGATGATTCTATGGTCGTAGGTGCTCGTCAACGTGACCACCTTGGAGACGCCGAGCTCGGCGAGCACTCGGGGGTCGGCAGCCTGCCACTCGGCCGGATAGTCGATAGACCCGACCCCAATGATCGCCCCCTGGCCTGGCATCAGCCTCGGTACGGACTGGACGGTGCCGATCGTCCCGGGGTTGGTCACCGTGATCGTCGCCCCGGCCAGGTCGTCCGCGCCGATCTTGTTGGAACGCACTTTGCGTATCAGATCCTCGTAGGCAAGCCAGAAGTCCCGGAAGTCCATCTCGTCCGCGTTCTTGATCACCGGAACCATCAGGCTCCGGCTGCCGTCGGCCTTCTCCACGTCTACGGCGATCCCAAGCCCGATGTGACGGTGACGCACCACGGCGGGAGCCGATTTGGGATCAGAGCTCTCAGCGTCGACGAAGCTCGAGTTCAGCGCCGGCACCCCGGCCACCGCCCGCAAAACGGCAAACGCTATAAGGTGGGTGAAGCTGATCTTGCCCGCCGACCCAGTACGCGAGAGCTGGTTGTTCAGCATCCGACGGTTCACTTCGAGGAGCTTGGCTGGGACAACCCTAAAGCTGGTGGCGGTCGGCACCCCGAGGCTAGCCGTCATGTTCGCCGCTACCCGCAGAGCCGCGCCCCGCAGCGGGTTGGCCGGATCCCCGCCCGCGTTAACGCCGGCGTGGTCGACTGGGGTCGCAATGCTTGCCGACGAGAGGCCAGGTACTGAAGCTGGGGCTAGGTCAGCCCTACCTGACCCGGCCCGATCGCCTGTACCGTTCGCCGAGGCGCCGGGGTCGGTAGCTTGGCCACCGCCACCGGGGATCCGCCCGGCAGTTCTCGCCGTCGGCTCGGGGCTGGCAGGTCTCGCCAGATTCACACCGCCGGGCCGGTAGTTCTCGAAGAACTCCTTCCAGGAGTCACTAACCGAAGTAGGGTCACGGCGGTACTGCTCGTACATGTCGTCGACCAGCCAGGCGTTAGCCCCAAA
>JAJZNG010000143.1 GCA_021847945.1 Actinomycetes bacterium | reverse complement strand
GACGCCGCCGCCACCGGGTTTAGCGGCAGCGTGATCGTCGTCGGATGGGACACAATGTGGTTCGGATTGTGGTCGTATTCGAAGGTCGGATCCGCCGACGTCACCGGGAACACACCTGTCGGATGGTCGATCGGAAGGTCGTCAGTGACGATCGTCCTCGTATCACCCGACACCGTGACGGTGTAGGTGGCGTTGGGCCATGTCACAGACCCGGCGGAGTGTGGCTTGGTCAGCGAGTCCCAAGTTCCCGCCGACGCGTTGATCCATGGCCCGTCCGGATTTTGAGGGCGATGGAAGTTGGTCACACAAGAATCCACGTAGCCGACCTTGGAAACGTTTGACAGGTGGCCGTCGCCTATCGGTATCGCCGCTGGGTTCACCCCGCCGGCCGCCGAACTCGAAGTCGATGAGGTCGAAGTCGATGAGCTCGACGTGCAAGACGTCAGTAACCCGGCTGCGACGACCGACAGTAGTGCCGCGCGCCCGGCCATAGTTTGACAGCTAACAGACCTCAATAGTCACTCCTTGCTGATTGCTGGTTCGACTGCAGCAGTTTGAGCGCCAAATGTTAAGAAAGTGCAATCATCTCGTTATGATCGTGTGATAACAAGAGCGCCAGTACGCTGAGCTCGTTTCAAGTGACGCGTTCGGGTGACGTTGAGCTGGGATGGTCCGGTGGTCCCTAGGTAGGTTTCATCAGGTCGGTAGAAGTGGAGTTGTCGGTTGGGGTCACCTTGAATGCCGTAACCCTTGTGAATCATTCGGTGATGTCTGCGACATAGAAGGCAGCCGTTATCAGTGTCGGTAGGGCCGTCCGCTTGCCACGGTTGGATGTGGTGAATGTCGACGAAGCTGTGAGTACATCCCGGAAAGCGGCAGCGGCTACCGTCGCGCACTGTGATGGCTCGACGCTGGGAAGTGTTCCACTCGCGGGTTCGCCGTCCCAGCCAGAGCGGTTCGCCCGCTTCGCTCACCACATGGCGCACGGTGGCGGAGTCGCACGCTACGGTGCGGGCCTCCGAGCTGGCGACTGGCGTGCCGTCAAGCAAGGACACGACCGGGCTGTCAACAGTAGCGAGGAGATGAACGACGTAGCGGTCGTCGCCGGCGGCTCCCCCGCCGTCCGCTCCGGCCATAGCGGCGGCGACCATGTCCATGAAGGCGTCGGCCCTCCGGGCCTGCCTGCCGGCTTGTTCCATGGGTGCTTCACTGTCTACACGCGGAGACTCCCCTACGGACCCTCCCGGGGCGTCTTGGGGTTCGACCTCCCACGGGTCATCGTAATTGTCTACACGTGGAGACTCCCCTGCTGGCTCGGCCCCTTGCTGCGCCGCGGGCTCGACCCCTTGCTGGCTAGACCGGTATGTGATGTCGATGAAAGCTTGCAGGGTCCTGGCAAAAGCTTCTAACTCCAGGTCGGACAAGGTGACGGTCAGCTGTCCGTAACCGTCAGTACCTCGGGTGATACGCACTCCCCGCTTGGCTTCGGCCTCGTCGGCTACAGGTTTGTCTTGGGAACTGTAACGCTCATAGGTCCGTACGAGCTTCTCGATGTCGAGGATGCTCACCCCGACCGCCGAGGCGAACTCCACGATCGCCTCATCGACCTCGGCTGTGGGATCTTCCATACGGGTAATGGCCCGCACCGCCGAGTACGACAACCGTCCCGCCCCGAACGCCTTTGCGATGACGGGCCGGCGGAACAGCTCTCGGGCCACGCGGAGCCGCTCGAACGCTGTCGAGCGGGCCATGCCGGTCGCCCACATTAGCCACGAGCAGCAGCTAAGCGAACCGTCCAGCGCCCACAACTGGTTGCGGTCGAACTCGCCGAGACGATCCAGCCACCCCGCTTCACCCCGGTCCATCAAAGCACGATTATCCGCCAGCCACCTACCCAAACCCACAACCCCGACCCCGGCCCGATCTCCAAGTGCGGGCCCTGCACATTCGCTGTCGTCCCTTGACTCCCCGGATAAGCCCACCTGCGCGCCGGTCATCGCCTCGCCGCGAGCTGGCCACCCATCGTCCTGCTCGCTCAGAGTGGCGACGCTGCCATTACCAACCTCGAAGTCCATCGCACCGCGCTCCTCAGGCAAAAGCCGACACCGAAGGAGACCGCCAGGTGGGCCTCGACACCAAACTCCATCATAGCAGAACATACGTTCGATATATGTAAGAATCCGGGTAGATGGCCCAACTAAACCTCATCGCAGGCTGAGCTTGCTCTATGGGCAACTTCCCCATCAGGACATTGTCGGCGCCGTGTAGCGGTCACGGACCTGGAGCGTTGCGTTGTCTCATGGACTTGCTAATCTAGAAGGTGCGTCGCAAGCAGACGCCCTACCTCGCAGCGGTCTCTCCGCAGCCGACAAAGCAGACAGGGAAGCCCACTCCGAGGGAGGAAACCGCAATGACAGGAGGCCCCGCAACCACTGTAGCTTCAAGGGAGGAAGTTCAACGGCTTATCAACGCCGTCAGAGCAGACCCAACTCTACGTGACGAGCTTGAGCGTGCCATTCTCGCCGACAAGCTGCTCCACCTGCCCGAGCAGGTTGCCATCCTCATTGACATCATGCGAAGTTTCGCCGAGGCTGCGGATAAGCAGTTCGGTGCGCTGCACAAACGCCTCGGCAATGTCGAGGCCGACGTCAACACCCTAAAAGCTGACGTCAACACCCTAAAAGCCGACTCGGGCAATACCAGGGGGAAGCTCTTGGAGGAGCAGGTCCGTAACAACCCTGGAAGGTTCTTGGGCCGGTACGCTCGCCGGCTAAAGGTATTGTCCGTCGACGAAGTGCTGGACTCTAACGGAGTGGCCCTCGACGACGAAAAATACGGCGTCCTCTCGCGAGCAGACGCCTTCCTTGCCGGTTCCGAGCGAGGAACCGGATACGCAACCGTGATAGTAGTCGAGGCCACATGGCGGGTCTCGACAGACGACGTGAAGCGGACAGCCGCCTGGGCCCGCTTGCTTAACTCGGTCGGTATCGTTGCCCGTGGTGCGATCATCTCGGTGGAACCCCCACGTGACAGCGTACGCCGGGCAGCTGAGGCGGAGTCACTGTGGGTAGTCGTTGACTCCTACGACAAAAGCGCTGCCTAAGCACAACCCGGTAACCGGGATTCGACCGTGAGACTCCAACGAGAGCTTGAGGCAGAACTGGCGGATTCGCACGCAGTCAATAAAGCTCGCAGGGTGCCGTCCGATGAGGGTCTCCACCCGAGCGCTGCTTCAGTCGCTGCCGTACTCGCCGACCTCGCCCCGGGGGCCGAAGTACGTGAGGTCGACACGTCTACCCGTACAGCCGCTGAGGCGGCGGCTGCGCTGGGGTCCGAGCTCGGCGCCATTGCGTCCAGCCTGGTGTTCATGGCCGACGACGGCCCAGTCCTGATCATGACCAGCGGCTCTCACCGAGTCGACGCCGACGTCGTCGCCTCACTGACCGGCCTGACGGGGCTACGCAAGGCGACCGCCGAGGAGGTGCGCGCCGCTACCGGCCAGGCCATAGGCGGTGTGTCACCCGTCGGCCATCCGATTCGTCTACGAACGTTGATAGACCTGGACCTCGCTCGCTATCCGAAGCTGTGGGCGGCGGCGGGAACACCTAACGCCGTGTTTTCCACGACTTTCGAGCAGTTGGTCGAGATCACGGCTGGCACGGTCACGCAAGTGGTGGCGACCACCGACCGACCACAGTGAGTATGGGCCCAGTCTCCACGTAGAGACTGGGCCGCAGGGGAACCAAGACGGGCGTTGGCCACCTGCGCTTGGCTCTCAGCACCCCATTCGGCTAACATTGTTAGCCGAATGGGGTCGGCCGGGTCCAGGTACCCGTGCTGACCGGAGCCACAGCCGTGCCAGCCAAGTGATTGTAAGGAGTCGACAGTGAACGATCCCACCCCCGCCAGATACCGCAAGCCGGGCTGGTTCACCCAGCACGTCTTCAACCGCGCTGTCGTCGCGTTGACACGGGCCGGGTTGAGCGTCTGGGGGAGCCGCATTCTCGAAGTGCCGGGCCGGACATCAGGGGAGGTCCGCCGGGTTCCGGTCAACCTTCTCTCCTTGGACGGCAAGCAGTACCTGGTGTCAGCGCGAGGCACCGGCCAGTGGGTCCGCAACGTCCGCGCCGCCAACGGACACCTAGACCTGCTCGTAGGCGGCTCCCGCCAGCACTGGGTAGCCACCGAGCTCACCGACGACGAGAAACCCCCGGTGCTGCGAGCGTACCTGCGACGCTGGAAAGCCGAGGTAGGCGTGTTCTTCGAAGGTGTCAGCGCGACCTCCAGCGACGAAGAGCTAACCGCTGCCGGGCCGAAGCACCCCGTCTTCGTCCTACAGACGGCCTAGTGCCATCCGGCCAAGTGACACACGGCCCGTCTGACAGCGACCCGAAAGCCGCCTATCCCCAGCCCTCCACGGCAAGGCCAGCCCCCAGAGTCCGCACGGCGCGTGCAGCCGAGATAATCGACGCTGCCCGAACGCTCCTCGAAGACAGAGGACCCCGTGGCCTTACCATGCGCAAACTCGCCGACACCGTGGGGATCCAAGCCGCCTCGCTGTACAAGCACCTGCCGAGCCGCAGCGCGCTAGAGGTAGCTCTAGTGGAGCACGGCCTCGACGAGATCGGCAGCGCCCTCCACGGCGCATTGGCCAAATCGACCGTTGATCCGATCGGAGCCCTGCTCGACACCTATCGCAGCGCGGGCTTAGCCAACCCCCAGCTGTACCGCCTGGTCACCGCCGGTTCGTTTCCTCGTGGGCAAATGCTCGAAGGTCTCGAAGCGTGGGCAGGAGAGCCTTTCTTCCTCGCTGCAGGCGACCCCCACCTGGCCCAAGCCCTGTGGTCTTTCGCTCATGGAACGCTCCTCCTCGAGCTCGACGGCCGGTTCCTCGACGGATCGGATCTGGACCGGACCTGGCAGGCGGGTGCTGAAGCTTTCAAAGCAGCCCGACGCGCAATCCCAAGACCGTCCGTCCGCTGAACCCGGAGTGCCGGCCGCCAGAACGGTGTCACAATGACATTGCACTACGACACATCGACGCCAGACATTCCCGCTGGCGGCGCAGGCCGAACTGTCGGAGAGAATCCAACGCGGTGTTGGCCGACACATTCTCTAGGGCCGTGCGCGAGGCACGCCGGGCTGTTCCTAGGGCGGTATGAGGCATCGATCGAACTAGACTGTCTCCTCAGAACCTGTCCTCCCGCTCAAGAAGCTCTGAGCTAGTCACCTTCTCGGGACGTCCAGACGTTCGCCCACGATACGGGCCGAAGTCCGAGGAAGCCGCACAACCCTCATCGAGACCAACTCGTCAAGCTCGCTGTGACCACCCCCCCTTTGTGAACGACGACGATAGTGTCAGCAGGGGTAGTCGTTGTCTATTGTCCCGGTCCACTGTGTTACCGTGACACTTCCACGGGTAAAAGCCGGCAGGGAACAGTTCGACATAGCTTGTGTCTCGCTGGTAGCACCAGGAATCCAATCCGGCATCGCAAAACGTGATCCAGCCGCAGACGTGTCCGTCCCTCCCGTGATCGAATCCCACTGCGAAGAAGTCGAGTACGCCCCCACCGTCACAACGCCCTCGGCTTCGCAGTCAGCTACCATTCCTTGGAGGTCCGCAACGTTCATCGCTGTGTCGGACTGCCAGGTGTTCGCCGTCTCGACGTCAAGCCACCACGGGTAACTGGCTGCCGTCGCAGGCGAGGGAAACGACGACTCCTGGGAGTTGATCGCGCCGGCAGCGCTGGACAGCCAGACGACGTCTTGCGCCGCCTTGTTGTAGCCGTACTGCCAGGCACAAGCATTTGAGTTCGCGCCAACAGTGTACGAATGGCCCCGGGAGGTCACCGTCACCGTCGTGCAGCTCCCGTAAAGGTCAGCGCTGATCGACGTCGTCGGCCAGTCGCCGATCGGCTTGCCGTCATACATGTTCCCTGGGTCGGCGGTATTGACATATAAGGATGTCTTGGGCTGGGAGGTCCCACCCACTGACGCTGCTACCGCCCAATACAACTCGCTTTTGGTGTAGTTCGGGTAAGAATATGACGGACCCAGGCAAGAGTTCAGGTCGTTGGCTAGACCACCGTTCACGCCGACAATACCGAACGCCGTGGGCGACGGCAGAGCCGTCCCGCACTGCGGGTAGGAGACGTCAAAGCCAGTTGTCGTAGAACCGCCAACACCTCCACCGCCGCCACCCGGGCCGCCATGGTGACCAGGCCCCCCGGCGGGAGCGGGACCAGGCCCCAGGGCAAAAGCCGGAACAGACCCCCCGACGACGAGCACTCCCACGAGGAGAGGTCCGGCAACGAAGCTGACATAAATACGAACTCCTGAATTCCTGCGCATTAGCCATGCCCTCCAAGTCGTTGTAGACGATGCAGCATGCTTGAACCCGACGAAGCGATCCGGCAATTGGGCTCCAGCATCACTGGCTGTCGAGGATCGACCTTACTTTCGAGTCGCCCTGCCATTCAGTGTCACACTTGTAGCGACAGGCTTCAATGACTATTCTTAATGGGAGGAAAAGGGGGGTCAAGGTGACTGGCTCGCCAAGAACGCGCAGCAAAAGAGTGATCTTCGCTTCGGCCAGCAGCTACAAGGCGCCTCGCATGCTCACCCGCCTTGGTAGCGCAGTCGGAACCGCCGTACTTGTTGGTGGGTTGGTGCCCGCAGGCCCTGCCGCGGCAGCTCCACCGGTGCCGCGCCGGGGGCGCAGCATGCCTTCTGCGGAGCCCTACAGCTCCTCGATCCGTCCGAAAATTGGCGCCCTGGTCCCGCTGGGAAAGGCCCAGGAGGTGGTCCCGCTGGAGGCCCCGGCGGTCCCAATCGCCCTGGTGGTGGCAGCGCGGTGCCGCCGCCGCCGAGTTCGGGCTACTATCCAGGTGACCTGCAAAGTGCGTACGGGCTGGCGGACGCCGCCGCAGGCTTCTCGCCCGGTCCTAGTGCTCCGACGGTTGCCATCGTCGATGCCTACGACGATCCGAACGCTGCTTCCGACCTCGCCGCCTATCGGGCCAGTCTGAGCAAGGCAACCGACCAGAACACCGGCATCGCCGGTGCGGCGATCCCTCCATTGTGTAGCTCGACGGTGACCACAGGATGCGCGACCTTCACCAAGGTCAACCAGTCCGGCGGCAAGACCTACCCGCCTGGCAACGCTGGCTGGGCCCAGGAGATATCACTTGACCTCGATATGGTCTCGGCGATCTGCCCCAACTGCAACATCGTGCTCGTCGAAGCATCCACGAGCAGCTTCGCCAACCTAGCGACCGCAGTCTCGTACGCGAAGAGCCTGCACCCTGCAGCGATCACCAACAGCTACGGCGGTGGGGAGTTCTCCTCGGAGACCTCCTATAACTCCACTTACTCTGGGACGGCGACCACGGCTATCACCGCAGCCAGTGGCGACAACGGCTACGGGGTCGAGTACCCCGCCGCCTCGCCAGGATTGACGGCGGTGGGGGGAACCTCGCTCAGCTATGACCGCACGACCAGCGGCTTAACGTGGACTCAGAGCGTCTGGTCGAGTGCGGGGAGCGGATGCTCCTCCTACGAACCGATGCCTAGCTGGCAGGCCGACCAGGGCGTATACAGTCTCTCCAGCGACTGCACAGGGCGACAGACCGCCGACGTGGCCGCCGTGGCCAATCCGTCGACCGGGGTCGCCGTCTACGACACCTACAGTGAAACGGGATGGCTGGTCTTTGGCGGTACGAGCGTGTCGACTCAGATCATCGGAGCGACGTACGCCCTAGCTGCGGGCTCGGGCACTCTCCAGGCAGCGCCAAGCGCCCTGTCTGTCGACAGCCTATCGGCGAGCGCCACCGGGCCGACGACTGGTATCGTCCCAGTGACCACAGGGTCGAACGCGACGTGCGGCGACTACCTCTGCGACGCGGCCGACTCATTGTCGAGCGGATACAACGGGCCGGCGGGTCTCGGGACTCCATACGGCGTCAGCGCTTTCGTCACGAGCGCCACGACAAGCACGGGCTTCGGGCTGACGGTGACACCCGCCAGCGCCACCGTCACCCAGGGTAACGTCACGTCTTACACGGTAACCGTCTCGCCGAGCGGAGGGTTCGACAGTTCGGTCAGCCTCGCCGAGTTCGTCATCGACTCTTTCTGTCACGACCACGACCAGCACCACCGCTGGTACCTACACGCTGGTGATCTCCGGAACGAGCGGCAGTCTCACTTCCCAGACGGATGTCACCCTTACCTTGCAAGCAGCTCAGACTGCGGCTTCGATGCAGGTCACGCTGAGCGCTGGCAAGGCGACGAAAAAGGGGCCGCATTACAAGGTGCCTCTCACAGTAAGTGCTTCGGACGCGAGTACGACGAGTACGAACAGCCCACTCGACGGGGCCAGCGTGGTACTGCAAATCTTCGCTGGCTCGACCTGCTCCGGTACAGTCGCAGGGTCGGGCACGGGCACGACTGGGGCCAACGGGCAGTTCGCCTTCAGCTTCAGCACCGGCAAGACCGGCGAGTGGTGTGCGACAGCTACAGTCACCGACACGGGCTACAACCCCGGAAGCGCAGAGACGACATTCAACACTTGATCTGAGCCGGCACTGGCGAGATCCGCCCGGAGTACCCAGAGGTCCGGTCAATGAGTATTGTCATGAGTCGCTGCCAGCTAGGCCTGCAGAGGCCTGTTCTTGCTCGTAGGACCTAGCGGCCAAAGCCGTCGGTCTGCTCGGAATTATTTTGGTCGCTGTACCACGATTATGTGGTACAGTAGAGCATGGGGACTATAGAAGCCGCAGAGCAGATCACCCGCTTGCTCGACAGTTCAGATGCGGAAACCACCAACACGTCGATGCGTCTCCCGGTAGCTCTTCGAGACGCAGCCGCTCTGGCTGTCCGAGAATTGGGGGTCGCAGCCTCCACCACTGCGCTCGCGGCGGCAGCGTTGAGAGCGGTACTCGAAGCCGTAGTCATGCAGGCCGTCCTCGACGCCCATTACGAACAGCACCCGACCGCACGGCCCAGCTTGGCGGAGCTGGCGATCGCAACCGCAGAGTTGGACGGGCATCCCCTAGCCGCCCACCCCGAACTGCTCCGCGAAGCCGCAGCCGAAATCACCCGCACGCACCCCGACGCCGACGCCGATGACGTATTGCTGTGGGCTGAGGCACGAGCCTGCGCCCTCGCATGACCAGCCTCATCCTTCTAGACAACGAGGCTATCCAAGCTCTTCGAAGCGTCAAACATCCCAAACACCGAAAAGTGGTCAGCTATGTTCAGGTCGTCACCCAACTAAAGCGCCGCGCTGTTCCAGTCGACATCCAAGTCCCGACCACCGTTCGCGTTGAGGCCGGCTGGGACCGCACAGCCGGCTCGTGGGCGTTCGCGAACCACCTGAGGATCACCGACGTCGCCCTCGACACCGCTCAGGCCAACATGGCAGCATCGACCCAAGAAAGCACCCAGGCGTCGGCAGCTGACGCTCACCTCGGTGCCGTCATCCGATCCAGCGGCGCCGGGCACATCACCGTGATTACAAGCGACCCACAAGACGCTCGTGTCATCGCAGGCGACCAACCGATCACCGTCGTGACGATCTGAGCATCTCCGGCGTGGGCGCATCGCCTGCGGTAGGAGTCGGAGTCCGAGGTGGCCGCACAACCACCGGCCGGCACCAACTCGTCAAGCTCGCTGCGACCACCCTCCTTGGTCACGAGACCGAGATGGCAAGCGGTGGCCTCCCGGATAACCTCCTTCTGGGAGCGCCCTAACCGTCGCGGCGCGCTTCGAACCGCGACCTCGACCTCAGGGCTCCAGCGAAGGTTTATCGCCACGCCCCTATAGGACCACTGTGATACCACGATGGTATCGCGAGATTGGGAACGCCAAAGACTACGGCTGGTGGCAATAGAACGACCGGGTGATCCCAAAGAGGATCAACCGCCTGGTCGATGATGCTCTAAGCGGATAGGATCTAGCCTGGAGGTGTAACCATGGCTATGGATAGCACCGCGAACCCCAAACTGCGGGGACCTTTCAGATTCGAGCCCATCCTGCACGACGGCAGAGAGGGGCCGACGTCTGCGACGTCGACGAAGAGGAGCCTGCGATATGTCGGTGATAAGGATCTCGAGGCCGAGACGAGGCTGGTCGCTATCGCCAGCGACTGTGCTACCTGGCGGCTTGCTTGTTCGCCTCTTTCGGCTTCACTTCAACTACACGGTTCTTGTCGACGACCGCCCCGTAGGCCAGATCGGAGACGGCGAGGTGAAGGTATTCAAGGTGGATCCCGGGCAGCACCGGCTGCGCATACGGTTCGTACTGTTACGCAGGTCCAAGGAGATACGGATGTTGCTAGAACACGACGAGGAGCGCGAGTTCATCTGCGGCACCAGTGGCCTGGGCTGGCCCACCCTCCGGGAAGCCTCGCCTGAGGGTGGTCGATGACCAGCACCGCTCGCGGGCGACTGGCCGAACTGCTCAGCGAGCAGACCAAAGATGGCAGCTTCAGTGCCAGCCGGACGGCACCTGCTGGTGGCCTGCGCGTCGAGGTTCGGGGGGTTGGAGAGATCTGCCTGCCCGTGTCCCAGGCGCAAGCCCGTCAGCTGTGCGCTAGCAGCCGCCCGGCTCGCTACGGGCGTAAGGAGCAGACCCTTGTGGACCGGACAGTCCGCGACACATGGGAAGTGCCTAAGAGCCGGGTAAAGATCGACCAGCGCCGCTGGAAGGAGACACTAGACCCAGTACTTGAACAGCTCAAGACCGACCTCGGCCTTCCCGCCGCGACCCGGCTTCGGGCCGAACTTCACTCCATGCTCGTCTACGCACCCGGACAGTTCTTCCTGCCTCACCAAGACTCCGAGAAACACGACACCATGGTTGGGTCTCTCGTGGTCGGTCTGCCCTCGGCTTTCAGCGGTGGAGCCCTAGAGGTACGCCAAGGCGCAGAGGCGGCAACTTACCGAGGGTCGAAGAAGTCCCTGTCATTCGTCGCCTTTTACAGCGACTGCCAGCACCAGATCAAACCCGTCACCTCCGGGTACCGGGTAGTGCTCACCTACGACCTTCTCGCCGTTGGCGAGACCCGCCGCGCAGTCGTCGACGCCGACTGCGAGCTGATCGGCGGACTAGCCGGATGCCTCGAAGAGCACTTCGGCGGGCCGGAAGCCCCGAGACGCCTGGTCTACCTTCTCGACCACCAGTACACCCAGCGTGCTGTCAGCTGGTCACGCTTGAAAGGCGGCGACGCCCGCACTGCTGCGCTGCTCCAAACCGCCGCCGAGCGTGCCGGCTGCGACGCTGTTCTGGCACTGGTGGACGTGCACGAGACGTGGAGCGCCTACGAGCCGGAACCGCCTTCCCGTTGGTACAGACACTCCAGTTACGAGGACTGGGACGACGACGAAGACGACGAGGACGGCTCTGTCGATAGCGACGACGCCGGGGACTACGACCTCCAAGAGCTCATCGAGTCGGAGATCACCCTCCACAGCTGGATCGACCCGACCGGCACACGCGAGGAAGACCTCGGGCTGTCGCTCAGCGACGACGAGGTATGCACAGCCACCCCGTCGGAGGACCTAGAGCCGTACTCGTCGGAGTACGAGGGTTACATGGGCAACTGGGGAAACACCCTTGACCGGTGGTACCACCGGGGGGCTATAGCCATGTGGCCCCGCCACCAGGCGTTCGGCGTGCGGGCCGAGGCTGCACCGAACTGGGCGCTCGACACCCTCACCGCCCGGCTCCGCAAGGGCGACCTCCAAGGCGGCCGGGACATGGCCGCCAGGCTCGCCCCGTTCTGGGAGCGGGTGGCAGGCCGGGTGCGCACAGCAGGCTTCTTCACCAAGGCGTTGCGCGCTGCCCGGCTGGTCGAAGACCCGGACTTAGCCGCCACACTGTTGGGGCCATTCCACCTCCAGATGCTCACCCACACCCACGCCAAGGCGTTCAGCGCTCTCCTGGAAGCCTACGGCGAGGATTGGACGGCTGCGCTAGTAGCGAAGTGGTCGCCAACGCGGAGATACTACTCAGACTCGACAGACCAGAACACCGAGGCGTGGATGGCTGCGCTACCCCAGCTCTGCGACGCTCTGGGACACAACGGCGGTGCTGGCGCAGCCGCAGCCCGGCTGGTGCTCGCGGACGCAAAGCAGTGGGCTGCCAAGAACCTAAAGGCCGCGCTGGGACAGTCCTCCCCCACCCGGCGCGACAAGGACCTTTCCGATCTCGGCCAGCCCGTCGCCGCCGTGATATGCGCCGCGACCCTCGCCGGCGCAGGCGACCTTCGCGACGAACTGATCAGGCTCGTGTGCTCCGACGCCGGCGGAGTGCTGCACTGCGCTATCGCAGTCCTGCGAGCGACTCCGCGGTCGCAGTGGACGGACAAAGGTCTCGGGGTGCTGACAGCCCACGTGCGCGCCACACTTGGGCAGCTTCTCGGGGTGCCGCAACGTTCAGCCGGCGACTGGTCGATCCAACTGCCACCTGGGTGTGAGTGCGAGTTGTGCTCCAAGCTGTCTACCTTCCTAGCCGACCCCACCCGAACCCGCTTCGAATGGCCGCTACGCGAAGACGGCCGCGCCCACGTGCACCGCCGTATCGACGCCTCCGAGCTGCCGGTCAACCATCAGACCCGACGCTCCGGCCGGCCTTACACCCTCGTGCTAGCCAAAACTGAAGCCCTTTTCGAAAGCGACCGCCAGGCCCGCCGATACTTCGAGACCACGCTAGCCTGGCTCGAAGAACGGCCTGGGGGTCGCTGACGCGGCGCCCGGCTAGGCGCCAGTAGGCGCTTCGCGTCGCTTCTAGGTGGTGTTCCTCGGACTCGCTTGAGTGCTCTCGGTTCCTCCTTTCGTCGTCGTGCACCGATGAAGCAGAGGTCCGGTTCGCAGGGACCCTCCGCGTCGAAGGCAGGGGCATCACAACAGACATAATGGGCTGTGCGTATCGGCATCGTCGGAGGTGGGATCTCGGGCCTGGTAGCGGCGTGGCTGCTAAGCGAAGATCACCAGGTGGTCCTCTACGAGAAAGACGAATGGCTGGGAGGCAACGCTCGCTCGGTGCTTGTCGGTGATCCCGGATCCACCTGCTGGGCGACGCCAGGCTCGACGCACATACTCCCGGCTGCCTACCCGCTCACGGTTCGCCTGCTAGCCCGCCTGGCGGTCGCGACTCGTCGCCTTCCCATCGAGATCACCGTGCTCGACGAGGCCGGCAAACTGAGGTGGCTCAGCCCTCGAAGACGCTACTTCGGTGGCGTCGCCGAGCGAGGTGACGCTGCCGGCTGGGTCCGGCTGCTGGCTTCAGCGTGGCGCCTGGAACGTCGAGGTGACTGGTCTGTCACCTGGGAGCAGTTCGTAGATGGGATAGGAGGGCGAACCAGGTTCATCGTGGAAGTGGGAGAGCCGGTGGTCGCCGCCTTCTGGGGTGTTCGGCCTTCGCAGATGGGGTCGCTGTCGGCGAGAGCCCTCCTCGCCTACCTGACCCGCCAGACTCCCGGAGCTAACAGCTGGGCACCCGGCTGGCCGGTGGTGTGCGTCGACGGGACAGGGAGACTGGTTGAAGCGCTCGCGGCGGGCGCCGCCCGAGCTGACGTGCGGGTCTGCACGAGCGTGGAAGCTGTCGGCTCGTCAGCGTCGAAGGTGGTGATCGAATCGTCTGGCGGCCGCGAGACTTTCGATCGAGTCGTCTTGGCGGTACAACCGTGGACCGTTGACCGTCTCGTCTCGGATGACGCGCTCCGCTCCGTCCAGTATCTCGGCAAAACACCCACCGTCGTAGCCGTCCACACCAACGAGGACTTCGTACCTACGGACCCGACTCTTCGCTCCGCGGCGATGGTGATCTTAGGTGACGACAGATCCCAGCTGACCACTATGGCCGGCCACGCTGGGGACAGGGCCGTCTATCGCAGCTGGGTCAGCTCCGGTGCCGCCCCCACGTCGGGGGTGTTGATGACCGCTGCCTACACCCACGTGACGCCTACGCCGCAGCTCTTCTCCACGCAGGCCGCAGTCAAGGCTTGGCAGGGCACCGGCGGCTGTTGGCTGGCCGGCTCGTGGACGCTCGACGTCGACTCTATCGAGAGCGCCGTGCGCAGCGCCCTTATTTGCGCCAACGGCATCGACCCGTCCGGCGCGCGAGTGCGCTGGCTGGCCAAGCACCCGACGGGAACCTAGCCTTGCCGAGCTGCTGGGAGCGGGTCGTCACCGAACAGGTCCGCACCAGATTGATGCGCCGGCGGCAGCAGAGACCACGAGATCCGGCGTCGAATCTCGATGGTGACCGTGGCGAGCCAGCTCACGTTGGAGCTTGATCGCTGTGGCCATCACCTCAGGCGTGATCGGAGCGTTGTCGACACTTCAGCGTTCTTCTAGCGTCTCCTCGTGGTCAGCGAGGTTTCAGGCGCTGTAGAGCAACTCGAGGTCGACGCAGGATCTACGAGGCCTCTTTGAGGAGCTGGTCGTCGATGTCTACGAGTCGCTTGGTCACTATCTGAGCGTATCTGGATGAAGTTGCGTCGGATATACCCTGGCGTGCAACCGGGTGACCCTGGGGAACGAGCATCCCGGTCGAGATCGTGAAAGTCGAGCAGCCGCCCGATCCCGCCCTCAGCTAACGGCGCCTGATGGCTCCCGGCGCTCTCCACCGGGTCCCAGTACGCCGATACCGGCAGACTTCGCAGCGGCAAGAGCGTCCGAGTACACGCGGCCCCCGTACACGTAAGGCACCCACGGTGGCCGAAACCCGGCGCGAGCCATCGCGCCCGCCCAGCCAGGAGTCGCCAACCTCCGCGCGAAGTCCTGGACGTGAGACGCCCGAAGGCGGAACTTCGCCTCGACAACAGCTGTGCGGGCACCCGAACCGTCGTCGAAAGCGACGGCCGAATCCACCTCGTCGTGACCGAGATCGACGGGCGACGGATCACCCAGAAGGCGATACCCCTTCTCGGCCAACACTGTTACCAAGACTGCGTCCGCCCGTCTTCGCTGACCTCCCCTAGGCGTTCGGCGAACTTCCCAAGCTCGGAGCGGAGATCCGAGCTTTCACCAGCCAGCGCGGTCACACTGGCCTTCAGGGCTCCGAGATCCTCCTGCACCGCCCCGAGATCATGGCGCAGGTCTGCAAGATCCCGGTGAAAGGCACCGAAGGTCCTAATCGCCGACGTGGTGAACTCGGCGAAACGCTCCGGTAGCTTCAGCAGTTCGTCGGAAAGGAGGGCGCACTCTCATACTACTTCATTATATTACATTGGTGTCCAAAGTCTCACTTGTGATTTAGAGTAAGTATAGCTTTCCGGAGTCTTAGCTCCAAGTCGCAACACGCATCGCCGAGAGAAGGCCGAAAAGCGAGCTACAAGACCAATCCGAGCTCGCAACTCAGCTATAAGACTGACAGGAAGAACCCACTAGACGTGACAGATATCGCGGAGATACTCGACCCAGCCGCCCTGGAAGTCCAGATTGCCGGCGGGCTGATCACCCGACGCCGGCTGGCCGGTACGTCGATCGTCGTGTACAACTACACGGCGCGCGCCGCGTCCAAAAATTTGTGGACCGTCGAGACCGTTCACTGTCGAGGCCTGGTTGTCGACGAAGCTTCCGGCGTGGTGCTGGCCCGGCCTTTCGCTAAGTTCTTCGACCTCGACCACACCTCCGTGCCCGCTGGCGGTCCGATCGTCGCCTCCGAAAGAGTGGACGGCTCCCTGGGGATCCTCTACCGGCGCTCTGACGGTTGGGCGATCACCACCCGGGGCGACCCGAACTCGTGGCAGGCGGCGGCACCCACCGAACTTTGGAGGAACCGGCATGGGAGTGTGACCCCGCCTGACGGTGTCACCTGGCTTTTCGAGATCGTCCTACCGGAGAACCGTGTCGTCGTCGACTACGGGGAACGCCGGGAGCTGATCGGCTTGGCCGCAATCGACATCGCCACCGGACGGGACATCGGACTGCCCCAAGGCTTCGACGGGCCTATGGCCGAACGTGTCGACTGCTCGGACGGCCATCTCGCCGAGATACTCGGCGAGATTGAACGCCAAGGAAACCGCTTACGGGCTTTCGTGGCCGGCCATGCGCAGCAGATGCGTCGCCGTCACGAGCAGCTGGTCGCCGAGGCCGAAGCGTTCGTCGACAGGCTAAGCCCGCAGGTGCGAGCCGACCGCCGGCCGGCGGCGGAAGAGATCAAACAGGCGGCGCAGCCGGGACTGTGCTTCCTCGCATTGGACGGCGACACGCAAGGTTTTCGGGACGCCGCGTGGAAGCCGGTTCGCCCAGCGCGAGCCGAGATGTTCGCCAGACAAGACGAAGCCAACGTTTGAAGCAACCGCACGGTAACCCGCCCGGACAGACGGGGCGGTCACCAGACCACACTTCGGGGCCAAACCGTGAAGGCCCAGCTGGCCCGAAGCTGTCCGCAGCGGCAAATTAGGAGAGCGCGTGGACGTCGAGGTCGAAGCAAGAGACTCGCGAGTAGGATCGTCGAAGGGACCCGACGGGCGTCGCTTGCCGGGCTACGAGCATCATACGAACTGAGCAGACCGGACACGAAAAGGCGAGGATGAGCGACACCGAGACACACAAGATTGAGACGCTCACCTGGGAAGACTTCGGCCGGGCCAGCCGCCAACTCGCCCAGCAGATAGCCGACAGCGGGTACCAGCCCGACCTGATGGTCGCCATAGCCAGAGGAGGCCTTCCCATAGGAGGAGCGCTCGCCTACTCGCTCGGCATGAAGAACTGCACCGCTATCAACGTGAAGTTCTACACCGGCATCGACGCCCGCCTCGACGTCCCCGTCCTGCTACCTCCCACTCCCCCACTGGTAGACCTGGCGGGACTCGACGTGCTCCTAGCCGACGACGTAGCCGACTCCGGAGAGACCCTTGCCATGGTCGTCGACATGCTCAAAGGCCATGTCAACGCGCTACGCACCGCCGTCCTCTACCACAAGCCGCGCTCGGTCATAGTCCCCGACTACACCTGGTCCACCACCAGCGACTGGATCCACTTCCCCTGGGACGAACCCCCGGTAGTCCCCAACACCCCACCCGACGCAGGCTAGAACAGGCACCGGCCGCCGGCAGCGTCGACACAGCTGGGCAGGCTCCCGACTGGTCGACCGGATCTACTCGACCGACCTCCGCTTGCTCAAGATGCGGGGCAGCGGATCGCCTCCGCCGTTGCCGCGCAGACCGCCAGCAGCGTGTGAGGAGCGTCGCAGCGGGAGGCCTTGATCTCTGGTAGTCCACCACGACCGGGTTTGCCCTCACAGCGCCGAATATCCCCTGCCGACCTCGAGATGACGGCGAACAGCTCCACGTTCGCATCGATCCCCTGACGGCACCCGCCTCACGCCCGTCTACTCGATCAAGGAACGACGAAACCCTACAAGGACTTTTCGTTTACCTGAGGACGTCTGGATTCAGCGATGGCCGGATCAGGAGGTCAGTGGCTAGTGGTGGGTGGGTGACCGATCCGACAGGCGACCAACCACACTGTGTGCCTCTCGTCGTCTGGGCAGTAC
>JAJZNG010000110.1 GCA_021847945.1 Actinomycetes bacterium | reverse complement strand
CGGCCGGCCGGCAAGGCCGCGACGGCGGGAGTGACAGGTCACTTGCGGCGGTCATCGGTCCGCTGGTAGGGCAGATAGGCGATCGTATCTCTACCCTCTTCGGCGTGCTTAGCATCCCTGACGAACGTCTGCGTAGGATCCACTCGTCCGAGACAGCGAGGAGGTTTCGGTCTCGCCAGATGGGACTGAGTCTATTGGCACTAGTCGCGGCAGCAGTCGTCGCTGGGACTGTTGCGCCGAGCCCCTCGATCGGGCTGCTGGTGGTCTTAGGTTTGCCGCTGCTGGTTTTCTTGGTCATCGAGCAGGGTTTGGAGAGGAGGGCGAAAAACTGGGCTGCCACGACCGACCTAGAGTTGCCGGTCGTCGAGGAGCAGATGGCGATGCTTTTAAGCGCAGGGTTCTCTTCGAGCTCGGTGCTCGCACGGGTATCTGAGAGAGGTGGAGGCTGCGTAGCGCAGGACCTGAGACGTGTTCTAAACCGGGTGGCCCAGGGATCGACCCAGGCCCAGGCGTTGGGGGAGTGGGCCGAGCTGTCGGGTTCCGAAGGCGTCAGACGGCTTGCGCGGGTCCTCAGCCTTCACTCTGATTCGGCGGACCTCGCTCGGCTCGTATCAGCGGAGGCCCGCCAGGTGCGACGTGATCTGCACGCCCGCACCCTGACGCGTCTCGATCGTCGCTCCGAACAGGTGTGGATACCGGTTACTGTCGCTGCTCTCGTGCCTGGGACGATCCTGCTTGCAGTGCCTTTTCTTGACGCTCTGCGCATTTTCGCCAACGCATGAAAGGACCGTGGGCGTCAGGTAGGTATGTCCTTACCTCTTGCCAGGGGAGTGTGGCAGTGCGAAGAGGTTGATCGGGCCGACAACAACGCAGCGATGTGATGGTCGAAGATGGCGGTGATGAGGTTAAGAAATCGGTCCCGGAGGCTAACTCGACGGTCGTTCAGCTCGAGGAGGCGTACACTGCCAACGCTAAGGTGGGGTTCGGTGGTCGCTGCGCTTGGGGTGGCGGTGGTGGTAGTGGCGGCCTTTGTTGCGGTGCAACTTCTTCGTGGCGCACCCCCGGCGCAGGCGGCCGTCGTTATGCCCAAGACGATCGCGATCAAAGGCGGGCCCCCGGCCTTCACCTCTGTGAACGATATCGCGACCGACGTCTACACTCCCGGGGTCGGTACCTTGTATAGCGTTAACGCTGATGCCGAAGTGCCCTTGGCTAGCGTAGCCAAGCTCATAGCTGCCCTGGTCATACTGCACGACCATCCGCTTCAGGAAGGCCAGGTTGGACCCGAGATAACCGTTACATCGGCGTTAGCGTCCCAGTACCCAGCGCAAGCCGCCAACAAGGACTCCGTCATCAAGGTCAAGGCGGGCGAACAGCTGAGCGAACTGGAAGCTCTTGAAGCGATGCTCATCCCGTCCGCAGACAACATCGCTCAACTCCTCGCGACGTGGAACAGCGGATCTTTGAACGCATTCGTGAGCGCGATGAACTCGGAGGTATCGACGCTAGGTCTGCGACACACCCATCTGGCAGACGTCTCCGGTCTCGACCCGGCCAGCGTCGGCAGCGCAGCGGACATGGTCCGCTTGGCCGAGGATGTAATGGCTAACCCGGTGCTCGCTCAGATCGTAGCGATGCCCCAGGTGTCGCTCCCTCTCGCCGGGACGGTCTTCAACTACGACTACGCGCTGGGCCGCGACGGGATCGACGGGATCAAGACCGGATCGACTCCCCAGGTGGGAGGTAACTTCGTGTTCTCGGCCACCCGCAGCGTAGACGGCCAGAAGGTGGAACTCTACGGAGCGGTGCTCGGCGAGCGAGGCGCGACCCCACTGCCTTCGGCCCTGGATGCGGCCGAGAACTTGGCCGCGAGCGCGTTCGCGAGCCTTTCCAGGGTGACGCTACTTCCGCGTGGCGCGGAGGTGCTTCGTGTGAGCGCACCATGGGGCGAAACGACGGAAGGGGTCACGGCTACGCCCGCCAAGGCGCTGGTCTGCTCGGGGGAGAAAGTGAGCGCAAGCGTCACTTTCAGCGGTGTGGATGCTCAAGGCCGGCTGCGCTCCCTGAGACGCGGAGAGCAGCTGGCGGTTGTGTCCCTGCACCTTCCGAACAAGACGGTGAAAGTTCCTGTGGACGCGTCCAGTTCGATCAGCGGTCCTTCGATGTCTTGGAAGTTGGGTCGCCTGTAACAAGCGTCGCGTTTGAGTGGCACCGGGTCCGCCGAGCCGAGGGAAACGGCGAACGCCCATCCGATGCTATACCCCCGGCGGGTATACTTCTAGGTGAGGTTCAAGCGGAACAGAGGTGCGAAATGGTACAGAAGCTGCTCTACCGGGTGCCTGGAATGACCTGTGAACACTGCACCCGAGCGGTTTCAGCTGAGGTGTCAGCCGTCCAGGGGGTGAGCGAAGTTCAGGTCGATCTTGCCGACAAGCTCGTGACCGTCACAGGAGAAGATCTCGACGACCGGGCACTTCGGGATGCCATCGAAGAGGCCGGCTACGAGGTGGCCTGATGGTGTCCGACACCCAGTCCGACACACGTTCTGTCGCTCAGCCCGGGAGTCATGGCAAAGCTGAGCGTAACTACGTCGAGCTTGCCATTTCGGGTATGACCTGTGCATCGTGCGCTGCAAGGATCGAGAAAAAGCTCAACAAGCTCGACGGTGTGTCAGCCGACGTCAACTACGCTAGCGAACACGCCGCAGTCCGCTACGATCCGGCCAGCGTCGACATTGAGAAGCTGATCGCGGCCGTGGAAGCCGCCGGATACCAGGCGGCCCTACCGGAGTCTAAAGGCGACGAGGACACCACCCGCTACTATCGGCTGCGTTTGGCTTTGGCGATCGTTTTGAGCATCCCGATGCTAGTATTCGCGTGGTCTGCAAGCAGCCGCCCAGACGGGTGGAAGTGGATCTCCCTGGTGCTGGCCACCGTTGTCGTTTCATATTCCGGGTGGCCTTTCCACAGGGCTGCAGCGCTCAACGCCCGCCACGGCGTTGCGACGATGGACACACTCGTGTCGGTCGGAACGCTGTCCGCTTGGGCCTGGTCGGCGGTGGTAGTCGCGGGGGGAATCCGAAGCGCCGTCTACTTCGACACTGCCGGGGCGATCACCGCCTTGATCCTGACAGGCCGGTACCTCGAAGCCGTGGCCAAGCGACGTTCAGGGGATGCCATACGAAGTCTGGCCGAACTGGGAGCTAAGGAGGCGACGGTTCTGCGAGACGGGATGGAGATCACGATCTCGGCTGGTGAACTGGCTGTAGGGGACCGTTTCGTGGTCCGTCCCGGTGAGAAGGTAGCAACCGACGGTGTCGTAGTCGAAGGTTCGTCGGCGGTCGATCAGTCGATGCTCACCGGCGAGTCGACACCCATTGAAGTAGCACCCGGCGACAAGGTGGCCGGCGCTACCCTGAACACGTCGGGGAGGCTTGTCGTAGAGGCGACCAAGGTAGGTTCCGCCACGGCGCTCGGACGGATAACTAGGCTGGTAGCCGAGGCTCAAGCCGGCAAAGCCCCGGCCCAGCGTCTCGCCGATCGGGTTTCGTCGGTGTTCGTACCGGCAGTCATCGGGGTATCGGCGCTCAGCCTGGTCGGGTGGCTGCTGTTCGGGGAAGTGAGTGTTACGACCGCGTTCGCCACGGCCGTCGCGGTGATCGTCATCGCCTGCCCATGTGCTTTGGGGCTGGCAACTCCGACCGCTCTGATGGTAGGGGCAGGGCGCGGAGCGCAGCTCGGGGTCGTCATACGAGGCCCGGAGGCCTTGGAGCAGACTAGGCGCCTGACGACGGTCGTGCTCGACAAGACCGGAACAATCACCCAAGCCAAGATGACCGTGGTGGCTGTGATCCCAGCGCCGGACGCGGACGAGGACGAGTTGCTCGGTCTTGCAGGCGCCGCCGAGAATCCGAGCGAGCACCCAATCGCCCGGGCGATAGCGGCCTACGCTCGGAACCGTCTCGGTGCTCTTGCGCCAGCGGAATCTTTCGGTGCGAGACCTGGCCTTGGAGTCCAAGCCGTAGTCGACGGCCGTGCGGTAGTCGTAGGCCGACCGAACCTTCTCGGAGATTGGGGGATCGAAGTCCCCGACGGTCTGCGTGCTGAGGCAACCAGGCTGGAGGAAGCGGGCTCTACGGTGATAGCAGCTGCGGCGGATGGCCGGGCACTAGGGCTGATCGCCGTCGCCGACCGGATCAAGCCGACCAGCCGTCAGGCGATAAGCGACCTTCGGGCTCTAGGTCTCAAGACCATACTCCTGACCGGCGACAACGAGCGCACTGCGAAAGCTGTCGCTGCTCAAGTGGGTATAGACATCGTCATCGCCGGGGTGTTGCCCGAGGAGAAGGCGGCTGTGGTAGCGAGCCTGCAGGCGGGCGGAGAAGTCGTAGCGATGGTAGGAGACGGCGTCAACGACGCTCCCGCCCTAGCCCAAGCCGACCTCGGGATGTCGATGGGAGCCGGGTCGGACGTGGCGATCGAGGCTGCTGACGTGACTCTCGTCGCTGGGGACCTGCGATCGGCCGGCGTTGCCATACGCCTGGCGAGAAGGACGCTGAGGACGATCAAAGCAAACCTGGTGTGGGCCTTCGGCTACAACGTCGTGGCTATACCCCTCGCCGTGGCAGGAATCGTGAACCCTATCGTCGCAGCTGCGACCATGGCCTTCTCGAGCGTGTTCGTGGTGTCCAACTCCCTTCGCCTACGCCGGTTCGACCTTGTCCGAGCGTCCCACCCGGCTTCGCAAGTTGACGGCTCCCATTCGAAGTCCCAGCCGTCATCGCGTGCATCGGCGCTCGACGAAGCGTGACGCCACCCACCGGTCCCGATCCCACTGGCTCCGATTCCCCCGGCCCTGGAGCCTCCAGCCGTGACGGCCCTCCCTACGGGTACGTCAAGGACAAAGATGCGCTTCTCAGGCGCATGCGTAGAATCCAAGGGCAGGCTCGCGGTATCGAGAAGATGATTTCCGAGGACCGCTACTGCATAGACATTCTCACCCAGGTGGCGGCGGTGTCCACGGCTCTCGAAGCCGTCGCCGGGCTAATCCTCGAAGACCACGTCAACCACTGCGTGCGCAACGCTCTCGCCTCGGGGGATGAGGCGGTCGCGAACGAGAAGACCAAGGAGCTTCTAGAGGCTGTCCACCGCTTCACCCGGACCCGCTGAACGGTGCCAGGCCGCAACAGCGCCAAGACCTTGCTTATACTGATTCTTAATCACCTATTGATAACATCTATGTAGTTCAAGTATCATCTGTTAGTAGAAGGTGGACACGCTGATCGGCCCGGGTTGGGTGCCGGTCAGCCTGGTGGTGCTTTGTTAGAGATAGGGAGGGTCTATGAAAGGGCGCGCTCGAAGTGAGGGCCGACTCTGCCGCCGGCGCGACGAAAGAGGCGAGGGAGTGATCTCCGCTGCCATCGCTGTACTGATAATGGCTTTCTTGGGGGTGGCGATGTGGATAGCCTTCAGCGCCACTTTCCAAAACGCTGCAGCGCATGTCAATACTCAAGTCAACTGCATCGGTCAGACGACGACGGGGTGCTGAACTAGCCTTGAGCGACGCCGGCATCGGCGTCTTTGGGACGGTGTTCGGCTTCTTGATCTTCATGGTCCTGTTGCTGTTCGCAGTGCAGGTCATAATACGCCTGTACGCCACGTCGACTCTGACCGAGGTAGCTATCAGGGCGGCCCAGACGGTAGCTCAGTCGCCACTTCTTGGTGGTGATGTGGCACAAGCCGAGGCGGCGGCGCGCCAGTCCCTTGGATCGTTCGGCGCCTCTCACACCGTCTTCGTCTGGGAGCGAGTCGACAGCCAGGACGTGGTCTTACACGTCAGCGCGTCGAGCCCCGAGGTGCTGCCCGGCTTCCCGGGCTGGGGCACCATATCGCGTACGGTCACTGTCAGAACAGAGCAGTTCCGTTGAAGTCACAATCGGGGCGCGAGAGAGGAGAGGAAGGCTTCGTCGCAGGTTTCGAAGGCTTTCTCTTCGGGATGCTCCTGTTCGTGGCGGGCACTCTTCTCGTCTCCTACGCGTGGGCGGTTGTCGACACCTCTTCGGCGACAGCGCAGGCCGCCCGAGAGGCTGTTCGCACCTACGTCGAGGGAACCAACCCCGCGCAGGCTGCAGCGCAGGCCCAAAGCGCAGCGATCGCCACTTTGACCGGTTGGGGCAGGAACCCGCAGCTAGCTAAAGTCACGCTAAGCGGGGGAGGCCTCCAGCGCTGCGCACGGGTGACTGTCAGCGTGTCGTACCCCTCTCCGCTGCTCGTGCTTCCCTTCGTGGGTGATGTAGGAAGCTCGACTACCGTCACTTCGAGCCAGTCGGAGCTCGTCGATCCCTACAGGAGCGGGCTGTCGGGACAGGCGAACTGCCCGTGAAACTCTGCTGTTCGTCCTCCAGGCGCCTCCCCGGAGGTGGCGCGTCGGGCTGGAACGGGGTCGAAGCCGGCAGCGTGCTCGCTTTGGTGCCAGCCGGCTTCATGATCTTGATCGTCCTCGCCGCTCTGGCGATCAACAGTGCGGTCGCATACAGGGCACGCGAGCAGCTCCACGACGTTCTCCTCGCTGCCGCCAACGACGGGGCCGCTGCGGGCCTCAATGGGACGTCTTTCTACTCAACCGGCGCGCTTGTGCTGGCACCCCGACTCGTCGACCGGGAAGTCTGCTCGTCTATCTCGGCGCAGGGAGCGCCCGGGCTTGTAGTAAAGGCCGTGTCGGTGTCCGTGGCGGGCCTGTGGGTGCAAGTCACCGCGAGCGCCGTGACGCACGGGATTTTCGCACAAGGAGTTCCCGGGGTGGGCCGGATCGTGGTGTCGTCCACAGCAACGGCGGTCGTAGCTGACAGTCCGGTGGTCAGCACCGGACCAGGGGCTTTTGGGGCGCCACAGCCGCTGACCTGCTGAGAACCCAGCCAGCTTCTGGGCTGGCTAGACGGAAGTGCCCGCAGCGTGCCCCGATGTCTATGACCCGGCAGCGATCGCTTGGCCGAGGGAGACGAGATCATCAGCGGCGAACGTCACGTCGGCGTACCTTGTTTGCTCTGCTGACGCGGGCGCGCCGAGCGCAGCCTGGGCTTCGTCTAGTGCCGATGTCCAAAGTCTTCCCCACGCAGGGACCGGAGACTGACCAACAGCCCGTGCGGCCTCAAGTTCGGATCTCAGTTCGGCGGAGGCCGATGAGGCCTGGACGGCTGAGCGGATCGGCGTGTCGAGATGTGCCACGTCCAAGGCGACAGCGTTCAGATACGGTGTTACTTCGGTTGCCCACGCTTTTTGGTGCCTCGCTGCGGACGGCTGAGTGTGAGTCAAAGCGGCGACACCGACGAGTGCGACTGCGAGTGCCGCTGCCGGAGCGGTCCGCTTCGTGGCTCGGGCAACGAGCCCCCAAGTGTCCTTGGCGTTGCGGCCAGGATCGGATTGTCCCGCATCGGATCCCCGAAGGTCGATGTCAGGGGCCGGCGGGGGACACGTCGCCCAGCCGATGGCCCCAAGGACGGGCCTTGACGGCTCGGGCCGCAACGACCGTCCCCAGGCTCCGGGCGCGACTGCCGTCGCCAGGCGGGGAGTGTTCGCCACAGTTTCGGGGAACCCGGCGTACGCCGGATCGCCGGTAGGCGGACGGTCGACAGTAGCAGCAGGAGCCATCGCGATATCTATCGGCAAAAAAGGCCCCGGAGAACAGCTCTAACGGACAACAATCGCCGGGTTTGTGGTGCTAGCCCTTCCCTGGTGTGCCCCGCCTTCGGGGTCCGGGTGCCCCGGCACCCCGATCGTACCCACAGCAACTCACAAGATGTTTCAGTGAATACTATGTAGGTTAACTTCTGCCTGGGTGGCAGACTGAAATTCTACCAGGGGACGCCTTGAGTGGCTGTGCTGGCGATAATGATTGCTGGGATGAAGGTTGTAAGGACGACCACACCCGTCCATATTCTTCCAGTTTTCCAGAAGAAATAACTTGAAATTGTACCAATAAGGATAAAAATTGGTACGAATTGGAAGCCAACTATAGTTAAGAGCGGCTGGCTGGAAGTCAGGAGTTCACCCGTTCCGAACAACACGCCGTATTCAAGTCCTAGGAAGCCTACATAGCCAACCGTTAAAAGAACTGTGACCGCAAGCATGAATGTACCTAGACTTTGCATCCTCGGTCGAAGCTGCCCAAAAACGATCACCGATAAGGCGATGAAGTACAAAAGGAATGGCCAGAGGTAGTCAAGAACAATCTTCATATGAGTGTAGTTGACTGGTTTGATGTTGAAGATCCAAAAGCGCACGTCGGAGTTCCACGCCCACTCGAAGAAGTACACCGCCACGTAAGTTGCAACGACCACTGACAGTCCGAGAAGAACGGAACGCCAGACCAAAGACCGGTCGATTCGGCCATCCGGCTCGGTCAAACCGTACGTGTGAAGCGAACCTCGCGTTGCCTTCTTTGTCGTGAAATGCCAGATGAGGAAGAGGATCATACCGATGATCGCGCCACCAAGAGCCCAGGCTGCCACGCCGGAGGTGATGGTTTGGGGAAGGTAGGGACCTGCGGGGAAGGTGTTTGTACCCCACTCTTGCAGCCAGTAGAAAGTTACGGGACCTAACCCCACGAGTATCGCGGCACCGAACCACCAGGGAAGACCCCGCATCGCACGGTTCTCCGGTCGTGAACGCACGACCGTTGCGAAATACGGGAGCTTTAGAAGTTCGCCTGCAACTCCGAACAGGAAAAGCCCAACGCCAACCAACGCGATAAGGCATCCTGCTTCGTCCCAATACCATATTTGGTTTCCAGGAGACGTCGACTGAACTCCGGTGAGCGTGGCTTGCATCCAGCCCACTGCGTGAGCGACCGAGCTTGGATCGATCGTCATAGCCGGGTGGTCTACTCCTTGAAGGATCAGTTCACGCCCGGTGCCGGCCGCCACCGACCCGTACACTTTCCCCGGAACTATCGGCTGGTGAGTGCCGAACAGAGCCTGCATACGAGTCGAATCGGGGAACAGGCTTCCTTTTGGCTCCGCCCACATGAGCTGAGAGAACTCCGAGTAGCGTGCCTCGTCGACCATGATGTCGCGTGGGAACGTCGGGGTACCAGGTATCGGCTCGACTCCGGGGGTGCTAACAGATGAACTGACCAATACGACAGATCGGTAATCTTTAGGGGCACTTGCGGCGGCGAGGACCGATGCCCATCCTCCCATGGAGTGACCGATCAAGCCTACGTCTCCATGGCGTACGATCGGAAGGGTGTTTATAAAAGCGAGAGCCGCTGGACCTCCGAACTCGTCTGCGAAAGCAGGGGGCTGGGAACTTCCCTGACCTGTTTGATTGGCGTCGAGGACGACACAGCCTCGACGGGCCATCTCTATCGAGTAGCCGTCCATCGTGTCAACCGAGTTGATATACCCATGAATCGTGACGACACCACACGCCGGTGTTTTAGCCGTCGCATTCTGGGGAATATAAAGAAGTCCAGTCTGTATGAGACCAGTCTGATCTACGAACCGGACCGATTCGACTCGAATATGGCCACCTGCCGTCTGGGCTGTGTTCGCCACGAGTCCACCCACGAGGATCAAAACAATTGCGAGAAGCAAGACGCCGCGAGAACCCCTGACGTAGCGACGCCATCCCCGTAGCGAAGAGGCTCCGGCGAAGTGGTCGCTCGCAGAGCTTTCAACAGTTGCAGACATCTGCAACCTCCCCTCACTAAATAGGAGCTAGCCGAATTGGACTGCTCTGCGCCGAACCATAGCGGCGAGTTGTCCACCAAGTCAACAACTGTTTGATGGAGCTTTAGCTACGCAGACCGCAGACGGGGCGATCAGGCAGAATAGTGGCCATGCGCCTTGTGATCGCCACGTGCAGCGTCGACTACGCCGGCAGGCTGTCAGCGCACCTATCAACGGCAACTAGGCTCATAATGCTCAAAGCCGACGGATCGGTCTCGGTGCACTCCGATGACCGGGCGTACAAGCCCCTCAACTGGATGACTCCTCCGTGCACAATGGCCGAAGCCGGTAGCTCTTGGGTGTTCACGAACCTGAAGAATGAGACCCTGACCATAAACCTCGAAGCCGTGCACCTGGATGTGAGCGAGGAGCTCGGAGTCGAACCGGGCCTGCTCAAGGACGGGGTAGAGGCTCATCTTCAGGAGCTGCTGGCCGCTGATCCGACCGCGCTAGGAGAAGGTTTGCGTCTCGTGAGGCGTGAGTATCCGACCGACATCGGACCCGTCGACTTGCTGTGTCGTGACGAAGAGGGGCGGGCAGTGGCGATCGAGGTGAAACGGCGCGGTGAAATAGATGGGGTCGAGCAGCTCGCTCGCTACCTGGAACGCCTAGACCTCGACGGGCGTCTCCGCCCTGTTAGGGGAATATTCGCCGCTCAGAGAATCCGCCCCCAAGCGCGCGTGCTCGCTGGGGCGAGGGGAATCGTATGCGTCGAGGTCGACTACGACGAGCTGCGGGGGCGCAAGAGCGACGACCTGAGGCTGTTTTGACAGTGCCGGCGTTTTCTGGCACTCGGACATCTGGCTTCTAACCTTCGGTGAGGGTCCCGAGCGACCCGGGTTCGATGCGCTCGGGAAGGCTCGACTGCGGTGCCGAGTCGGCCACGCGACCGACAAGGGACTCGACCGCCTGGGACAGCGGCTTGGTGAGCGCCTCGGGGAAGGACGTTCCATAACGGAAAACCTCCTCCACGTTGCGTTCAGGGAGCGTCACGGGAGCGGCTAAGGCAAGTTCGATGCCCGAGGCTGCGAGCAGTTCGGCGAGCGCTCGAGCCGAGCTGGCACGAGACGCCGGATGGCGGGGGGAACGGTTCAGGACCGCCAGGATACGATTCTGGTCCACCCCTGAACGCACGAGCCTTCGGATGAGGCCGGCGAGCGAGTGGACCCCTTTGAGACCTGCCGTGCCGACAGCAACAGTCACGTTGGCCTGCCGCGTCGCCGACCTGGCGAGATGGTTTCGGTCCTCGACATCAGCCGAACCGCATTCCTTCTCCCCCTCCACGTCGCCCGTGACGTCAGCGACGACCACTTGGAAACTTCTGCGCAGCCCTGCGATGGCCGCCTCGGTGGCCCTCGGCCGTAACGCCACCCACCCTTCTGGCTGGCGTAGTCCGAGCAGCAGTCGGTAGCCCCTGCTAGGGAAGTCGAAAGTGAAGGCTCGCACCTCGTTCGGGTCGGGACGTCCAAGGCGGTGACTCTCGACGAGCTCTTGCAGCCCGGGGCCGAGCTGCGGGCTGTCGTGGAGCATGGCCTGCTCTGCTCGCAGAGCACAGTCAGCTAGCAGCACTTGACCTCCGTAGCGTGCGTCGGTGCCCATGCCCTGCGCTATCGCCGCGGCGACACTAGAAGCCCCTGTGCCTCCGGGTCCGCAGACCGCTATCAGCTGCCCGAACCACAGCGACTGGGTCCAGTCGTCGGCTACCGGAGGGAGGCTGTCGGCTCGCCCGACCGTCTGACAGTGGGACTCCAAGGCGTCCAGAAGCTCGGAGGGGCTGAAATCCGCCCGCAGCTCGGCTACCACGCCGAGGTCGTCGGGGGATAAATGCGGCAACCTGCCGTTGGTGACCACTATTACCGGCACCTGAGACCTCGCGGCGATGCCGACGAGATCACGGTCGAAACCTGGCGCCAACGCGTCCACCACGACTGCGGAATGGGCTCGACCTGAGGCTAAGCGAGCACGGATCTCCTCCACCGATATGCACTTGACGAACTCGGCTGGGATCGTCGCAGACATCGCCCACTGTCCGAGGGCGTCAAACCACGAACAGCGGGCCGGCGCAAGCCCGAGCAGGACGTAGCGTTCAGCTCCCGAGGTGACCATTCCTAGCCGCCGGCGCCCTGGCCGCCGGCGCCCCGCGCCGCACCCGGGCCGGGTCCGGTCCCGTCGGAGGGCTCCGCAAGGACCAACTCGACGGTGGAGGTCTGCGAAGCTGCCACTAGGACTTCGACGTCGCCCAGGTTCGCCACGCCGAGGGTCACGTCCGTCATAGTCCCGGTACTTCCGGTCAGGCCGGAGGACGAATGGGCTATCGCAACTAACACGGCGCCTCTCATCACCACCGTCGAGGCGGCTGTAGCGACAGGCGACTCCGCTGGCGCCCCGCCGGCCTGCGCCGGTCCGGAAGCGGCCCCAGTAGAAGTCGCCCCAGAACTGCCGCTCGCAGCGGAGGAAGGCGAGACCGCCAGGACATCCACCCTCTCCCCGGGGAACAGTCCCAGAAGCGAGTCAGGGTTCACCGGTATGCTCACAGGCCGGGTAGGCGGTTCTGGCGGGTCGAGCATGGATGACTCGATCAGCTCGCCGGATTGGACCGGGCTCGCAAGGGTCCTGCCCACCAGCGACCCTTCGACGCTGAAGGCATTACCCGAGATGCTCGCAGGGAGGGAGATGGCTGCGCTCGAAAGCTCCGAAGGTTCGAGCACGCTTCCAGCAGGTATCGGGCGGTTGGCTAGCAGATATTGCCTGTCAGCGGGTTTCGTGTTCGAAAGGACCGATGCGAAGGCGACCACACCGGCGGCGCACACCAAAAGGCCACCTAGTACGGCTCGTGCGTTCACGCGTCGCGTGCGCCCTGGGGAGATGACCCCCGCGGTGGGATCCCTCGGAAGGCGCCCGGATGGGGGGCTGGGCGACACTGGACGGGGGCGCTCAAGCGAGCGTCCCGGCCATCGCCGTCGAACGGAAGCATCAGCGGGCAACCACCGCACTGGATATGAAATCTATCGAGAAGCCACCTTTTTGTCCAATTCTGAGATAACATTGGGACATGAGCGAAGCAATCGAGTGGCTCGGAACGCGCGAAGCGTGCGACAGGCTTGGTGTGACCCTGCGCACCCTGTACCGCTTCATCGACGAGGGACAGCTGCCCGCATACAAGATGGGCCGGGTGATAAGAGTGCAGGCGTCGGACATCACGGACTTCATCTCTAGAATGAAGATCGAGCCGGGGACGTTGGAGCATCTCTATCCCGAGCCCAAGCCCCGCGCCGCTCGCGACGACTCTTTCAGCCAAGACGGATCCGTGCACGCAGAGGTCGACTGAGCGCCGCTCGCTCTGGACGATGTTAGTGTCAGAAGATCTCGCAACAGGTGATCGCCGACGAGCGCACGTGAACTGCGAGCTCTTGGCCCTCTAGTCGAAGGCTGACCAGGTCCTCTCCTACGGCGACGATCACACCGTGCAGCGACGAGGACTCGGTGCGGATGGTGACCGGCGCCGACTCATCCCACAGAAGGTCTAACACGGTCGCCATGGTGGTCGCGAGCGGAGCTACTCGGGCTCCGGCGGGGCGCCTTGTCCTGGCGGAAGTGCCGTCTTCGACGGGAGTGATCGACACCAAGGCGTCGATGGGCACCAGGGTCGGTCTGCCCGAAGTCGCTTCGAAGGTGACGAAGTCCTTCCCGACCCCTACGAGCCTTCCCGTCACTCTGTACCCCGCGGCGTCAGCCACGACGACCGAAGACGTCTCGGCAAGGTCCACCAGCGCACCGGTCCAGGTAGAGGTACTAGCCGCCCGCTCCAGCATTTCACGTGAGCGGGCGCGCTCGGCTGCTGCCTCCGAGACGCGCTCGGAGGCCTGCCAGGCCCCCAAGCGTCCGAGCAGGTCGTCCACGGCGTTCGGGTCGGGCGCGTACCAATCTTCCGCGGGCGCCATCGACACGAGGGTAGTGTGAACTTCGTGGTCGAATGTATCTTCTGCCGGATTGTCGCAGGTGACTTGCCGTCTCGGCAGGTGCTTTCCACGGACCACACGTACGCTTTCTTCGACCTCAACCCTGTGGCACCGGTGCATTTCCTTGTCATACCCAGGGTTCACATAGACAATGCTGCTTGCGTGGAGCCGGGGCATGGCGAGATCATGGCGGAGATGTTCGCCACGGCGCGCAACGGGGCGGAGTCCCTCGGGATCGCGTCCGACGGCTACCGACTGGTCTTCAACGTGGGAAGGCACTCCTTGAACAGCGTGAACCATCTCCACATGCACGTGATAGGAGGTCAGCAGATGGGCTGGCCACCCGGGGTTGAGCCGATACGTTGAGGCTCCAAGCGTGGTGAGATCCACCTTCTGTGTCTCGTCTGGCCGTCCCGGCTGGGAATTCACCGTCGCCCAGTTAGACATTGGCTAGGATCTGTACAAAGCCAAAGTGTCCACTACCGTAACAGTAACCATCCCGAACCATCTGATGCCGCGTCTGGTGGGCCCTTTGAACGAGAACCTTCGGTTGGTCGAAGAAGCCTTCGCCGGCACGTCCATTCACACGAGGGGTAACGAGTTCACGATCGCCGGCGACGACGCCGAGACCGCCGGACGCCTCTTCGACGAGCTGAGACTCCTCTTGGAGCAGGGCCAGCCCGTCGACCCTCAGATGATCCACCGGACGATCGACATGGTCAAAGCCAACGAGAGGCCTTCAGAGGTGCTCACCTCGGAGCTGCTGCGATCCCCGAGGGGACGGCCTGTGCGTCCCAAGACCAGCGGGCAGAAGCGCTATGCCGAGGCGATCAGAGACAACATCGTCACCTTCGGGGTGGGACCTGCCGGAACGGGGAAGAGCTACCTGGCGGTGGCGTTGGCCGTCCAGGCGCTCCAAGCCAAGCAGGTCGACCGGATCATCCTCACCCGCCCGGCCGTCGAAGCGGGGGAGAGGCTCGGCTTCCTGCCCGGAGATCTGATGGCTAAGGTAGATCCTTACCTTCGTCCGCTCTACGATGCCCTCTACGACATGCTCGGGACCGAGACGTCGAGGCGGCTGATGGAAGCGGGCACCGTGGAGGTGGCCCCCCTGGCCTACATGAGGGGCCGCACGCTCAACAACAGTTTCATCATCTTGGACGAGGCGCAGAACACGACCCCCGAGCAGATGAAGATGTTCCTCACCCGGATCGGCTTTGGCTCCAAGGTCGTAGTCACCGGGGACGACACCCAGGTGGACCTGCCGGGGGGACGGTCCGGTCTGAGCGGCCTGGAGAAGATACTGTCGGGCATCGAAGGGCTCGCCTGGGTGAGGCTCACCAGGCGCGACGTGGTGCGTCACAGGATCGTCGCGGACATTGTCGGCGCTTACGACGCAGCCGAGCACCCAGTGGTACCGGTCGAAGTCCCGACCGGTCCGTCCCAGAAGTAAGACCACAGGAGAGAGATCGAAGTTGCCCGCATCCGTGTTCGTGGCCGACGAGCAATCGGACTTCCCCGTCGAGACCATGAGATGGGCGGCTCTCGCCGAGGCGGTACTCGCCGACGAGGGAGTCCGAAGTGACACCGAAGTGTCGGTGCTGTTCGTCGACGAGGCCACGATCGCAGACCTCAACACCAGATTCCTGGCTCGCGAGGGACCGACGGACGTTCTGGCTTTCCCCATCGACGACGAACCGGTGGAGGGCGGTCGGTCCCCGGACTCGGGTGGAAGCGGTCCGGGCTTCGCTAGCTCCATCGACGACATGCCCTCGCTTCTCGGCGACGTGGTCATTTGCCCTGCCGTCGCCAACCGCAACGCGCCTGAGCACGCCGGAACCTACGACGACGAAATAGCGCTGCTGCTGGTTCACGGTCTACTTCACCTTCTCGGCCACGACCACGAGGATCCCGAAGAGGCGGAGGCGATGGAAGCCAAGGAGCGGGTGCTCCTCGAACGCCACCACGCCAAGCCCGACGCTGCCGAGGTGGTCGGGCCGGAAGCCAAGCCGCCACAAGAGTCACCGGGCGTCGGAGGTGCGCCGTGAAACCTCCAGGAGTTGTTGCCTCAGCTCGCTTCAGTAGTTCGGACGTAGCCCTGCTCGCAGTGGTCGTGGTGCTCATCGCCATCACAGGTTTCCTGGCAATGGCGGAGACGTCTCTGACCAGAGTCTCGAAGGTGAAGGCCGTTTCCCTAGTAGAGGAGGGCCGTCGAGGCGCTCAGACCCTTCTGCGCCTGGTGGAGAACATCGACAGGGTGCTACCTGTCGTGCTTTTCAGCTTGGAGTTGTGCACCCTGGTGGCCGCCACCCTAGTCGGGGTGGTCTCCGAGCACTATCTCGGAGCCCTCGGGGTTGTCGCAGCGACGGCGTTCGAAGTGATCGTCGTCTTCGTCGTCGCGGAGCTCGCGCCCAAGACGTGGGCTGTCGAACATCCCGAAAGAGCCGCGCTGCGGGCTGCCCCTGCCATCCGGCTGCTGGTGGCTTTCGCCCCGATAGGCTGGACAGCCCGGGCCCTGATAGCGATAACCAACGGCCTCCTACCAGGCCGAGGAATCAAAGCAGGCCCCTACACTTCCGACGAGATGCTCCGCGCGATAGCCGACGAGGCTGCTCAGGAGGATGTCATCGAGCACGAAGAAGCGACGCTGATCCACTCGATAATCGACTTCGGTGACACCGTCGTGAGGGAGGTGATGGTGCCACGCCCCGACATGGTGGCGGTCGAGTCCTACGCTCGGATAACCGACGTGATCGACGTCGTCATCCCGGCTGGCTTCTCCCGGATACCCGTCTTTTCGCAAGGGATCGACGACGTGGTCGGTGTCGTGCACGTGAAAGATCTGATGCGAGCTGAGCGGGAAGGTAACGGGGAGGCCGAAGTAGCTACCGTAATGCGAACCGCTAATTTCACCCCGGAGAGCAAAAGGGTCTCCGAGCTGATGCGCGAGATGCAGGCCGGCAAATTCCATATAGCGATCGTCGTCGACGAGTACGGAGGGACCGCTGGACTGGTCACCTTGGAGGACCTTCTCGAAGAGCTCGTAGGCGAGATTACCGACGAGTACGACACCGAGTCGGTCCTACCAGAAACTCTCGCGGACGGCACGCTGGTGGTAGAAGCGAGAACCCCGATCGACGAGGTGAACGAGCTTCTCGAGTCGCTCGGTCAGCCATTACTGCCAGAAAGCGACGACTGGGATACTCTCGGCGGGCTCGTCTACTCGGCGTTGGGCCATGTGCCACACGAGGGCGAGACCGCTTTCGTGGATGGTTACACCCTGACAGCCCAGGAGGTCATCGGCCGGCGGATCGGCTTCGTGCGCGTCGAGGTGCTAGCACCCAGAGACGAACCTGGATCGCCTCCCGATGCGGGCGTCAGACGTTGAGATCCGGTTTCGCCACCTTGATCGGCAGGCCGAACGTCGGAAAGTCGACACTCCTGAACCAGATCCTCGGCACGAAAGTTTCGATTACCTCGCCCGTAGCTCAAACGACGCGTAGTCCGGTGCGGGGCGTTCTTAGCAGGCAGGATGCACAGATCGTGTTTGTGGACACCCCGGGGATACACAAACCGCGGACGTTGCTCGGGGCCCGTCTTAACGACGCTGCCCGAGACAGCATGGGCGGCGTGGATCTGACCCTGCTGGTCCTGGACGCGTCGTCACCGGTCGGCACTGGCGACCGTTTCATAGCGAAACTGACACCGGCCACGACGATATGTGTTGTCAACAAGGTGGACCGGGTTCCCCGTCGGGTAGTTCTCGAAAGCCTTCGCTCGGCGGAAGTCCTCGCGGACTTCGAGGAGCTCTTCCCGGTGTCGGCTAGGACCGGGGCGGGGGTAGCAGCCCTCGTCGATGAGATCGCCTCCCGAATGCCTGAAGGGCCGCTGCTGTACCCGTCGGACATGGTGACCGACGTGCCCGAGGCGCTGTGGGT
>JAJZNG010000056.1 GCA_021847945.1 Actinomycetes bacterium | reverse complement strand
GATAATGCCCGACTCCGAAAGGGACCGGGGCTGGTGATCTTGCCCCAACACGCTAGCGAGCGTCACCACCGGCGGCCACTACCCACGGGTAGCCGCAGCGACATGGAGTCCCCTAGAACAGCGACCACCGGGGGCTCCTGTGGCAGGCGCAGTACTAGTCGGCGGCGCCTTCGATTACGCTTATGGCTTCTTGGAGAATCGCTGCGACGTTACGCTGCGATGACAAGGGAGAGCCCTTGGCTGCGACGACCTCGGTCCTGCTCTGGGTGACTCCACCCGCCCGGAAGAAACGCCGGCGCACCCGCCCGGCCACGACGACCTCCGCCCCTACTTGGAGGTCGCCCGCCCAGGCAGGAGGATCGAACCATGAGACCGGAACGGTCTCCGCTGGACCCTCGGACTGTCGCACCGTTACCTCCACGTGCACGAGACGACCTCCCGAAGGGAGCTCCACCAGCTGAGCCGGACGCGACACGACACCCTGGACGACCACGACGTTCAGCACTTCCCCACCACCTTTCCGAGCAGGCACCCGCCCGGCTCGCTAGACGACCTCCGAAAGCGGCCGGCGCTCGGCGTCAGCTAGAGGCGGTAGTGCGACTCCGACCGTCGCAACAACCGCATAGCAAACCCTAGGGGGGAGGTGTGACATCGACTCAAGGCTGGCGGGCCGGATCTCTCGCAACTGCCGGGCCGGGTCTTCGAGGCGGGCGGACCGGATCAGCTCAGTGGAGCGACTTCAGCCTGGCACGAACGTCGAAGGCGTCCGCGTCGATCGACGCAACCCGGTTGAACAGATCCCGTGCGCGCGGCAGGTCCCCTACGCGTTCGTAGAGGTCGGCCAGCGCATACCACTGGCGCAGGTGGCGGTCCGCGGGCTTGGCAACCTTGCGCGACGCCTTCTCTAACATGAGGATCGCTCCTGCAAGGTCTCCGCGATCGGCTTTAACCCCGGCCGCAACGATCCGCCCCTCAGCGACGACATCACCGCTCGGCGAGGCCTCCCGAAGCTCTGCCCACATCTGCTCGGCGTCCTCGTATCGCCGTAACGCCCGGTAGCAGTCAGCGATCACCGGGTGCTGGTCGTAGGAGCCGGACAGCTCTTTGAATGTCTCCAGAGCGGAAGCGGCCTGCGTCCAGTGGCCACACCGGTACAGGGTAAGCCCGTAAAGCTCCCAAACTGCGCCAGAACCGGGAACCTCGGCAACCAGTTGACGAAGCACCCGAAGTGCGTCCGCATACCTCTCCTTCTCGTAAGAGTAGGTGGCATCCGCGATACGAGAGGCCAACTTCTCGCCCTTCGCCTTCCCGGCGGACGCCACCACCTCATCGACGACACGACGGGGAACAGTCCGCCTCCTGCCGCCGGGTGCAGGTGCGCCTTCCCGCCCAACCGCAATATCCCTATACACAGGAGGGGAGGACTTGGCCGGCCTGGCCTCGACCATCGACGATGACGGCTCGGGTTCGAGAACCCACGTCTCGTCGGGCTCCCACGCTGTCGCCCGCAGCGCCTTACGCTCGTCGTCTTCTACGGCTTGCCTCCAAAGCTGCGAAGACGACGGACCTTCGACGTCGCTCGCCTCCCGGTTCAGCTCACCTATGCCTCGTCGTGCCACCCCACCCCACTTATGGCCCGCAGCAGGTGGATCCTGCGGCTGATTCCGGCCGCGCCAACCGGCTTGCTCTACACCGCGGGACGGCTTCAAGCCCCTCGTCGTCTGAGAACCCCTGGCTGGCTGAGACCCCCTGGCCGGCTGAGACCCCCTGGCCGACTGAGAACCCCACTTAGGATCATTGGGCCTTCCGGGGCGCCTCACGCCGCTGCGACGCGGACCATCAGCACCAGACGGCATCCCCTGGCCCGATGGGCCGTCAGCCGTGCGCTCGTATCTAGGAGGTCCCTGCTGGTAACCGTCGCGACCATCCGAACTCCGCCTCTGGCCGGCTCGTCCTAGGGTCGGATTACGGGCACTTCCATCTCTTAGACCCGAGTCCGGACGCGGACCACCACCTCGCCCAGAAATTGGGCGCGGATCCTCACTGCGATTGTCACTACGACTTCTGCCACCACCGGAAGTGCCCCGATTCGACGGCGAGCTTCGACGACCAGGCTCAAAAGAACCACGGCTGCTATCGCGTCGCTCGTCACCCGGCCGAGCCCCAGACTTTCCCGTCGACCGGTCAACCCTGTCACGGCGGCCCCATGGATCGCTCGACTGGCGCGCGACACCCTCGGAGCTACGCCCCATCGAACGATCCCTTCCCGGCGTCGACCCGTCAGTCCCCCGGGGAGAACGCCGGGGATCCTCGCTGCTCCGTCTGGCTGGCTGGCCCTCGTTAGACCCACCCGTATCAGACCGCCAGGTCGACGTGCGACCGAATCGCGGCACCTGGCTACGGCGAGCGGAAGACGAACGGCCGCCGCCGGAGGTGCTACCCCGCTGCGAATCACCACCGGGACGGTAGCTGCGCGAGCGGGACGGTCGGTTTTCGGGCATAAGAGGACCATCATACCCCGGAAGAGCAGACGCGAAGAAGCCCCGCACCTTTAACGGGGTGCGGGGCTTCTTCGTCTGAGAAGATTCCGGCGACGTCCTACTCTCCCAGGGGGCTACCCCCCAAGTACCATCGGCGCTGGCGGGCTTAACTTCCGTGTTCGGGATGGGAACGGGTGTGACTCCGCCGCTATGGCCACCGGAAACCTTGCTCAGCATTCAGACCTGCTTGGGCCTGTCCTTGCGCGTTCCAGAGCGAGCACGCGCGCC
>JAJZNG010000116.1:2387-2777 GCA_021847945.1 Actinomycetes bacterium | reverse complement strand
CCGCCGCAGAGCCCGAGGAGACCGTGCGGGGCCGCTGGGGGCACCTCCTCGCCGACATCCCGCCCGGCGACAACTACCTCTTCTACACCGCCGAGCGCGGCCACCCGGACCCGGTCTTCGAATGGCGCAGCCGCTACTGGTCGTTCCTGCTCAAGCTGTCGCCGGACCGGCCGTCGCCCACGATCCAGGCCCAGCCCGGCCCCAACGTCGGCCCCTTCCACTGGGAGAACCGACGCCTCCGGGTCCCAGAGCTGCGCCGGCTGTTCACCTTCCCCGACGACTTCACCTTCGTCGGCCGTCGGGCATCGGTCCAGGCCCAGGTCGGCAACGCCGTCCCCCCGCTGCTCGCCCGCCAGGTCGCCGACTGCGTCGCTCAAGCCATCAGGTAGC
>JAJZNG010000116.1:0-2377 GCA_021847945.1 Actinomycetes bacterium | reverse complement strand
GAGCGTTGGCGCATGCCGTTCGCCTCCAGCGAAGCGGTCCACCAGAAGATGAGCACCCTCGCCCGACGCGACACCGCTCCCGAGCTGGCGCTCCGACGCGTCCTCCACCGGCGCGGGCTGCGTTACCGCGTCCACCGGCGCCCGCTGCCGGACCTCGCCCGACAGGCCGACATCGTCTTCACTGGTGCCAAGGTCGCCGTCTTCGTCGACGGCTGCTTCTGGCACGGCTGCCCCGAGCACGGCCGTCGTGAGCACCGCACCAACGGCTGGTACTGGCCGAACAAGATCGTTGCCAACAAGGACCGTGATCGCGACACCGATGCACGACTGGTGGCCGTCGGGTGGGTGCCGGTCCGGATATGGGAGCACGAGGACCCCCAAGAGGCAGCTGACCGGGTGGCCGATGCCCTGCGGGTGCACACCAGAGCCCGCGGCCGTCCCTGAGGAGTTGATCAAACCGTGGCGTTCTCCGCTTGGCACCACCTCGTCGCTCGTCTTGGCGGAGCCGTTCCCCTCGGATCCCACTGCGCTGAGGGACGGCGAACGTCTCGTGTGCATGGGTAGAGGGGCGGCTACGTTGATGGGCATGAGCAGGTCGTTTGCGTGCGAGGCGGTAAAGCGAGGCGAGATCCCCTCCATGCGGATCGGCCAGCGAACCTTGGTGTCCAGATCCAGCCTCAAGAAGGTCTGGACCGAGGGCGGTGAAGGGTGATGGGCAGCCCCGCGCCTGGTTACACCGCATTGTCCCGCTACAGCGAGAGCCCGGGGCAGCAGTGAGCGACGACGTCCCGCAAGACCTCGCCACGGTAGGAACGCCTGTCCGAACCATCCCCGTTCATATCAGCTATGAGATCATCCGGCTCTTCTCCGAGGGCCTGTACCAGAGCCCACACAAGGCGATCGAGGAGTTGGTGAGCAACGGTTACGATGCCGGGGCCACTGCTGTCCACGTGCTGACGCCGCGACCAGTCGACGATGCAGATGACGGGGCGGATGACGACGCGACAACGCAAGTGGACGCCGCACCGACGGCACCCTTGTGGGTCATCGACAACGGCAGCGGGATGAGCGTCGGTCAGTTCGAGGAGCTGTGGCACGTCGCTCACTCGAACAAGGCTACCTACGAGCCCAAGGGCGACCAACGCGCCCCCATCGGGCAATTCGGGATTGGCAAGCTCGCCGCTTACGTTCTGGCATGGAGGCTCACTCACATCAGCAAGTCAGGTGGCGAGTACCACTTCACCTCGATGAACTTTCGTCTCCTCGAAGGACTGCACCAGGACGATACGGAACCCTTCAAGCTGGAACTGCGAGGGATCTCGGAGGACGAAGCCAGGGTCCAGCTTGCAGACGTTGAGGAGCGTGACTGGGAAGCGTGGCGCTTCTTGTTCGGGGATATGGCATCGGACGCATGGACCGCGGCGGGGCTGGACGACTTCAAAGCGCTGTATGACCGGCTCCGGGGAGGTCGGCTCTCCTGGGTGCTTCGAACCGGCCTTCCTTTGCACACGGACTTCTCGATCTGGCTCAACGGCGACAAGCTGGAGTCCAGCAAACTGGACCGGGCGACGATCAAAGAGGTCGCGCTTGGAGGCGATGCCGATTCTGTCGCGCCCAAGATGGAGCTGGAGCACGGTCCTGATGGTGTGGTGATCCCGGGCATCGATGGCGCGATCCATGGTTCGGCCACCATCTATAAGGATCGGATCACGGACGGAAAGTCGGATCAGTACGGTCGTAGTAACGGGTTCTTCATTCGGGTCCGGGACCGAGTCATCAATCTCGAAGACGAGTTGTTTGGGCTCGACGTCCTCAACCATGCGGCGTGGTCGCGCTTTGCGATGGAGGTGCACGCAGACGGTCTTCGAGATCATCTGCTTTCTTCTCGTGAAGGAGTCCGTGAGTCCGCAGCCATCACCGTCTTACGGAGGTATCTCCTCGGGATCTTCAACTTGTGCCGTCAGGCGTTCGACGAATGGACGGTACGCGAAGAGGAAGGCCTCGATGTCGAGCAACTCCTACGGGATGCGCCCAGCGTGTACGTGACGGAGCCGCTACAGACGGCTGTCGCGGGAGTTGTCAACACGGGCCAGGAGTCCTTCTACATCGACGAGCCGGACCTCGACGAAGGAGTAACCCCCGCGGAGTTCCTTGACGCGTACTCGCAGCAGACGAGCAGTGCACCCTTCAGCCGTGTGATCTTCGAGGGAACTGGTCGCTACGACCGTGCATTGCGTTATCGTCCGGACACCCGCACCATCATCGTCAATACCGACCATCCCTTTATTGACAAGATGCTGGCCGGTGGTAAGTCCAAGGGTCACGTCACGCTGTTCAGCTCGGCCGAGGTGTTCATCGACGCCCTAATGCAGGAGCA
>JAJZNG010000091.1 GCA_021847945.1 Actinomycetes bacterium | reverse complement strand
TCTGAACGCCATCTACCAGGCGGACCTGATGATAAGCGCCGGCGACGCGGAGATCGTCGTCGCGGGCGGCATGGAGTCGATGTCCAACGCTCCGCATCTCCTGGCCGGGGCGCGCAACGGCTACCGCCTGGGTGGGGCGGAGCTTCGCGACGCGTTGATGTTCGACGGTCTCGAGGACGCGCACAGTCACGAGGCGATGGGAGCCGACAGCGAGCGTTACATGGACAAGTTTCCCAACGTGACCCGCAGCCGCCAGGACGAGTTCTCGGCCAGCTCGCACGAGCGGGCGGCGCGCGCGACCAAGGACGGTTTCTTCGCCGAGGAGATAGTCGCCGTGCAAGTTCCCCAGCGCAAAGGTGACCCGGTGCTGGTAAGCGTCGACGAGGGAATCCGGGCGTCGACGAGCGTCGAGTCGCTGGCCGCTTTGCGCCCCGCGTTCGCTCAGGGAGGTTCGATAACAGCCGGCAACGCGTCGCAGATCTCCGACGGCGCCTCGGCTGTCGTGGTGATGTCCGAAGCGGCCGCTGCACGCTGCGGGGTGGTACCGCTCGGGCGGGTGGTCAGCTACGGGATGGTCGCCGGGCCCGACACGTGCCTTATGACCCAACCTTCGCGTTCCACAGCTAAAGCGCTGGCCAAAGCCGGCCTGGGCGTCGGCGACGTGAGCGTGTTCGAGTTCAACGAGGCTTTCGCCGCTGTCGCGTTGGCTTCGATAGACGACCTCGGGTTGAACCCCGACTCGGTCAACCCGAACGGCGGGGCGGTAGCTCTCGGGCACCCCATCGGAGCCTCTGGTAACCGCCTGGCGCTCACCCTCCTCCACGAGCTGCGCCGCCGAGGTGGCGGCTACGGGGTGGCGGCGCTCTGCGGCGGAGGCGGGCAAGGCGACGCTCTGGTGGTTCGTGCCGGCTGAGAAGGTCACCTCAGGGGCCTAGCTGGCTGCGAGAGGGCCGGCCTTTTTCTCCTCTATGCGCTTGATCAGCGCTCTCAGGGCGAGCTCGTAGCCGTACACGCCGCATCCGCAGATAAAGCCGTCGACCACCGCCGAGATGACCGACCGGTGACGGAAGTCCTCCCGGGCGTGGATATTGGAGATGTGCACTTCCACGCACGGCACCCTCACCGCTTCTACGGCGTCGCGGATGGCGTAGCTGTAGTGCGCATAAGCCCCCGGGTTGATGACGATCCCGTCCAAGGAGCGGGCCTCGTGGATGCGGTCGACCAGTACGCCTTCGCTGTTCGACTGGGCCGTCACCACCTCGACACCCAGCTCGGCGGCAAGTTCGACGAAAGCCGACTCCACGTCCTCAAGGGTTCTGGAACCGTACACCTGACTATCGCGCTCTCCTAGCAGGTTGAGGTTGGGTCCGTTTAGGAGCATCACGCGGGTTGTCATAGCTCAGGCCTCCACGCTCGAAGTTAGCCGCTGGGCTTTCCCAGCGAGAGGTTACCGGCGAGCTCCTCGACGACCTCCTCGGGGCGTCTCAGGTCCGTCTTCACCGAGAAATCGGCGGCCTCGCTGTAAACGCCGAGCCGACGGTCGTAGACATCCCGTATGTCGGGGCGGGCCATCATGGGCCGCAGGTCGTCGTTGCCGATCCGCAGGAGAGCCTCCTCGTAGCTGACCTCCAGGTGGACGGCTATCACGTTTCGCAGCGCCTCCCTGGTACCCGGATGCTCCACGGCGCCGCCGCCTAGGGCGACCACGGCGTCGGTCCCCGAGAGGACCTCGACGATGGCCTCGTGCTCCAAGCGGCGGAACTCCGCTTCGCCGTCCTCGGAGAAGATGTCGCGCACCCGTCGACGGGTGCGGTGCTCTATCAAGATGTCGATGTCCACGAACGGGAGTCCCAGTTTCTCGGCGAGCATGTATCCGACGGTTGACTTGCCGGCGCCCATGAAGCCCATCAGCACGACTGTCACCTGTGTCAGCCTCCTATGGTGCGGCGCCCCTCCAAGGCCCTGCCGAGGGTGAGCTCGTCGGCGTACTCGAGGTCACCTCCGACGGGGAGCCCGCTTGCCAGCTGGGTGACTTTCAAAGGCAGGTGCTCCAGCAACTTGGTTAGGTACAAGGCGGTCGCCTCGCCTTCGATGTTCGGGTTCGTTGCGAGGATCACCTCTTCGACTCCCTCGGGGGAGATCCTCGCGATGAGCTCTCTGACCCTGAGCTTGTCCGGTCCGATCCCGTCGATCGGGCTGATCGCTCCGCCCAGGACGTGATAGAGACCCCTGAACTCGCGTGTCTTCTCCATCGCGACGACGTCCCGGGATTCCTCCACGACGCATATCACCTTCGGGTCGCGTCGGGCGTCCCGGCAGATGTCGCACAGAACAGTATGGGCGTCCCCTGCGGGCTCCGAGGCGGCGTGCTGAGCCAGTCCCGAGCCGGGGTGCAGGCCGGCTTGGACCTCCGCGATGTTGAAGCAGCGCCGGCACCACGAAACTCTCTCCTTGGCCACCGTGATGCTATGCGCCAGTCGGAGAGCATCGTCTTTCGAGACGCTTAGAAGGTGGAAGGCGATCCTCTGCGCCGACTTAGGCCCGATCCCGGGCAGGCGGCCCAGCTCGTCGATCAGATCCTGGACCGCAGCGGTGTACATCCGCCGCCAAGACTACAGCTTCCCCGGTTGATCATTGGGAACCGAAGAGGCCTCCCAGGTCGCCGATGCCCGGCATGCCGCCCAAGCCGGGGAGCGATCCCATGCCGGCCGCGCCGATGGCGTCGCTGGCGAGCTGCGCCGCTTTTTCGATCCCGTCACGTATCGCCGCGAGGACGAGGTCTTCGAGCATCTCCACGTCTTGGGGGTCGACCACCGACGAGTCGATCGTCACCGATTCGAACTCG
>JAJZNG010000126.1:50575-68019 GCA_021847945.1 Actinomycetes bacterium | reverse complement strand
GGCTGACATCGGGGCGCTCAACATGCTCGTGTACGGGTGGCGAGAGCGGGAGATGGTCCTCGCCTTCTTCGAGAAGGTGACCGGCCTGCGGATGAACCACAACTACTTCCGCCCCGGCGGTGTCGCAGCGGACCTTCCCGACGGTTGGTGCGACGACGTCGCTGCCCTGTGCGAGGCGATACCGCGCAGGATGGACGAATACGACGAGCTGCTCACCGGACAGCCGATCCTGCAAAAGCGCCTGGTGGGTGTCGGCCCGCTCGACGCGGACACCGCCATCAGCCTCGGGATAACGGGCCCGCTGCTGCGGTCCACAGGGGTCGCATGGGACCTAAGGAGGGACAACCCCTACCTTGCCTACGACGAAGTCGACTTCGACGTGATCGTAGGGACCAACGGTGACTGCTGGGATCGCTACGCAATCCGCTTCAACGAGATACGGGAGTCGATACACATCGTCAGCCAGATAGCGGAGAGAATGCCGTCCGGCGATTTCCGCACCCAGGACAAGAAGGTCACTCCGCCGCCGCGTGGCCGTATCGACGAGTCGATGGAAGCTTTGATACACCACTTCAAGCTGTACACGGATGGTTTCAGGGTTCCTCCCGGGGAGGCCTACGTCCCCGTCGAAAGCCCCAGAGGTGAAAGCGGCTGTTACATAGTCTCCGACGGCTCCTCCAGGCCTTACCGGATGCACATGCGCTCCGCAAGCTTCTCCAACCTGCAGGCCATGGCTCCTATGACACGCGGATCTCTGATAGCCGACGCTATAGCGATCGTCTCCACGATCGACCCAGTCCTCGGGGACGTGGACAGATGACCTCCCCAACGCAGGCAAGACAGGGCCAGGCCCGCCACGCGAAGGCCCTCCAATCACAGGGGGTTCAAGCGTGGCGCGCCTGAACCCCGACAATCTCGCTCACGCCGAGGAGCTGATAGCCCTATACCCCCATAGGCGCTCTGCTCTTATCCCGATCCTGCACGTGCTTCAGGAGCAGGACGGGTATCTGAGCGAGGACGGCATGGCTCACGTTGCCGAGCTCGTCGGTCTCGAACCGGTCGAGGTTCGCGGCACGGCGTCGTTCTACGACATGTTCCACTTCGAACCTGTCGGCCGTTACCTGGTGGCCGTGTGCACGAACATCGCCTGCATGCTCCAAGGCGCCTACCGGCTGCTCGAACACGCCGAGGAGACCCTGGGCGTGGCGCCCGGGGGTACCACAGCCGACGGCATGTTCACCCTGGAGGACGCCGAGTGCCTGGCCCTTTGCGGCAACGCCCCTTGCGTCACCGTCAACTGGCGCTTCTTCGGCGACCTTGATCCGCCAGAATTCGACAAGCTCGTCGAGGATCTGCGCTCCGGCCGTTTGGACGGGGAGGTTCCGGCGCACGGAACCCTCAGCAGGGTTCGGCGCCGCCACGCTTTGACGGCCGGCGGTTCCGCCGGTTCCGCCAGCGACCAGGCGGCACTCCCGAATGCCATCCAGCCGGAGTCTGACACGCCGGAAAGCCAGGGTCCCGACCTGCCCGCACCGGGGACGCACCTGGACCTGTCAACCCGTCGCAGCACCACGGCTACAGCCGTCGTCGACGCAAAACACCTGGAGAGCCCGAAGTGACTTTTGGCGAATCGACACGCATCGTCACCGCGAGGTTGCACAACGAACGTTCGTGGACGATCTCCTCGTACCTTGCGGCGGGCGGCTACCAAGGCCTCCGCAAGGCGTTGACCATGACCCCCAAGGAGATCCACGACCAGGTCAACACCGCTAACATTCTCGGTCGGGGAGGGGCAGGTTTCGAGGCCGGCCGCAAGTGGGGCATGCTGCGCCAGGCCCAGCCGGTGTATCTGACCATAAACGGCGACGAGAGCGAGCCGGCGACCTTCAAGGACCATGCTCTCATCGAAGGGGACCCGCACCAGCTGATCGAGGGGGCTGTCATCGCCGCCTACGTGATAGGTGCGGCTCAGGTGTTCATATTCGTGCGCGGAGAGTTCCCCCTGGCGATAGAGCGACTGCAGGCGGCGCTGAACGAGGCTTACGACTACGGGGCTGTCGGGGCGAACATCTTCGCCAGCAGTTTCTCGGTAGACGTGGTGGTGCACCCAGGGGCCGGCGCCTACATATGCGGGGAGGAGACGGCCCTGCTCGAAAGCCTCGAAGGCAAACGGGGCTACCCCAGGATCAAACCCCCGTTCTTCCCGGCGGTCATGGGGCTTTACGGGGCACCGACGATCGTCAACAACGTCGAGACCGTTTCCAACCTGCCGTGGGTGGTCATAAACGGTGGCGATAACTTCGCTGCCCTCGGTGAAGGACGTTCCAAGGGGACCAAGCTCCTCGCCTTGGCCGGGCACGTCAAACGACCCGGTAACTACGAGCTGGAGTGGGCGAAAGTCACTTTCAGGGATCTCATATTCGACCCGGCGCTCGGCGGTGGGATCAGGGACGACAACGAACTCAAGGCGATCATCCCCGGCGGAGTGTCGTCACCTTGGATCGGCCCCGAGCACCTGGACGTCTCGCTGTCCAACGAGGCGATCGCCGGTATCGGCAGCATGGCCGGATCCGGCTCAGTCATCCCGATGGACCACACCACCTGCATGGTCCGCGCCGCGTGGCGCATCGTCAGGTTCTTCCATCGCGAGTCCTGCGGACAGTGCACGCCGTGCCGGGAGGGAGGGGGATGGCTAGAGAAGATCCTCGAACGTATCGAGATGGGCCAGGGGCGCGAGTCCGACCTGGATCTTTTGATGGACGTCTGCGACAACATCTCCCCCGGGGTCTCCTGGCCTCCCGCGCAGACGACGATCTGCGTGCTCGGACCGTCGATGCCACCGTCCATAGCGTCCGGCCTGGCACGGTTCCGCGACGAGTACCTTGCGCACATCCGCGAAGGCCGCTGCCCGTTCCCTCCTGACCGTCTACCCCGGAGGCTCGCCCGTGTCTGAGACGAACTCCGCTGTGTCACAGGTCGCCGACCCAGCCGACCCCGGCGTGGTCGTGCACCTTCGCAAGCCGCCCGTAGTGACGGCCAGCGCTGTCGGCACGGCTCCGCCCCGAACGCCTTCCGCCTCCGACACCGTTACGGTCACCATCGACGGCCGTCAGGTGCAGGCCAAAGCCGGCGAGTGGATCATCGACGCCGCCGACCAGGCCGGCGTGTACATCCCCCGCTTCTGCTACCACCCGAGGATGAAACCGGTCGGCATGTGCCGGATGTGCCTGGTCGAGGTGGAAGGACCGCGAGGTTCGACTCTAATGCCGGCTTGCTTCAACCCGGTGAGCGACGGGATGACCTTGCACACCCGCAGCCCCAAAGCCCTAAAAGCCCAGGAAGGCGTGCTCGAATTCCTACTGGTCAACCACCCGCTGGACTGCCCGGTCTGCGACAAAGGCGGCGAGTGCCCTCTACAAGACCAGACGCTCACCTACGGCCCAGGCGAGACGCGTTTCGTCGAGGAGAAGCGCCACTGGGACAAGCCGATAGCCATATCGGAGCTCGTCTACTTGGACCGGGAGCGCTGCATACAGTGCGGTAGGTGCGTCCGTTTCGCGGACGAGGTCGCCGGGGACGCCCTGATCGACTTCGCCGAGAGAGGCGACCGCACCGAGGTGGCGGTGTTTCCCGACTCGCCCTACTCGTCGTATTTCAGCGGGAACGTAGTGCAAATCTGCCCTGTCGGGGCGCTGACGTCCAAGCCGTACCGTTTCAAAGCCCGGCCGTGGGACCTAGAACAGGTCGAGACGACATGCACCTCCTGCGCAGTTGGTTGCCGCACCGTGGTGCAGGCGACCCAAGGCCAGGTCACGCGGCTCATAGGAGTCGACTCGGACCCGGTCAACTGGGGTTGGCTGTGCGACAAAGGCCGCTTCAGCTACCCTGACGCCTCCGACGCCGGTCGTGTCAGCGTGCCGATGATCCGCGAAGGCGACGAACTCGTCGAATCCACCTGGGCTGAGGCCATCGCCAAAGCTGCTTCGGGCATAAGCGCCGCTTTACGATTCGGGGGTGGATCCTCGGTGGGTGTCATCGGCGGTGCACGCCTCACCAACGAGGACGCGTACGTTTGGTCCAAGTTCGCCCGGGTGGCGCTCGGCACAGACAACGTAGACGCACAACTCGGTGACGGCCTGCCTGCGCAGACCGTCCTCGGTCTGCCGCGCGCGACTATCGACCAGGCGGCCGCGGCGCCGCTGGTTATAACCGTCGGGTCGGACGTAAAAGACGAGCTTCCCGTGCTCTACATACGGCTCCGCCACGCCGTGCTCGAAGGCGCCACCCAGCTCGTCGAGCTGAACACGACGCCCACAGGGCTCAGCCCGTACGCCGCCGACACCGCCAGGTACAAGCCGGGTGAGCTGGCAGCGCTGGCGGTAGCGATCACCTCCAAGAGCGAGCCGACAGGCCCCGTCGCCGGGGTGGACGCTTCTACGATCGCGTCCATCCGCGGTCACATCTCCCGGGCCGGCCGCGAAGCTGGACCTTCGGGGCCGGCCGTCGTGGTGCTGATCGCCAGGCCGTCCCTAGCCGAGAACGACGAGCAGGTAGCGACCGCGGCGAGAATCCTCGCCGAGATACCGGGCGTCGCTTTCCTCTCCGGCCTGCGGCGAGGCAACATCCACGGCGCTCTCGACATGGGCATGGCGCCGGGAATCTTGCCCGGGCGTGTCGCCTTGGACACAGCCCGCTCCTACTACGAGCACCACTGGGCGGCGGAGCTCCCAGCCGAGGCTGGCCTGGACACCTCGGGGATGCTCGTCGACGCAGCCCGCGGTCACATCGGAGCTTTGGTGCTCCTCGGCTCGGACCCCCTCGTCGACTTTCCCGACGCCGACGGGGCACTTCGCGGTCTCGTGGGAGCCCGGTTCGTCGTGGCGGTCGACACGCACCTAAACGAATCGGTTCGCAGAGCGGACGTGGTACTCCCGGCGGCACCGTGGAGCCAGAGGCGAGGAACTTTCACCAACCTCGAGGGCCGCGTCTCGTGGCTCGGTCAGGTCACCTCCCCGGGGTCCGCCTGGCCGGAGTGGATGATCGCCGTCGAGCTAGCCGCACGGCTGGGAGTAGACCTGGGCTACGAAAGCCCCGAGGGAATCTGGGCTGAGATCGAAAAACTGTCGCCACTGCACCGGGGCGTGACCCACGAGGTGCTCAGCGGCCCCTACGGCCGTGACGGCGTCGTCGTCCCCGTCGGGGCGTCCGGTCACAGCACCGCTGCGGTGAGGCCCCTCGACCCGATGGCCGACCCGGGCATATCCTCCGCTGAGCGCCACAAGGTCGCGGCCAGCTCCCTGTCGTACGGCAGAGCCGGCGCTGGCTCCAGCTCCGCTATGAAACCGGCACAACCGCGAACCGCGCAGGCACCCGCCTCGGACAGCGGCCCAGACGCGCAGGTAGAGCCGGCGACGCCGCCGTTGGTCGGGCTTCCACCGGTTCCGGTGCCGTCCCCGTCCAAGCCAGCCGGATCCGCCGTGGGCGGAGCGCTTACGCTCGTCACTCGCCGCAAGATGTGGGACGGTGGCACGGCGGTGCAGTCCTCAACATACCTCAGCGGGCTGGCCCCGCCGCCGGTGCTGGTCGCCAACCCGGCCGAGCTGGCAGCCCTCGGCGTCGCCGAAGGCGAGAAAGTGACGGTTAGCTCGGCGAAAGGGTCGCTCACCGTGGCGGCGTCAGCGGATGCCGGGGTGGCCCGTGGTATCGCTGTTATCGCGTGGAACCTCCCCGGCGGCCGCGTCGGGGAGCTCATAGACGCCGGGGACAGGCTCAACTTCGTCAGCGTGGAGCCAGGAGGTGACAAATGAGCGGTGACCCGCTTTTCGCGAACGGCCTGAACCTGGCGGTGTGGGTGATACTCGTCGTCAAAGTCGTCGCCGTCTTCGCGATCGTGCTGCTGTCGGTTCTGTTCATGATCATGTACGAGCGCAAAGTGATCGCCCGTCTCGGGGTCCGCTACGGTCCCAACCGGGCCGGGCCGAACGGCTGGCTGCAGTCGCTGGCCGACGGAACCAAGCTTCTTTTCAAAGAGGCGTTCACTCCCAAAGGTGCCGACAAGGTGGTCTACAAGATCGCCCCGTACCTGATGCTCCTACCTGCGTTGATCGCTTTCGCTATCGTGCCGCTAGGCGGCCACATCACAATCGCCCATCACACGACCGAGCTTCAGCTGGCCGACCCACAGTGGGGGATCCTCTTCCTTTTGATGACGTCGGGAGTGGCCGTCTACGGGGTGATGATGGCGGGTTGGTCCTCGGGTTCTAAATACCCGCTCCTCGGCTCGGTACGCGCGAGCGCGCAGATGGTCTCCTACGAAGCCGTCCTCGGCCTGACCACGGCCACTGCCGTTTTGGTAACCGGGTCGCTTCACACGAGCGCGATCGTCGCAGCCCAGCACGGCGGGTTTCTCTACCACTGGAACATCATCCACACGGCGGTCATCCCTTTCATCCTCTTCTCGGTGGCGATCACCGCTGAGATGACCCGTGCCCCGTTCGACCTGGTAGAAGCCGAAGAGGAGATCTCCGGGGGCTACAACCTCGAGTACTCGTCGGTCGACTTCGCGTGGTTCTACCTGGCCGAGTACGCGGCGCTGATAACCAACTCGGCGATCATCATCACGCTTTGGCTCGGCGGGCCGGACGGTCCGCGCATCGCCGGGCATTCGATCGGGCCGGTGTGGTTCATCATCAAGATGCTCGTCGTGCTTTACATCTTCGTGTGGATCAGGGCGACCCTTCCCCGCCTGCGCTACGACCAGTTGATGGACCTGGGTTGGAAACGGATGATCCCCGCTGCTCTGGCGATGCTGATGATCATCGCCGGCTTCCAAGCGACGACGACCACGTCGGGATCGGGCATAGCCCACTACCTCGCCGAGCGGAAGTGGGGTTTCCTCGCGATCGTCGCAAGCGTGCTGCTGTACGCGCTTCTCACCCGGGCGATCGAAGTAGGCAAACAGGCGACCGGCTTGGACGATCCGACCGACGCGCACCACAAGGTAGGCGGACAGATATGAGCGGACTCTCCAACCTGGTACCCCGACAGCTGCGGGGTTTCGTGGTCACCGGCAAGTTGCCGTTCAAGCCTAAGGTCACCGTCCAGTACCCCGAAGAGAAGCGCCCGAAGCCGGAGCGTTTCCACGGCCGCCACGTCCTCAACCGCTACGAGGACGGGATGGAAAAGTGCATCGGCTGCGAGCTGTGCGCGGGTGTCTGCCCGGCCAAGTGCATCTACGTCCGGGGAGCTGACAACCCACCCGACAGGCCTGTGTCGCCGGGTGAGAGATACGGCTTCGTGTACGAGATCAACTTCTTGCGTTGCATCCACTGCGACATGTGCGTCGAAGCGTGCCCTACCGAGGCGATCACCGAGTCCAAGCTCTTCGAGTTCTCATTCGCGAGCCGATCGGACGCCATCTACACCAAAGCGGAGCTCCTCGTCGACGACGACGGCCTCCCACAGCAGTTGCCGTGGGAGGACTGGAAGCCCGGCGACGACCGCAACACCTCCGGCTGGGTGAGAGCCACCTCACCCGCTGGGGACGCTTCGAGCGAAGGTCGGGCCATGTGGTCAGGAGAGCTCGGCTACGGGGTCAGACGCCCCCAGCGGGGCCAGAGCGATCCCTCCGGCGCCGACTACCCAGCCGACACGGACATCTCCCTGCGCGAGACCCTTTCAGGCGCTCTTCGCGGAATCGGAGTGGACGACAAAAGACCGGATCGGGGTGAGGACTGATGCTCGCTACGCTGAGCGCCGCCATGCTGGCGGACACTTCAGGCCAGGCTCTGGCACACGCCTCGGCGTGGGCTGTGTTCGCGGTAGGCGCCGCTATGATCCTCACCGGTGCGGCCGGCGTGATCCTTCTGCGCAACCCGGTCCACTCGGCTCTGATGCTCGTGGTCACCCTCTTCGGGGTGGCGTTGGAGTTCATCGACGAGTCCGCCGACTTCCTGGCTGCGGTGCAGATCATCGTCTACGCAGGCGCCGTGGTCATCTTGTTCCTCTTCGTCATCATGTTCCTCGGCGTGGACCGCAAGGAGGCGATCGCCGCAGAACCCACCAAGCTGCAGAAACCGCTGGCCGCACTGATGGGCTTGGTGGTCCTGGTAGAGATCCTCGCCCTGTCCCGCGTCGACCACTGGGCGTCGGGTGCTCCGGCCCAGTCGGGAGTGCTCAACGGGCCGGGGGACAACGTGCAGAAGCTGGGGCAGGCTGTCTACACCGGCTACCTGTTGCCGTTCGAAATGACAGCGGCGCTGCTTGTCATAGCGGTCGTCGCTACCGTGGTGCTCTCCAAGCGTTCCGCGGGCTCCCCTGAGCGATCCTCCCAGGGCGACGCCGAGCTTTCGGGGCGGGCCGGGGACCCCGAGGACTCCGAGGTTTCGCTGTGAGCGTTCCCAGCGCCTGGTATCTAGTCCTGGCCGCCGTCCTGTTCGGCATGGGCGCGACGGGTCTCTTGATACGCCGTAACGTCCTGATCATGTTCATGTGCATCGAGCTGATGCTGAACGCGGTGAACCTGACCTTTGTCACTTTCGCCCGGCTGTTGAACGACATCGGCGGTCAGGTCGACGTCCTGTTCGTGCTCGTGGTCGCGGCAGCGGAAGTTGTCGTGGGACTCGCGATCATCGTCGCACTGTTCCGCCGCAGGGCAGCAGCAACCGCAGACGACATCCACATACTGAAGGGCTGACGTATCCGTTGAACGCCGCTTACCTGATTGTCGCGCTTCCTCTCGCCGGCGCCCTGATCCTCCTCTTCGGGGGCCGTAGGATCACAGACCCCGTCTCGGGCTGGTTAGCCACGGCGATGGCCGCCGGCTCGTTCGTAGCGACCGTAGTGGTCTGGGCGACCCTGCTCGGCCGGCCGAGCTCGTCGCGCTCAGTGGACAAGACCATCTTCACCTGGATGCCGGTCGGGACGCTGCATGTAAGCTTCGGACTCACCCTCGACCCGCTGTCGATCCTGTGGAGTCTGTTCGTGACGGGCGTCGGGACTCTGATCACCATGTACTCGATCGGCTACATGCGCGGGGACCCTAGCTTCAGCCGCTTCTTCTTCTACCTGAACGCGTTCATCTTCTCGATGGTCATATTGGTGCTGGCGGACAACTACCTGTTCAGCTTCCTCGGATGGGAAGGCGTCGGGTTCTGCTCCTACGGTCTGGTCGGCTTCTGGTTCGACCGTGACAGCGCAGCAGTTGCGGCCAAGAAGGCGTTCGTCACGAACCGGGTCGGCGACTTCGGCTTCATGGTCGCCTTATACCTGATGTTCGCCCACTTCGGCTCGTTCAACTATTCGGTGGTCCTCGCCCCGCTCGCCGCCGGCCACGCCACGATCGCCACGTCGACAGCGACTTTCATAGCGGTGATGCTCGTCCTGGGAGCTGTCGCCAAGTCGGCGCAGATACCTCTTTACATGTGGCTCCCCGACGCTATGGAAGGCCCGACCCCAGTCTCCGCGCTGATCCACGCAGCTACCATGGTCACCGCAGGCGTCTACCTGATAGCGCGAACGGCGCCGATAATCCACTTCAGTCCCGACGCCCAGTGGATCATCGCTTCTATAGGCGCCGGCACCTGCTTCCTTGCTGCCACGATCGCGTGCGTCCAAGACGACATCAAACGTGTGCTCGCCTACTCGACTATCTCCCAGATCGGCTACATGTTCCTTGCGGAGGGATCCGGCGACTACCAGGCGGGCATCTACCACACCGTCATGCACGCCTTCTTCAAGGCGCTTCTCTTCCTTGCAGCGGGGGCGGTCATCCACGCCCTCCACGACGAGCAGAACATGAAGCGAATGGGCAACCTACGAAAGTACCTGCCGATCACGTTCCCCGCTTTCATAGTCGGCTTCTTGGCCCTCGCGGCGATACCACCTTTCGACGGCTTCTGGTCCAAAGACGAGGTCCTAGCCGCCGCCTGGCACAAAAGCCCGGTCCTCTGGGCTTTCGGAGTTGCAGCGGCCGGTCTAACCGCCTACTACATGAGCCGCCAGGTTCGCCTCGTGTTCTGGGGTAAGTCCCGCTGGGAGACCGCGGCGGCCGACCACGGAGCGGCCGGCGACACAGGACACAGCGCAGCTGGCGACACCGGACACAGCGTAGCTGGCGACACCGGGCACGGCAGCGTTGGCGAATCGGGTCACGGCTCGGGAGCGCCGCACGAGGCGCCTTGGACGATGACCGTGCCGCTGGTCATCCTCGCCGTCGCGTCGACGTTCGGCTGGCTTCTCAACGCGGATTTCGGCGGGCTCGACTTCATCAACAAGTGGCTGGCGCCGATCTTCCCTTCGACGGTAGCCACACCGTTCACCGTGTCGACCGACACGAAATGGGTTCTAGGCATTGTCGCCACGGCGTTCTCCCTCACCGGACTGGCCCTGGGCATGGGCCTGTGGCGTAAGGCGGTCAGCCGCCCGGCTCTCGAACCGGCCTTCCTCGCTCACGCCTGGTACATAGACGAGGGGATAGCGGCGGCGGTGTCAGGGCCGCTGGCCCGCATGGCGACACGTTTCAGCTTCGTAGTCGACGCAACGTGGGTGGACGGTCTGGTCAACGGCGTCGCCCGCTCGGCCGCCGGCGCCGGCCGCCAGCTTCGACGGGTCCAGACCGGCTACGTCCGTAACTATGCCCTGGCGATAGGGATCGGCACGGTCATCGTGCTGTTCTACGTGTCCGTGCGGGCCGGGAGCTGAGGAGCAGAAATGACCACTACTGGCATACCCCTCCTCAACATCATCGTGTTCCTCCCGCTGGCCGGGGCGATCGTGTCGATGCTGATCCCTGCTTCGGCCTCCAAAGTCTGGTCACGTCCGGTGGGCTTGGCGTTCGCGCTGGCCGAGCTCGGCTTCGTCGCCTACCTGGTGGCTGACTTCCCCGGGGGCAAAGCCGGCTTCGAGTTCGTCAGCAGCCACTCTTGGATCGGCCAGTTCGGCATCTCCTGGGCGCTCGGCGTCGACGGCATCTCCCTGTTCCTGGTAGCGATGACGTCCCTTCTGTTCCCCGTGGCGATGTTCGGGCCTGCGTGGAAAGGCAACGCCCGCTCATTCCTGGGTTGGATGTTCCTCCTCGAAGCGGCGTGCATGGGTACGTTCCTTTCCCTCGACCTGTTCGTGTTCTTCATCATGTTCGAGATAACCCTCGTACCCGGCTACTTCATCGTCGCCGGATGGGGCGGCGCCCGGCGGAACTACGCGGCGATGAAATTCTTCATCTACACCTTCGCCGGCTCCGCGTTTCTTTTCGTCGCGATAATCGCCCTCGTCGTCCTCGACGCCCCTCACAACGGCGGGCACGAGACGTTCAGTCTCATAACCCTGGCGAAGATATCTTCGAGCCTTCCGCACGCCGACCAGGTCCTGATCTTCTGCGGCTTCGCCGTAGCGTTCGCGGTGAAGATCCCTCTGGTCCCTTTCCACACCTGGCTGCCCGACACCTACACCGAGGCCCCGACATCAGGGTCGATGATCCTCGCCGGGATCCTCTTCAAGCTCGGTGCGTACGGCCTGCTGCGCCTCGGCCTGTACCTGGTGCCGCGCGGCGCCGCCGACATGGGTCCGCTGCTTCTCACCCTCGCCGCCGTGGGTATCGTCTACGGGTCCGTGGTGACGGTCATGCAAAAGGACCTGAAGCGTCTCGTCGCGTACGCGTCGATCGTCGACGTCGCTTTCATAGTGCTCGGCTTCTTCGCTTTCTCATCTCAAGGTGTTACCGGTGGGGTGTTGGAGATGGTCAACCACGGCCTGACCACAGGGGCGATGTTCTTCTTGGTCGGGATCGTCTGGGAGAAGAAAGGCACGCTGCGTTTCAGCGAGCTGGGAGGTTTGCAGAAGGCGACGCCGATCCTCGCGTCGATCTTCCTGGTGGTCGTGCTCGCCGCCGTCGGACTGCCCGGCCTCAACGGCTTCGTCGGCGAGTTCCTCGTGCTAGTCGGGACGTTCGTCACTCACCGCTGGTGGGCGGTCGTGGCCACGTCCGCCGTCGTCACCGGCGCGATCTACATGCTGTGGGCATACCAACGGGTGTTCCACGGTCCGATGGTCGAGCCCGAACCGTCCGGCGATGAGGCCGAATCGGAGCTGACAGGCGTTGGCGGCGTCGCCGTAGCGACCAGGACCAAAGCCGCGACCAAGGTGACCGACATGTCATGGGCTCAGATCGCAGCGGTCGCTCCGCTCCTCGCCGGGATCGTCTTCCTCGGCGTGTACCCGCGGCTCTTCCTCGACCGGGTAACGCCTTCTGTCAACTACCTTCTGGCCCACGTGGAGCAGGAGGCGCCGAACGCCCACGTGCCGGCGGTGACGACACAACATGTAACTTTCAACGTCCCAGCCGACCAGAACGTCCTGGTAAGCCCGGCGAAGACGGCCAGCGCCCTGCGGGGGGATGCCTCACCTGCGGGCAGCGGGGCGAAAGGAGGCGTCGGATGAGCATTGCGCTGCTCGCTTCCAACCTCGTAGCGGCGGGAACACCCGCCTCGACCACCACGACTGTCGCCAAGAACTGCACCGTTGCTCCGGGCGGCACGAAAGTAGTGGGTCTGTGCACGTCGGCTAACTCCCTGCACATCTCCGTCGCATACAGGAGCATCGCCCCGATGCTCATCTTGGCGATCGGGGCTCTGGTCCTGCTGGCAGTTTCGGCGGTCCTGCCCAAACGCCCGAGGGTCGGCCTGTACCCGGCGTTGACCAGCGCGATTGGCGGCCTCGCCCTGCTAGCGGCGGTGCTGCAATGGTTCGACGGTGCGGCCAAGGCCGGCACCGTCGAGATCGGCGGGCAGATCTTCTACGACCGCTTCTCGGTGCTGCTTTTGATACTGATCTCCATAGCGGTGATCCTCAGCTCCCTCGCGTCCGACGGCTACCTGCGCCGCGAAGGCCTCGACGGCGTCGAAGCCTATGTGCTGATGCTCATGTCAGCGACTGGGGCGATGCTGATGGCCGAGGCCGGCGGGCTCATCATGCTCTTCCTCGGCTTGGAGATAATGTCGATATCTCTGTATGTGATGGCCGCCTTCCACCGCCGGCGCACCCAGTCGGGCGAGGCGGGACTCAAGTACTTCATCTTGGGTTCGTTCTCCTCGGCGCTGTTCCTGTACGGGGTCGCGCTGGTCTACGGGGCTACCGGGTCGACGCAGTTCACCCAGATCGCCTCCTACCTGGCCGGTAACGTGCCGGCTAACACCGGCGTTCTGCTGGCGGGGATGGCCCTTTTGATAGTCGGCCTGGGCTTCAAAGTTGCGGCCGTGCCATTCCACTTTTGGACCCCCGACGTCTACCAAGGGTCCCCGACGCCTTTCACCGGTTTCATGGCCGCTGTCGCCAAGGCCGCCGGGTTCGCAGGCCTGCTCAGGGTGCTCACCCAGGCGCTGGGAACGCAGCAGGCCGACTGGAAGCCGATCGTGTGGCTCCTCGCTGTGCTCACCTTGGGTGTTGGGGCGGTCATGGCCATCGCCCAGAAGGACCTGAAGAGGATGCTCGCCTACTCGTCGATCAGCCAGGCCGGTTACGTCCTTCTAGGCGTCCAGGCTGCTACGACGCAGGGGTCGTCGGCGGCCCTGTTCTACCTTTTCACCTACACGTTCATCGTTATCGGCACGTTCGCAGTGGTCGACGTCGTCCAAGGCAAGGGAGAAGCCCGCACCGACCTGGGCGCTATTAGAGGGCTCGCCCGGCGCAACCCTCTTCTCGGCGCCGCCATGTTGGTGCTGCTCCTAGCCCAGGCCGGAGTGCCGTTCACGAGCGGGTTCCTGGCGAAGTTCTACGTGATTCAGGCGTCAGTTGACCAAGGCCAGTACTACCTGGCGGTCATAGCCATGCTGGCCGCTGCGGTAGCCGCCTTCTTCTACCTTCGCGTGGGCCTGTTGATATACCAAGCCCCCGACGAAGCAGAAGCGCCAGTTTCCACGCCTGGCGGCGGTGACGGTGTCTTCCTCGCCGGCCTCGAACCTGTTCCGTCGCTGGACGGCAACGTTGCTACAGCGGTGCTCCAAGCGCCTCCGAGCGGGCGGATCCGCGTTCCGGGCGCAACCGCACTCGTCATCGGCGTCTCGGTGCTCTTTACTATCGCCGCCGGCGTGTCGTCGTTCGCCATCGACTTCGCGAAGGCCGCCTACAGCCTGCTGTAGGTCCAACAGCTGCGGGGCCCTCGCCCGCTTGGAGGTCGCCGGACTGCCCGGCGCCTTGCTTACCGCCTACTTCAACCGGCCGTCGTTACCGTCGTCGCTGTCAGCGTGGATACCGCCGGCGGACCGACTGACATGGGCAACTTGATCAGTTTGTGCTCCCGGCGTCACCACCTGTTACACGAGGACCGCTACACCGTCCACACACCCCAACCGCCAACACCCGCTCAGTGCGCTTCCGCGGAAACACGATTCCGCGGAAACATGATGCACCCGGCTGGTCCCGCCCGTCAGACGCGAACGATGGCCGACGAGGGACCTTGCGATTGTGGTTAGGCTCTCCTCGGGGTTAGGGGGTCGTAACGTTCCACGAATAGCTGGAGGCCTTCCGCGACTGGAACGATGCCTCGCTGGTCGATCTCCATGAGATCGAAGTAGTCGCGTAGCTCGCCCCGGTCTCCGATCACCTTGAGCTTCATGGCCATGATGTCCTCGACGCTAGCGACGCCGATCCCGGCGACGACTTCGAATGTTCCGACGATCTTCTGGCCAGTCGCTTCGAGGAACTGTGGCCTAGTGCCCTCGAACACCCCGTTGAGAGTTGCCTCGTCTTGGTGGGTGACAGCGAACTTCCCTAGCCGGCCAATCTCGTGTCGCAGCCTTGACAGGTCTTCCGGTTCGGCCATCATGAAGTCGAGGTCGCGGCTGATGCGATGGCGCAGGTAGACGGTGAGCCCGGTTCCGCCGGCGAGGTACCCGCTGAGAGGGACGAGCCGAGCCAGCTTCACCCAGGCGTCGACTGTCCGCTCTGGGAGATAGTCCTTAAGGTCGGTCGGGAGATCGTTGCCTTTCTTGCTGCTGGGAGTCACGGTGATTCAGACAGGTGTCGTATCCAACCGCGCTCTCGGTCGTCGAGCCCTCGTAGCTCGGCGACCTTACGGATCGATCCACGGTCTAGGTGGGAGATGGCCCAGGAAAGCGCTTCGGGGTCTTTGGTGCGTAGCAGGCGAGCGGCTACGAAGTCGCTGTTCTTCGGCAGTTCAAGCTCGCTTGGTGAGGCGTTCCAAAAATGGTGCCGTAGCCTTTGAGGTACCCGTCTGGGCGGACGTTTCGGCCGTACCCATTGCCGATCTGTATTCCGAGGCGGTCTATAGCTCGCCGAAGGCGGGGTGTCGACGTTTCGAGCAGCCGAGCGGCCTCAGCCAGCGACACTCTGTCCATATCGTTGATTCTGGCCTGGTGGGGATCCGAACCGGGGCTGTCGCATGCCCGTTAGCTTGGCGGCTTGGGGGTTCTCCGTTCGAAGTACTTGCCGAGAGCGTCGGTCTGGCGTTGGTAGTTCGACCCCGGTTCACGCCCGTAAAGGATGGTCGGCTCTTCGAGCATCCTCTCGAAGGTCAGTTTGCAAACCTGCTGTCCGTGCTCGATCATGAATGGCACGTCGTGGGCTCGAACCTCTAAGGCGGCCTTAGCCCCAAGGAACTCCCGGGTCGGGTCGTAGCCGAAACCGGGGTCGAAGAAGCCGGCGTAATGGGTTCGCAACTCGCCGCTGGTTGGGTCGTAGGCTGTCATCTCCGAGGCGAGCCCGGGGGGGATGACCACCGCTTCCTCGGACATGAGCAGGTAGAACTTCTTCTCGGTCAGCACGACGCGCCCTGGAGGGCACGACGGTGCGCCGGTGGGCGCAGCCACAGGGCCGCCCTGGCCGGCGGGGTCCTCGGAGCGCTGGCTTGGAAGGTCCTTCTCCCGTGCAACGGTCTCCCAGAAAGGGGCGGGATCGACTGGTTCGGGCAGTGTCAGGTCGAGCAGGGGGGCGCTTTCGCGTGCGCGGTAGCCGACGCGGCCCCGCTCGTCACCGCGCAGGTCGAGGCTGAGAAACAGCCCGCCGGACAACTTCAGACTGCCTTCGGGCACGGCCTTGCCGGTGACGTAGAGAAGGGGATCGCGACGGTGAAGGTCCGCCACCTGGTCGTCGGTGAGCTCGCTCAACTCCCTCCTGCCCGCCACCAAGCGAAGCTGGTTGAGGGTCAGGCCTTTGCGGAGACGGACAGCGAAGGAAAGGGGAACGACCTCCAGGTACAACCCGCCTGCGTATCCGGCGGCGATCTCGTCGAAACGGTAGCTGCCGTCGGTGATCACCCTGGTGAACACGTCTACACGGCCGGTGGAGCTCTTCGGGTTCGCCTTGCCCCGGATCCCCTCGGGGAGCCGCAGGCGTTCTTGAAGCGGGATCAGGTAAGGACGGTTCGTTTCGAGCACGGCGCCGTCGCCGTCCAAGTCCAACCTGTCAATCGCGAGCTCACGGATACGCGACTCCACGTCAGCGCTACCGGGCAGGAAACTGCAGCGCATCCTGTACGCGACGTCGCCGAGCCTCAGGTCGAGGCTGGCCGGCTGCACGTGCCGGGCGACGAGCCCCGCCGGCCCTACGTCGATGACACCGTCTTCGATCGCCCGCATCAGGTAGTGGTTGGGGAGCACGCCGAAGCGGTCCGGGGGGATCATCCCTCCAACTGTAACTCCCTCCCGGCGGGCACCCTCCCGGATCGCGGGGAGACGAGGCGTTCCTCCCCGCCGCTCAGCGCCCCGTAAACCCACAAGGCCACGGCGAGGACGCCGAAGGCTCCCCCTACGATGGACGAGGCGACCCAGCCTCCATCCGCGTAAGCGGTGGAAGCGCCGAAAGATCCGAGCACCCCGCCGACGAAGTAGACGGACATGTAGGTGGCGGTTATCCGGCTTCGGGCTTCCGGCCTCAGCCGGTAGATCTGGCTCTGGTTGGTGATATGCAAGCCTTGCGAGGCAAAGTCGACGACGATCACGCCGACGATCAGAGCAGCGAGCGAGCTTCGGGCGAAGCCTATCGAGATCCAGCTGGCGGCGAGGAGAGCCGAGGTGATGGCGGTCATGGTCCCAGCGCCGCCCCTGTCAGCGAAACGCCCGGCGAACGAAGCTGTAACGGCGCCGACCACGCCGAACAGGCCGAACAGGCCGATCGTCGACGTAGCGTAGTGGTAGGGGGAGCCGGATAGAAGAAAAGCGAGAGGCGTCCACAGAGCGTTGAAGGCTCCGAAGCTGGCGGCCCCGTAGATCGCCCGACGTCTGATCAGAGGCTCCTCGACCAGCAGCATAAAGACCTCCGCAGGGCTAGGGCGGCAGCAATCAATATGATCCCAACCTCCACAGGGTCTTCCACGGCCGCGGTCCTGGGCCTGCTGGCGATGGCCGCGGCCAGCCTGGGCGCGGGGATGTTCGCCCGCCGCTTCGCCCACACCACCTCCGACTTCATGGTGGCGGCCCGGGCGGTGCCACCCC
>JAJZNG010000126.1:10650-50565 GCA_021847945.1 Actinomycetes bacterium | reverse complement strand
TTTGAGGTAGTTGATCGGCGGCCGGCGCCCCTCGTCCGGTAGGACACGGCTGAGCACGACGGCCATGAGGACCATGACCGCTGCGGCGACCTGGAACGGGGTCCTCCAACTACCCAGGTCGGCCAGATAGCCGGCCACAGTCCGAGCCAGCAGAATACCGAGGAGCAGCCCGCTCATCACGGTCCCGACCACGCGGCCCCGCGAAACGTCAGGGGCGAGGGTCGCAGCGAACGCGACAGTGATCTGCGCGGCTACCGACAGGGCACCCACGACCAGCGACGACAGGAGCAGTAGCGCTCCGTCGGGTGAGAAGGACACGCCAATGAGCGCCACGGCGATACCGGCGACCATCAGCGGCAGAAGCCGCCGCCGGGCGAACATATCCCCCAGGGGCACGACAAGGACTAGACCCGCGATGTAGCCGATCTGGGTTATCGTCACGATCAGACCGGCCGTGGCGGTCCCGAGGTGCAACGAAACCTTGATCGAGTGCAGGAGCGGCTGCGAGTAGTACAAGCTGGCGGCGGACATGCCTGTGCACACGGCGAGGATGAAGACGAGTCGTTTCGAGATTCCGCGGTCCTCGACCTTTGAGGGAGAGTCAGACCTCGGCGCTTTCGGGGTATTCGTGTTCGGGGCCGTATCCACCCGTCCCAGTATGGCCTTCGCTCCGACTTTTACAGGCGGCCTCAGCCTTATCCGAAGGATCAGTATCAGGCACGACACCCGATGGGTGGGTTGACTTTCCGACAACGGCGTCGGATTGGCGACCCACCCGAGGGGTGCCTGCGGGAAGGTCCCGTCGGGTGGGTCCGGGCGTCCGCCCGGCGACGGGTCGCCGTGAAACGTCCCGGCGACCGTCGTGCCTTGCGTCTAGGTAGACGAACCAGCCTTGGTCGGGGTGAAACGCACCGGAAGGTGCTTGATACCCCCGACGAGGGGTATGCCCAGGGACTGCAAGGGCACAGGCGGGCCCGTAACCTCGATGTCGGGGAGGCGTGAGAGAAGCTGGCGGAAAGCCACCGAAACCTCACGGCGGGCCAAGTGAGCGCCGAGGCAGAAGTGCGGTCCCGGGCCGCCGAAACCCACGTGGTTGTTCGGGTCTCGTCCGATGTCGAAGCGCTCAGGGTCGGGGAACACGCGCGGATCCCGGTTCGCTGCCCCGTAGAACATGACCAGGCGTTCCCCTTCGTCGAGGTGCTCGCCGGCGAGCACCAACGGTCGGGTAGTGGTCCTTCGCATGAACACGACCGGGGAAGCCATCCGGACTATCTCCTCGACGGCTTTGGGCGTCAGGCCCGCCAGATCATTCTGCCAGGCGGCACGCTCGGCTGGGTTGTCTGCCAGGAGGGTCATGCCGTGGCTGATGGCGGTCCGGGTGGTGTCGTTCCCGGCTACCGCCAGCAGAATGAAGAACGGTGCCAGCTCCGAAGGGGCGAGCATGTCCTCGCCGAGGTCGTTGTGGACCAGGGCGCTGGTGAGATCGTCGGTGGGGTTCTTCCTGCGGTCCTCCGCGAGCTCGTTCATGAGACCGGCGAGCTCCAGGCCGGCTTCGAGCAGCGCACCCATGACGTCCTCCCGGCCGCCGAGCATGTCGGGGTCTCCGGCTCCGAGGATAATGTTCGTGTCTTTCAGCACCGTCGGGAACTCGCTTCTCGGGATTCCCATCATGTCGCAAATGACCAGCAACGGGAACGGCTGGGAGAGAACTTCCACCAGGTCAACCTCGCCGTGCTCGCAGAAGCCGTCTATCACCTCCGAGCAGATCTTCTCCACCGAGTCGAGAACCCCCTGAAGGGCGCGGGGGGTGAAAGACCTTGCGACGATGTTGCGCTGGCGTGCGTGGCGGGGGTCGTCCATCACGATGAACGACCCGAAGAACTCCATCGCGTCGGTCTGCAGGTCGACTATCGACGTGGACCCCTTGCCCGAGCAGAAGTCGCCAGGTCGCTTGCTCACGTCGATCACGTCCGAGTACCGGGTGAGGGCCCGGAATGTGACCGCCTCGCCCGTGAAAGGGTCGTCGACGTGCACCACCGGCAGAGAGCCCAGCTCCCTGATCTCGGCGAACTGTGCCATGCGCTGCGCTAGAGGCTGATGCCAGAAAGACGGGTCGGCGATGACCTGGGGGTCGATGCTCACCGGATCAGCTCGCCGGGGTCAACTCGACGACGGGTATCACACGGGTGGTCTTCGCTGCGTACTCTGCGAAACCCTCGTAGCGGCGAGCCTGCTCGGCGTACACCCGCGACCGCTCGTCCTCGGGGAGCGAAGACGCCGTCGCCTCGTAGACGTCCGGGCCGACTTCGACGGTCACCTTAGGGTTGGCCACGAGATTGCGGTACCAGTCCGGGTGGCTGTCAGCGCCGGCTTTCGACGCGAACACGAAGCGACGCCCGTCGAGCTCCAGGTACATCATCGGGTTGATCCTCTCCTGGCCGGTCTTTGCGCCCGTCGTGTGGAGCAGGAGCATCGGCGCGCCCTCGAACTGGCCACCCACCTTGCCCTGGTTGGCTCTGAACTCTGCGATGATCTGGGCGTTCCAGTCGTTGATGTCCGCCATGTGGTTGGGACTCCTTTGCTTTGTGTGATCTGAAGGTGCTTTCTCACTGTAAGGGCCGCCGGGACGGAACCGAACCCGAAGGTGAGGTCTCTACGCCAGTGAAGGTTTAGCTCAACGCTAGCGGGCCTTCATCGCTGAAAGCCTCGGCCCACGGCGACCCGGGGTCGACGGTGTGGAGGCTCCTGCGGAGAGCGTCGGTGTCAGTGGCCGGCTCGCCGCGTGCTGTGGCCTCGTCGGAGTCGTGCTCAAGGTCTCGGAGGAGTCGCTCCACCAGCACCGCCCCCCGGTGGTTGGCGACTGACTGTCGGGGGGTTGCCCCGGCGAGCTCGGGGAGGTTCTCGTCAACCCACAGCTGCGCCCACGCCCGCTCCGCCTCGGGCGACCCGGGAGCGTGCAGGCGGCCTTCCCCGGCAGCGGGAGGGTAGGACCAGCCGAGCTTAGGGTCGAGGCGCCTCGTTACAGAGAAGCCGTCAACTCCGGCGCGAGTGAGGATGCGCCGCAGGGCGCCGAGCCGGGCGACCGAATTCACCTCGGCTGTAAGCCGGCCGTCGGTGATACTGACGCTGGCGCGCACCCACCGGCGGGCGGCCTGAGCGCTCTGAATAGTCGAAGGGTCGATCCCTTGGCGTTGCATCGACTCGCGCGCAGCCGCCAGCGTCGAGTCCCTCTCCTCGGCGGTCAGCTCCCGACCGTGCCATACCAGCTGGGTGCCGGCGTCGTCGCTTGGAGCCACGTCGAAGTCGGGACGGCGGCGCAGAGCTTCTAAGACCGACTCCGGGTCGTCCAACGCAGCAACCGCCTGGATGAGCTGCATCGGCTCGCCGTCAGAGTTGGTCAGCTTCGCTCCGCTGGCGCGTTGGGCTGCGACGTTGGACAGAAGTTCGGGCATGAGGAGCCCCGTGACCGTGTGATGCATCGACGCCGACTCGGGCTCGTCGGGTTCGCCCACCGTCGCGAGGATCCCGTATGCGGGAGGGTCGGCGAGGTTAGCCTCGCGAGGCGACTCCGCGGAGGCGCCTCGAAGGTGCAGCTCTAGGGCGATGTGGTGGGCGACGGTTTCCGTGGCGGCCCGTACCATCTCTGCTGCCACGTCGGCCTCACGCGGGTGCAGGACCACCATCGCCGCCCCCGAACGCCAAACCCCCCTGTCGGCGACGAGATTTCCGGCCAGCACCGTCCAGCGGGCAAGGTTCTCACGTTGGGACGCTTCGAGCATCACCCACCGCTTCGCGCGGCTGGCGATGTCCGTCAGCCAGATGCCCGGCGTGGTAGCAGTGTCGTTTACTTGCCACAGACCTGTCTCGGCCAGCCGGGACCAGGTAACGGCCAGCCTCGAAAGGTCCGCGTCGGCGGTGTTGCCGTCGGCGAAGCGGCGGATGAGCGAGTCGCGGTTGAGGTCTTCGGCGTCGCGGGCGATCCGCTCCGAGAAAGACGGCGCCGTGTCGGGGAGGTCCGGGCCTCTCAGCCAGACGGTTTCGACTGCCATCAAACCGACAGGACAAGGCAGGCCCATGATCGTCGGGGAGGTCGCCCCAGGGGTCAAGGGGTCGGTGAGGACGATGCCCGGGTCGGAGCGAAGTTCGAGGGCTCCGGATGCCTCAAGCTCTCCGGGTTTCCCTCCGGGCTCGAAGACGGGCAGCTTGGACCAGCCGGAGACAGCCTCCGCCAGCCAGCCGGCGACCGTGGAGTCCTCTGCGGCCCACCCGGCAAACCCGGTGTGCAGACGTCGGATGGACGACCGGTCGACCAAACGCTCGTAGAAGGCTATTTCGCCCTCCTTGCAGCATTGGGCCCAGGCGATTCCGCTTCCGCATCCGCAGACCCCATTCCCTTCGGCGCGCTCGGCGGAGTCCCCGCCAACGCGCACGGCGATCTCGGCCGCCGCCCGGGCGAGCAGATCCATCGAGCCGGTGTCGGTCGGATCATCCTCGCAGAGCTCCAAGGCCAGCTCCCCGCCTTGCAGGGCCCTTCCGACCCCCAGCCTCAAAGACGCGAGCGCCACGCCCGCAGACCGCCGCTTTGCGCTGTCTTCCTCTTGACGCCCCGAGACGTCTGAGGAAAGCAGATCGAACGCTTGCGAGGCTGCCTGGTCTGCCTCTAGCGGCTTGAGTGCCCGGCTGTAGAACGATGACGCCCACCACAGCAGGGTCGCTTTGAGCTCCGACGCGTCCAGCGGTTGCGACACTTCCCCTGGCTGGGACACCTCGACGGTGGCGGCCCGGCGCCGCAGCGCGTCGGCTACCGCCGAGGCTCTCCGGCCCGACTCGTCGGTGATCTCGAAGCCCCTCGCTGCTACCGCAGGGTCCGCCAAGCCAGCGAACCTGACGCCGGCGTGCAGGTACTTCTCGAGGACTGAGACGAAACCTTCGGGTTCGACGGAGGGGTCCTCGGCGGCGGCGTGAAGCTCCCTGATGGCGCCTACGACATCGTCGACGACGGCTCTTAGCCTTTCGTCTTGCTCCTTTCGTCTCTTGTCGGCGGCACGCAGCTGATGCTGGCGCTTCTTCTCCTTCTTGGATGGCACTCACAGATCATGCCAGGATTGTGCATGCCAGACGCGCTGCTGTTGCGAACTGGGACGCGGTGCTAGCTTGCCGGCGATGCCCGACAGCGCTCCGACGTCCTCCCCGGCGTCCGCCGCTGAGGTTCTCAACCTGCTGCGAAGCCACGGCGGGCGGGTAACCCGGTCGAGAAGAGTCCTTTTGGAGGTGCTCTTCGCTGCGTCCGAGCACATGAACGCCGAAGAGATCGGGGCTGAGGTCGCCCGTGTAGAGCCCGCGGTGAACATGTCGACGGTATACCGAAACCTCGAGGAGCTCCAGCAGCTCGGTGTCGTAGTGCACACCCACCTCGGGCACGGGCCGGCGACCTACCGGCTCGCCTCGGCGGCTCACCCGCACCTGTACTGCGAGTCTTGCGGCGCGACGTTCCACCTGCCGCTTGACATCTTCGAGGAGCTGTCCGACACAGCGCTGCGCACGCACGGCTTCTCGGTGGACGCGACCCATTTCGCCATCCCGGGCCGCTGCGCCGCTTGCAGCCAGTCCTAGCCGCTTGCAGCCAGTCCTAGCCGCGCCGAGCGAGCTCGACTACAGCTTCAATGCTCGCCGGGTCCGCCAGGGTGGACGAGGAGAGCGCCACGTCAGGGTCGGCTCCGAGGAGGATCCGCTTCACCGGCACTTCGAGCTTCTTACCTGACAGGGTCCTGGGAATCGAAGGGACGAACTCCACCCGGTCGGGCACGTGGCGTGGCGAGAGACGGCTTCGCAGTTCGTCCCGGATGCGCTTGTCGAGCACGGAACGGTCGCTCAACGCCTCGCTAGCGACGAGCAGGACGAGCTGCCCAGGTCCACCGTCGGGGTCTTCAAGGTGAACGGCGAGACTGTCGGTCACCTCCGGGAGCGACTCGACCACGAAGTACAACTCTGCTGTCCCCATCCGGACGCCACCCCGGTTGAGAGTGCCGTCGGAACGTCCCGTTATGATCACGGTTCCCCGGTCGGACAGAACCGCCCGGTCGCCGTGGTGCCAGACACCCGGGTAGCGTTCGAAGTACGTCGAGCGGAGCCGTGAGCCGTCATCGTCGCCCAGGAGTCCTACCGGCATCGACGGGAGAGGAGCGCTTAGCACCAGCTCCCCTTCCTCCCCGACAAGAGCGTCTCCTCTCTCGTCGAAGACTTCCACTTTCGCTCCGAGGCAGCGACATGAGATCTCCCCGGCCACCACAGGATGCAGTGGGCTGGGCCCGACGAAACCCGTGCACACGTCCGTCCCTCCGCTGAAAGGCGCCAACATGACGTCAGGTTGCACGTCACGGTACACCCACCGGGCGGCGTCAGCTGGAAGCGGCGAGCCGGTAGCTCCCAAGGTGACCATGCGCGACAGATCCCACCGACGCGCGGGGGTAAGGGCCGCTTTCGCTCCTGCGGCCAGGTAGCCGGAGCCGACGCCCGCGCAGGTGACCTCCTCGTCGGCGACGATCCGCCAGAGGTTGTCGCCCTGGGGGCCCGAAGGGTCGCCGTCGTAGAGCACCACCGTCGACCCGGCCAGCAGGCCCGAGACGAGGAAATTCCACATCATCCAACCGGTCGTCGTATACCAGAAAAAGCGGTCGGATCCTGCGAGGTCGAAGTGAAGTCTCAGAGCTTTGGCGTGCTCGACGGCGATCCCACCATGGCCGTGCACGATCCCTTTCGGCCGGCCGGTGGTGCCCGACGAGAACAGCACGTACAGGGGATGGTCGAAAGGGACCGCTTCGAAGTCGAGTTCCCCTCCCTCCCCGGTGAAGACATCCCAGGCGACCCAGCTTGGCGGGATCTCGGCCGTGGAGTGCAGGTAGGAGAACCAGACCCGCGTCGAGGCCGAGTCGAGAACCCCGGCGATAGCCGCAGCCTCAGCGCGCCGGTCGACCGTCTTGGCCCCGTAACGGTATCCGTCGACCGCCACCAGGACCTTCGGCGCGAACTGAGCGAGGCGCTCCACACAGCCGTCCACGCCCATCTCCGGAGCGCAACACGCCCATACGGCACCGAGACTGGCGGTTGCCAGCATCAGGGCTAACGTCTCGGGAACGTTCGGGAGATAGGCGCCGACGCGATCACCTCGACCGACCCCGGCGGCCAACAGCCCGGTACGCGCCCGGGCTACCATCGACCGCAGGTCCCTCCAGGAGAGGCGACAAGGCCCACGTGTCTGCGACAGGCCGATCACGGCTGGCGCATCTGCGGAGGCACCTTTGCGCGCGGTTTCGTGGTCGGGTCCCGACAGGCACAGCTCGGCGTAGTTGAGAGTGGCGTCGGGGAACCACCGGACGCCGCTCGCCGCAGTTAGGTCTTCGACGATCGCAGCGGAGGGAGCAGCACGCCAGGCGACGCCGAGCCGCTCGGCGACCGCCTCCCAGAAGCCGGCAGCTCCGAGCGGGTCTACTGACCATCTCCACGTGTCGTCGTAGGACGAAAAGCCGGCCGAGTCGACGAAGGCTCGCATGGCCGAACGCTGTTGGCGTTCGAGCGAAGGAACCCAAAGAACCTCCGGTCGTGTCACGGCGACCTTTCTAGCGCGGACCGTGACCCGCTTCGCCATCGCCGCGCTCGTGGGAGGCCGATGCGGCCGCGGTTGCGACGTCGGCAGGGTAGAAGCGCAACCCTCGCAGGAGGATCACGCCGCTGGCTCCAAGAGGGAGGAGCATAACTAGGAACGTGTAACGGAACCCGTGGTGGGTGCTGGCGAGCAGGTCCGCGAGACCGCCGAACACGAGCGGGGCGACCGCTTGCGCGGCGGAGCGGAGCAATGTGCGTATACCCTCCGCCCGGCCCCACAGAAGCGGGGGCATGATGTCGAGGCGGGCGGCGTCGAGAGTCGGGTTCTGGGCGGTTAGGAAGAACGCCGCTGCAGCGATGTAGGGAAGCGCTGTGACAGCGCTCGTCGTCAGAAGCGGCGGTATGAACAGCAGCACGGTGGCTATCGCAGCGACGCCCGCTACGAGCATCCGCCCGTCGATACGGCCCCGCTTGACCATCGCGTCCCCGGCCCGACCCCCGGCGAGAACTCCTAGGACGGCTCCGGCGCCAATGGCGAGCATCATCAGCGTCGCTACGAACGTGCCGACCCCATACTGTTGTCCGACGAACTCCAAACCGAATGTCTGCACGCCTGTAAGGAAGAAGTAAGCACAGGCGCTCGAAACTATGAGAACCACGTTCGTTCTCACCCTTAGGACGTAGCGGGCTGCGCTGAATATCCCCATCCGCCGCGGGTCGCCTCGAAGGATCAGCTCAGTGTCGGGCATGACGCCGGCGTCGCGGGCCATTTGCTGTACGTCGCTGATGGCCTCGCTGCGGGCTGGTTGGGGCGGGAGATCCCCTGCCAGCGGGTCGGCTGTGGCGGTGAGCGGATCACCGTACGGCGAGCCACTACCACGCGCCCGGTTGCGGGGATCGGCGGTGCTCGGGTCGGCGCTTCGCGCTGCTCTGGGCGGCTCGGTCAGCTTGCGCAGCTGCCATGAGATCGCGAAGGCCGGCACGGCGAGCAGCACGAAAGCAGCACGCCAGGAGATCGCCGCCACGTCGCCGGTGATGAAGAAGCCCACTCCGCCGCCGACGAGCTCGCCGGTGAGGATGTAGCCGTAGATCGTTCCCCGCTCCTGGCCGGGGAAGTAGTCGCCGACGAGCGAAGCGACCGCCGGCCCGGCGACAGCGGTGACGAAGCCGAGGAAGATACGGACCAGAAGCAGGTCGCCGAAAGAGCTGACCGCCGCGCTGGCAATCATGGCGACCCCCCACGTCGCGATGGTCACCGAGAGGAGAGTCGTCCGTCTCACCCGGTCGACGAGAATCCCGAACGGAACGCTTGCGACAGCGCCTATCGCAGCGGACACCGACACCAAAAGGCCGATGTCGGTGTTGTCTATGTGGAGGCCTTGGCGCAGTTCGCTTGCTGCGGCGCCAACCGTCGAGGTGTCAGCGCTGCTTAGAGCCAGGACGGCCGCCAAGGTGACTATGACTAAGGTCCGATCTGCCCCTCCCAGGGTCGTCTCGAGGCGCCGCCTGGTCGCTCCGAGGGCGGACCCGCCGGTTGACCGCAGGGCGTCGAAGCGGCTTCTGCGCGGCTTCGGTGGGTCGGAGGCGGACCGCGGGCCGGAGGTGGACCGCGGGTCGGAGCGCGAGGATCCATGTCGCTGGCCGCGGTCGGAAGGGGGAGTCATCAGTGCGAGTCTTCGAACCGGAACGGTTCGTTCGACAGCCATTCTGCTCACTCCCGGGGCCCAGCGCGGACGCTTTCGCTGTCTAGCGCGCCCCCCGGCGGAGGGTAGGCCCCGTTGAACAGGGAAAAAAGTCCTTCCCTGAACTCGTCTCGACCGCAGCGCCGCGTACCCTTACAGCGTGGTATCCAGAGACGCCCAACGCTACGGGCCGCCGCCTGGGCGGCGGCGCTACCTCGCCCATCCCCGATCCAGAGCCGACGCTGGAGTCGAGTCTAACTCGCGCCTTACCGGGTCTACCGCTCTAGCGCTTCTGATCCTTCTGGCGGTCGAGGGAGCGACGATCCTGCAGATCAGCTCACACGTGAGCATCCACGTGTTCGTCGGGATGCTCTTGATACCTCCCGTCCTTCTCAAGATCGGGTCCACGTCTTGGCGCTTCGCCCGCTACTACAGCGGGTCCCCCGCCTACGTGCGAAAAGGTCCACCCCCTCCGCTCCTGCGACTTCTCGGGCCTTTCATCGTCATTCTCACTTTGATCATGCTCGGCTCGGGGGTGGCGCTGGTCCTGTCGCCGAAGACCTTCGGCGGACAGATGCTTTTCATCCACAAGGCGAGCTTCGTGCTGTGGTTCATAGCGATGGCAGTTCACGTCCTAGGGCACATCGCCGAGACGGCTCGACTGGCGCCTCTCGACTGGGTTTACCGGACACGTTCCCAGGTGGCGCACGCGTCGGCTAGGCAGTGGGCTCTCGTAGCGTCCCTGGCGCTCGGGCTGCTCCTCGGAGTTGCGATGATCGGCCCGGCGTCGCATTTCCTGACCAACTATTACGGCAACTTCCCGTTGAAGGGGCACCGCTGACCTCGTGCCCGGGGGGTGCTCGCGGCTATCTCGCCAGGATCCGATAGAGCCGGTCGGGCCGAGACGACAACCGTGAGGCTAATTTAAGGCGTGTCTTATCCGATGATCAGGATAAGCGTCGAGAATTGGGTGCCGTGAACCCGACCTCGCAGAGAGACCGAGCGCTCCGGCTCCTTCGTTCCGGCACCAGCTGGCTCACCGCCGGCGCAGTGGCTGGAACCGGTCTGCTTTCGGTCGGTGTGGCTGTGTCGCTGCCGGGCAGGTCCACGTCCACGTCGGCGTCCGCAGCGGCCAGCGGCTCGGTGGTTTCGCCTAGCTCAAGTGAAGCTGCCTCCGGCGGTTCTTCGACGGGTGGCGCGTCGTGTGCTCCGGCGTCGCCTTCCGGTTCATCTTCGGTCCCGGCAGGTCTGATCCCAGGTTCAGGGGCAGGCGGGTCGTCCTCCTACTTCGGAGGATACAGGCGCGACGACGGGGGTTCGGGCTCCCGTCACGACGACTTCGCCGGCGGGGACGGCCAAGGGTTCGACTCAGCTTTCGTGAGGGGCGTTGCGCCGACCGGGGCGGGTGCGACCGGGGCGGGTGCGACCGGGGTGGGTGCGACCTGGGCGGGTCGAACCGCAACTGGGGGTGTGAGCAACCTTGTTCTGGCAGCGTGCGCGGCTGGCCAGGGCGCCCAGGCCCAGCAGTCTCCCGCCCCGCAGGTGGCGGCGCCGCAGCCGGCCGTGAGCCCGCCGATAGTGTCGTCAGGGGGATCATGACCGACCTCGCGGATCCAACGCTAGGCGGGGAGCCAAAGCGATCGAACATGCCGCCGGCGGCGGGCATCCACCACGTGGCTACCTTCCCTGCGCTTGGCACCACGGCCGTCCTGTTCGTGACTGAGGCCGGGGTAGGAGGGCGAGCGCTCGGGCTGTTAGAGAAGTGGATTGCGGACATCGACTCGACGTGCAGTCGCTTCCGGCCCGACAGCGAGATCATGAGACTTAGAGACAGCCGTGACCGGGGCCCTCGCCAAGTCAGCGAAGTGCTCTTCGAGGCTCTCGGAGTGGCTCTAAGGGCGGCGGACCTCACAGGTGGATTGGTGGACCCGACCGTCGGCGGGGCCATGGAAGTCATCGGCTATGACCGGGACTTCCCCCTGATAGCCGCAAGCGACTCTTCGTTCACCTTCCGGGCGCGACCCGTACCGGGCTGGAAAGCCGTGAGATTGGATCCCTCCGGCCGGACGGTGCAGATCCCGCCGGGTGTCCTCATAGACCTTGGAGCCACCGCCAAAGCCTTCTGCGCCGACCGGGCAGCAGGTGAAATCGCTTCGCAGCTAGGGACGGGTGTCCTGGTGAGCCTGGGCGGGGACATAGCCGTTGGCGGACCGGCCCCCCGAGGCGGCTGGCCGGTCCGCATCGCAGACGACCACGCGGAGCCTCTCGACGGTGCAGGACCTGTCGTGGCTATAAGCAGCGGCGGTCTCGCCACGTCGTCCACCACGGTCAGGCGCTGGCAGCGGGGACCGACCACAATGCACCACCTGATCGACCCCCGGACTTCCCTGCCCGCGGCCGAATACTGGCGCACCGTGAGCGTAGCGGCAGCGTCGTGCGTAGACGCAAACACCGCGTCGACCGCCGCCATAGTGATGGGCGCTCGGGCGGTTCCCTGGCTCGAGCAGCGCCTCCTGCCGTCCCGCCTGGTCGGCTCCGACGGTACGGTGTCGGTAGTAGCTGGATGGCCGCTCGACGAGAGCGTGAGCTCCCGATGATCGTTGCGGCTGTCAACTCTAAGGAGCTGTGGTACCTGACCCGAGGGTCCGGCCTGATGGCGCTGGTGCTGCTCACCGCTTCGGTGGTGCTCGGCATAAGCCAGATCGGCCGCCTTTCGGGGCCGTCGATGCCCAGGTTCGTCGTCGCCGGTTTGCACCGCAACGTGTCCCTTCTGGCGGTGGTCTTCCTCGGGATCCACATAGCGACCGCTGTAGCGGACCCTTTCGCTCCTATCTCCGCGGTGGATTCGGTCGTACCGTTCGTAGGCTCCTACAGACCGGTGTGGTTGGGGCTGGGGGCGCTCGCAACCGATCTTCTCCTGGCCTTGGTGATCACCAGCCTGCTGCGTTACCGGGTCGGGTATCGAACCTGGCGCGCCGTACACTGGGCTGCGTACGCGTGCTGGCCGATAGCCCTCTGGCACGGTCTGGGCACCGGAAGCGACAGCCGCGTCGGGTGGGTGCAGGTCATCTACGTGCTGTGCACCGCAGCGGTTCTCGTCTCGCTGGCGTGGAGGCTGACCACCAGATGGAGCGCGTCTGACGTAGCGCAACGGACTCTCGCCGCCCTGGGAGTAGCCTTGGTTACGGTCGGATTGACAGCATGGGCCCTGCAAGGCCCCCTGCGCCCAGGATGGGCGAAGCGTGCCGGGACCCCGACGAACCTCCTCGGCGGTTCGAGCTCGTCCTCGTCCACGTCGACAACACCCACGGGGGGATGAACCGCAGATGGCATTGAGAAAGCAGCAGAGGCTGGTCGTCGACCCTATCGCCTGTCAAGCGCACGGGCTTTGCGCGGAGCTCCTACCCGAGATGATCTCCCTCGACGACTGGGGGTATCCGATCCTGGCTCCCGGTGCAATTCCGCCGCAGGCGAGGGCTCATGCGCGCAGGGCGGTGGCCGCATGCCCGACTCTGGCCCTTCGCCTCGTCGCTGCAGCGGATGACGCCGGCCACCCAGGCGATCGCGTGGTTTAAGCTGGCGCGAAGGGGTAGGATAGCCATGAGGGCACAAGCGGAAAGCTGCGCCCGATCAGGGTGACACGAGAGTCTATCCCAAAACCACGAAGCCAGGAAGATCGACCATGACAGCCAAGCACTCCCCAAGCCATGCCGCCAAGGGTGGTGGCATGTCGAAGGTCCTCAAGTCTGCGTTGATCTCGGCGGGCGGTCTGGTAGTGCTCGGCGGAGCCGCTGTCGCGGTCGCCTTGTCTGTAGGCCAGCCCAAGGTCACGCTCGACGCAGGCTCGGCTCACCTGGTCAACCTGAAATCCGGTGGTCTCGGCGCTCGTGTCGACAGCGTGACGGCGACCGTGGGCGGCCACCAAGTGGCACTAGTGCGCTCCGCTGGAGGCTACCTGCCGGCGAGCACCGTCCCTCAGGGAGAGACGGTGGTGGTGACAGCTACAGTGTCGTCGCCTTCGTGGCTCAGCTGGCTGGTCGGCTCGTCGGTGACACGCACCCTGACCCTGCAGACACCCGCAGCCAAACCCGCGACTTCGGTGGCGCTCGCTTCGCGGCCCGGGCATCTCCAAGTCGACTTCACGAACCCGGTCAGCGTCGTCGAGTACAGTTTCGGTTCAGCCCCGATGCAGAAGTTGAGCCTCCCAGCGGCGTCCACCCAGGCGGACCTTCCGGCTCCGGCGAGCTTGCTTGCGGGGAAGGTGACGGTGAACGCCAGCCCCCGTCCATGGGAGCAGCCCGCCGCCCAGGCGTCCACGCTCACGTGGTTCGTCCAAAGCCCGAGCGGTCCGCCCGTCGCTATAGCCGACCCGGCGCCGGGCAGCTCCACGGCTGCTTCTAACCAGCCGATAACGCTCAGCTTCGACAAGCCAGTGTCGGCGGTGCTCGGGTCCACCCGGCCTACCCTGAGCCCGGCGGTGCCCGGAGCGTGGAGCGAACCCAACCCCGATCAACTCGTGTTCACGCCGAGCGGCATCGGATACGGGCCGGGAGCCACCGAGACAGTTTCCTTCGCCAAGCCGGTGTCAGCCGTGGGAGCCTCCGGGGCGAGTGCACCGGCCTCGGGAGTCTCGACGACTTCCACCGTGACGACCGACACCTACAAGTTCCAGACTGCTCCGGCGTCGATCCTGCGGATGGAGCAGATCCTCGCCCGGCTGCACTACATACCTTTGACGTTCACCGCGGCGGCGGGAGTTTCGCAGCCGACGACCATGGCCGAGGAGGTGACTTCGATGTCCCAGCCCCTCCAGGGGACGTTCTCTTGGACGTGGGCGAGCACCCCGGCTTCGCTGCAGTCGCAGTGGACTCTCGGAGCGGCCAACGAGATCCTCAAAGGCGCCCTGATGAACTTCAACGCAACTCGGAATGCCTACGACGGCTACAGCGAGGAGTTCGCCTCCGTGGCGCAACTTGCGACGCCTTCACTTTGGCAGGCTCTACTTCAGGCCGACCTGTCCAACCAGACCGACCCGGCCCCATACTCGTACGTGTACGTGACCGAGACGCTCCCTGAGACCCTCACGTTGTGGGAGAACGGCTCGGTGGTGCTGACCGCTGCTGCGAACACTGGCATGCCCGGGTACGCCACTCAGCTCGGCACGTACCCGATCTACCTTCGCTTCACGCAGAACTGGATGAACGGTACCAACCCCGATGGGTCCAAGTACCACGACTTGGTCTACTGGATCAACTACTTCTACGGCGGTGACGCGGTGCACGCTTTCCCCCGCGCCTCCTATGGGTCACCGCAAAGCCTCGGCTGCGTCGAGTTGCCCAAGGCGACCGCCCAGGTGGCGTTCAACGACCTGGCGATCGGCGACTTGGTGACCGTCGTCAGCAGCTGAGGCTGTCTCCAGCCTGCAGGTTCAGCCTGCAGGCTCAGCCGCCCGCTCAGCCGACCAGCGGGTCGCGGGGCAGGCCGAGGATCCTCTCGCCGATCTGATTACGTTTGATCTCCGAAGTTCCCCCGGCGATAGAAAGCGCCCGAGCGGACAGGATCGCCAGCGCAACCTCTTCGCTGCCGGCGTCGGCGTAGACGGCCTCGGGCCCGGCGAGCGCAGCCAGGACAGCCGCCGCCTCTTGGCGCAACTCGGACAGCACCAGCTTGGTGATGTTACCCTCCGGGCCCGGTGAGCTGCCCGATATCGCCCTATGGGCGCTTCGCAGGTTCAGCAGCTCAGTAGCCTCGGAGCGGGCGATGTAGCGCCCGACCCTCGCCCGACCGCCGGCCAGACGCGTCGCATGAGCCCGAAGAGGGCCGAAGAACATCTCGTAGGAGGTGGTCGTCCCCCCGGCTCCCCCGCCGATGCTCACACTCTCGTTGCCTAGGGTGGCCCGGGCGACGGTCCACCCCCCGTCCACCGGTCCCACCACGTCGTCGTCGGGGACGAACACGTCGTTGAAGAAAACCTCGTTGAACTCGGAGTGCCCCGTAGCCTGCCGCAACGGCCGTACTGTCACTCCCTCGGCGTGCATGTCGATGACCATCATCGTCACGCCCTTGTGCTTCGGGGCGTCCGGATTCGTCCTCACCGTCGCGAGCCCGTACGAAGCGTACTGCGCCCCGCTCGTCCAGACTTTCTGCCCGTTGATCACCCATCCGCCATCCACCCGCCGCGCCCGGGTCTTGATCCCTGCAGCGTCCGAACCGGCGTCCGGCTCGCTGAAAAGCTGGCACCAGATCACCTGCTGCGACAGCGCCGGTCGTACCCAGCGGGTTATCTGGTCCTCGGTGGCGAACTGGGTGAGGGTCAATATCACCCAGCCCGTGATCCCGTACATGGGCCGGCGGACACCCGCGGAGGCGAACTCTTGTTCTATCACGAGCTGTTCGACGGCGCCGGCGGCGCGACCCCACGGTTTGGGCCAGTGCGGCATCGCGTAGCCGGAGTCGATCAGCGCCTCCAGGCGCGAAGCGTCGTCTTTATCTTTGATCGACTCGGCGAACGCCCGCACCTCGGCGCGCAGCTCGTCAGCCTCGGCCGGCAGTTCCAATGCCCTGCTACGCCGAGTGCCTGACTCGGCCAGGTCGACGACGTCGCCCGCTGCGGACTCCTCTCCGACAAGAGCTGATATGGCGGCAGCTCTACGCAGATACAGGTGGGCGTCGTGCTCCCAGGTGAAGCCGATACCGCCGTGGACCTGAATGTTCAGGTTCGAGGCGAGCTCTGCGGCCTCGCAGGCCAGGCTCGCCGCGACAGCAGCCGAAAACCGCAGCTGGGCGCTGTCCGCCCCTGCAGCGCGCGCCGCATCCCACACGGCGCTGGTCGCCAACTCGGTAGCGACCGCCATGTTCGCGCAGTGATGCTTGACCGCCTGGTAGGTGCCGATAGGCCTGCCGAATTGGACACGAACCTTCGCGTACCCCGCCGCATCGTCGGTGCACTGGCGTGCGACGCCCGTCGCTTCCGCCGCGAGGAGCACTCTTGCGGCGTCGATCAGAGCGCGGGCTCCTCCGTCGACGACCTCGCAAGGGGCTTCGGAGAACGTGACCTTCGACGCCCGCCTCGACGGGTCGAGGTTCGCTCGGGACTGGACTGCCACGCCCGGGGATCCGGCGTCGAAGACCACCAGGTCCGCCCCGCTGGCGACGACGATCACATCGGCGAGGTCGGCCGACAGCACGGCGGCCGCGGACCCCGACGCCTTCCCCTCCCGGAACGTCAGGTCCGACTCTAACGCGAGCCCTGCGACCTTGGTCCCGCCGGCTAGGCCCGGAAGGAGACGCCGGAGTGTTTCGGCGCTCCCGCAGGCGCATAGGGCTGCGCTTGCTATGACAGTCGGGACGAAAGGACCGGGGCAGATCGCCCGGCCCATTTCCTCTACGACCACGACGAGCTCTTCGAGGCCGAAACCTGATCCCCCCAGTTCCTCGGGAACGTGAAGTCCCATCCACCCCAGGCCGGCCATTTCCCCCCAGAAACCCGGAAGCTCCCCGGCGGGGGCTTCGAGCAGCGCTCGGTTCGCGGCGAGGGCATCGTGGCGGGCGAGGAACTCGCTGACGGTGCCGGCGAGGGCCCGGTGGTCGTCGGATATCGCAATCGACATGAGCCAAAGCTAGCCTGCCTCGTCGCCGCCCGCACAAGGGCCGCTGCTCATATCGAGATCTTCGGGTTCCCTGACCATCTTCTTCTATTGTCCTAAGCGCTGTCACAGTTATCGTTCGTAGCGTCTCGTCTATGCGCACGGTAACCTCCAAAAGCAAGGTCCGGTCGGCAGCAGTAGACACTGGAAATGGGGCGTCGCGCGCCACGAGGGTTGCGGGCCCAGTCCGCGCAGCGGAGAGGCTCGACAGGCTGCCCGACTCGCGCTGGCTTCGAACGGTAATGGTGGTGCTGTTCTTGGCGTGGCTGGCCGAGTCCTACGACATTGGCCTGATCGGCAGCGTCCTGCCGTCACTCAGCCACCTTTACCATCTGAGCACCGGCTCTAAGAGCCTCGTCGCTACCGCCTCTACGATAGGGATCGTCATAGGCATAGCGCCTGCCGGTTGGTTGGCGGACCGTTACGGTCGTAAACGTGTCCTGGTCGGCGGGACTGCAGGGTACGCGGTCCTCACCTTCGTCACTGCGTTCGCCGGCACCGTCGACGAGCTGGTGGCCCTGCGTCTCGCCGCCGGGATCGCGATGGGTGCTGTCTTCCCGCTTCCCTACGCTTACGGTGCCGAGCTTTGCCCGCCGTCGATCCGTGGTCGCTTCACCGGGATGGCCGACTCGTTCCTTTCGGTCGGCTACTTCCTCTCCCCGCTGTTGGCGATGCTCCTTATCCCGTCGGTGGCCAACACGTTCGGCTGGCGGGTCATGTTCGGGCTCGGCGGCATACCGCTGCTGTTCGCTGTCGTGGCGTGGAAGATGCTTCCCGAGTCGCCGAGGTGGTTGGAGTCCAAGGGCAAGCTGGGCGAGGCGGAAAAGGTCCTGTCGTCGATAGAAGCCCGGGTCCGCGACCAGATCGGCCGTCCCCTGCCCGAGCCTGAGCTCGACGCCAGTTCTGTGCTCGGCGCCAGTTCTGCGGTCGGCTTCGGGCCGTCGGGGACGGATCCGGAGCGAAGGTTCACTACCCCGCTGCGGGAAGTGTTCTCGCGTCGGTTCCTGCGGCGATCCGCCGTCTTGTGGGTCACCTTCGGCGGTACCTTCTTCATCTTCTATTCCATCCAGACCTTCATGCCGACAGTGGTGACCTCCATGGGCTTCACTCTCACTTCGGCTTTCGCTTTCACCGCCGTGATCGTCGGCGTGTCCATTCCCGGCAAGCTTTTGGAGGCCTGGCTCGTCGAGCGCCTCGGGCGTAAAGCTGTGATCGTCGGGTTCGGTCTGATCGCAGCCGTGGCAGCGCTCGTCTTCGGCTTGGTGCGCGGCGGAGTGGCCGTGCTGGCCGTCGGCGGCGTTATGTCGTTCTTCGGGATCGGCCTCGACCCGGCCGTCAAGGTTTACACGGCTGAGAGTTACCCGACGCAGATCCGCGGTGTGGCGACGGGCGCAACCGAAGGTTTCGGGAGGCTTCTGTCGGGGATAGTCGGCCCGGCGTTCATACCCCCGCTCTTGGCCGTCGGCGGGGTGGCCGCAGCGTACTCGGTCGTCGGCGTCGTCGCCCTGGTCGCGGTTGCAACAGTGACCTTCCTCGGAGAAGAGACAAGCGGCCGGCGCCTGGAGGACATCTCAGACTTCAAGGTTCTGCCACGGCCGTCTCTTCTGCCGGACGCCAGCCGGCCTCTAGCGGCGTGAACGCTGCCCCTGCGGTGGCTTAGGCTCGCGGACCATGGCAGACCCCTACCGAGCTTTCCCCGGGCTGGTCTTCGACCGTCCCGCCGACGGCGTGCTGCGCATAACCATGGACGCCCCCGGCTTGAACGCTGTAAGCCCGGCGGTGCACCGGGAGTTGGCTGACGTGTGGCTCAGCGTCGACCGCGACCCGTCGGTCCGTGTGGCGCTGCTACGCGGAGCCGGCCGGGCTTTCTCCGCCGGCGGCTCATTCGAACTGCTAGGCGAGATGGTCTCCGACTACGCGACCCGGACCAGGATCATGCGCGAAGCCCGCGACCTGGTTTTCAACGTCATCAACTGTTCCAAGCCGATCGTCTCGGCGATCCACGGACCGGCCGTGGGCGCCGGCCTATGCGCCGGCCTGCTAGCGGACGTGTCCGTCGTCGGGCGCAGCGCCAAGATCATCGACGGCCACACCCGACTCGGGGTAGCCGCAGGCGACCACGCCGCTTTGGCATGGCCGCTTCTGTGCGGCATGGCGAAAGCCAAGTACTACCTTCTCACCTGCGAGGCTCTCACCGGGGAGGAGGCCGAACGGATAGGCCTGGTGTCACTGTGCGTAGACGACGCCGACGTGCACGGCAAAGCCCTCGAAGTCGCAGTCGGGCTGGCCGGCGGGGCGCAGTCGGCAATCCGGTGGACCAAGCACACCCTCAACCACTGGTATCGGTCCCAGTCGGCGATCCTCGACGCCAGCCTCGCATACGAGATGTACGGCTTCGGCGGTCCCGACGCGGCCGAGGGCCTCGCCAGTCACGCCGAGAAGCGGGCACCGAGCTTCGACGGGCCGACCAGCGAGTAGGTCGCTACGCGCGGACTCTCGCGAGGAAGTCGACGACGGCGTCGTTGAACGCGTCGTTGCGATCCCCGGCCACCATGTGCCCGGCGCCGGCGACGTCGACCATCTCCCCCTGCCTCACCATGCCGAGCAGCTCCCGGGCTCCCTCTTCGCTTAGAAGGTCACTCTGGCGGCCGCGAACTACCAGCACCGGGCATTCGACCGATCTCGCCGCCTGTTCGAGCACCCCGGGGGCGGCGAGCGAGGCGCGGGTCTCGTCGGGCCCGCCCCGCAGGCCGGTCATGAAGCGGGGATCCCAATGCCAGTACCAACGGCCGTCCCGGTAGCGGAGGTTCTTCTCCAACCCGGACAGGTCGGCGGGCCTGGGACGGTGGGGGTTGTAGGCGGCGACCGCGTCGGCCACATCCTCAAGGCTGGCGAAGCCGTCCGAGACGTGCTCAAGCATGAAACGGCCGACTCTTTGGCGTCCCTGCTCTTCGATCCTGGGAGCGACGTCGACTAGGACCAGGGCGGAGGCGAGACTTCCGTGACGGTACGACCCCGCCGCTAGCAGGGCTGACAGCCCTCCGAGGGAGGCTCCTACCAGGGCGGGAGGCTCGTCGAAACTGGACGCTACGGCGGTCACGTCGCCGGCGAAAGCCTCAAGAGAGTAGTCCCCGTCCTGCGCCCAGTCGCTGTCCCCGTGGCCTCGCAGGTCCACGCTGAAAGCGCTCCAACCCTGCTCTGCGAGACAGCCGAGCGTCGTACGCCACGAGTGGCGCGTCTGGCCACCGCCGTGCAGCAGCACGACCGGGGGTCCGCCGGTCGTCCCCGCCGAGCTGGCGGCTAGGCGGTTGGCGTCCCGGCCGGAGAAGAAGACGTCGACAGCGGACGTGGGGTTGGTCACCGCGATCATGCTACGGCTTGGATGTAGCCTCGGGCGTGGCGAAGAGTCCGGAACTTTCCCCGGGAGAGTGGGCTGTCCTCGGGCTGGTAGGCGAAGGTCCGACGCACGGGTTCGCCGTGGCGCAGATCCTGGCGCCCGGCGGTGAGCTCGGGGCGGTTTGGAGCATGGCCAGGCCAGCGGTCTACAACGCCGTCAACAAGCTGGAAGCTCTCAGGCTGGTACACCCGGTGGCGGCCGAGCCGGGAACGCGAGGTCCGACCCGCACGGTTATCTCGCTCACCGACGCGGGCAGGCTGGCGCTCGACGACTGGCTCGGCCGCCCCGTGGATCACGTGCGCGACGTGCGGTCGCTTCTGCTTTTAAAGCTGGCGCTACTTTCCCGTGCAAGATCCGATCCTGCCCCCCTCCTCGAATCCCAGCGGGCCAAGCTCGTGAGACAGGTCGCGTCCCTCTCCAAGGTCCGAGACGGCGCCTCTGGATTCGAGCGGGTAGTCGCGCAGTGGCGCCTGTCGAGCTCCAAAGCGACCCTCGAGTTCCTAGAAGCGGTCAAAGGTTCCCCGCACTTGCAGAGTAGGGCGGGAAAGTAAAACCCCCGCCACCAATAGTCAGAGGTTGACTATTGGTGAGCTATGCTCGGCCAATGATCTCTACCAAACGTTCTGCCCGACCCCGGGTGCGGGGCGTCGCCGCCCTAGCCGCAGGCGCGGCGCTGCTCGCCTCCTGCTCGACGTCGTCGAAGTCCACGTCAGCGCCCACATCCGCCCCGGCCCCCACCTCCAACGCTGCTCCGACGAGCACCACCGCCCCGAGCGGGCAGGGCAGCGGGCCAGTAGACGTCCTCTACGCAGGGTCCCTAGTAGACCTCATGGAGAAAGGCATCGGCCCGGACTTCGACCGCGCCACCGGCTTCAACTTCGACGGCCAGTCGGGCAACGCCGGCGCTCTCGCAAACGAGATAAAAGCCAAGACGGTCATCGCGGACGTGTTCATCGGGGCGGCTCCCTCCAACGACGCCGCTCTCGAAGGAACGCCGAACGGCAACTGGGTGTCGTGGTACGCGACGTTCGCCGACTCGCCGCTGGTCGTCGGCTACAACCCCAAGAGCCGTTACGCGGCGGACTTCAAGACGATGCCCTGGTACAAGGTCGTGTCCCTGCCTGGGATCCTCGTCGGGCGCACCGACCCAGCCACCGATCCGAAAGGAGCGTTGACAGTAACGGCTCTCCAAGACGCAGCCAGAGCCCAAGGCGAACCGGCCCTCGACAAGCTAGCCACCGACAGCGCCGACGTGTACCCAGAAGACACCCTCGTCGGCCGTCTCCAAGCCGGCCAGCTCGACGCCGGCTTCTTCTACTCCGTGGAGGCCAAAGCGGGTAACTTCCCGACCGTGCCCCTCACCGGCGAGCCGTCCCCTCTCGAAGCCAGGTACACGATCACCGTCTTGGCCGGAGCACCGCACCTCGACGGCGCGGACGCGTTCGTGAAGTTCCTGCTCGGGCCGACCGGCTCCGCGGACCTCGCCAAGTACGGTCTGGTCGTGTCACACCCCGTCCCGGTGTCGGGGACTGTACCCGCCGGCCTGTCCGGGGTACTCTCCGGGTCTTGAAATCGACGAGGCCGTCAGGAGCGCTGTCATGGCTGGGTGGTCTGCTCGCCGTCTACCTGGTAGTCCCGATGGCGGCGTTCGCCTGGCGGCTCGTCACCTCCAACCGGCGCGGCTTCACCAGCCCCAGCCTCTGGCCGGCGCTGCGCACGTCCGTGGAGGCGGCAACAGTGGCGACTGCGATCGTCGCCGTCGTCGGGATCCCCCTCGCTTTCGTCCTGGCACGCAGCCGCGGTCGCCTGGCGCGCGTCGTCGGCGCGGCCGTCGTTTTGCCCCTCGCCCTTCCGCCGGTCATGGCGGGGATACTCCTCGTTTACCTCTTCGGTCCTTACACGACGATAGGGCGGCTCTTCGACGGGCGTCTCGTGAGCTCACTGGCGGGGATCATCGCAGCGCAGGTGTTCGTGTCCGCGCCTTTCCTCGTGGTAGCGGCCCGTTCGGCTTTCGCCGCGGCTGACACTTCGGTCGAAGACCTTGCGGCGACGCTGGGGCACGGGCCGATCGCACGTTTTTGGAAGGTGAGCCTGCCAGTCGCCGGGCCGGCGATCCGAGCGGGCCTGCTCCTGGCTTGGCTGCGAGCCATCGGCGAGTACGGGGCGAACGTGGTAGTCGCCTACCATCCCTTCACCATCCCCGTCTACACCTACGTCCAGTTCTCCGGGGCGGGAATACCAGACACGCAAGCCCCGACCGTGCTCGTGCTCGTCGCGGCCGGTGTCGCCACGGCGCTGTTCTCAGCGCGAAGGCCGGCGTTTCTGCGCCGCAGGGTCGAAGACCCCGAACCGGTCGCGCCGGGGAGGTCCACTCCGGCGGCCGTAGACTTGGATCTCGACGTCGAGGTGGGCTCTTTCGCTCTTCGTGTCGCTTACAAGTCGGCAAGCCACCGCCTCGCCATCCTTGGGCCGTCGGGGTCGGGCAAGTCGTTGACCCTCAAGTCGATAGCGGGCCTTCTCGGTGCCGGCTCTGCCAGGGTGCGCTTCTCCGGTCTTGACGTGACTGACCAGCCGGCGGAGAGACGGGGTGTCGGCTACGTACCCCAGGGTCACGGTCTCGTCCCCACGTTGACAGTGCGGGATCAGGCGCGTTTCGGTGTCGCCGCGCGGGCCGACGTTGCTGCTTGGTGGGTGCAGCGTCTGGGGTTGGCCGGCCTCGAGGACCGCTACCCTCACCAACTGTCGGGCGGCCAGCGCCAGAGGGTGAGTTTCGCTGCGGCCCTGTCGTCGGGCCCGCGGGTCGTGCTTCTCGACGAGCCTTTCTCGGCTCTCGACACGCCCGTGAGGAACCAACTTCGCCGCGAGCTGCGCAAGCTTCAGCGGGAGAACGACCTTTCGACTGTGCTGGTCACGCACGACCCCGCGGAGGCGGCGATCCTGGCTGACGAGGTGATCGTGCTCGAAGCGGGTCGAGTGCTACAAGCTGGGGCGGTGGGGGAGGTGTTCCGTTACCCGGCGTCGGCTGAGGTGGCAAGGCTCGTGGGAGTCGAGAACGTCCTCGAAGGCGTCGCCTCGCCTCCGGGGACTCTCATCGCCGGCGACGCAGCCTTCCCGGCCGACGTGAGCGGGTTCGCTCCGGGGGACAGGGTGTCGTGGGCGGTGCGCCCAGAAGACGTCGAGGTCTACCCGGTCGGGACGGCTGTTGGTGGGTCCGCTACCGGGCCGGCTTTCACGGCGTCCGCTGCCGGGAGGACTCAAACCGGGTTGATCGTGGACGTCACCGATTTCGCGGTGAACCGGCAGGTGCTGGTCCGCTTGGAAGGCGGCGTCGAGATCCTCTCGCGACACTCCCCCGCTGCAAGCGGGGGAGTGTCGCACAGCACTATGTCGTTCGAATACCCGTATCAGATGGTCGACGGCGGACGATGCGAGGTGCGTATCGCACCGGGGAAGATCCGGGTGTGGCCGTCTACGCCGGGGGTCCCGCCGTCAGAGTGACGGTCGCCGTCTCGGCCTGGCCGGCAGGTGAGGTCCAGGTGAGGCTCACCGACTGGCCGGGCTTCTCGGATGCGATATCGCGGCTCAGGACGCTCGGCGAGCTGACAGCCTGACCGTTGATGGCGGTGATCACGTCGCCGGTGCCCAAGCCGGCGTTGGCTGCGGCGTAGCCGGGTATCACCCCGGCGACCGTCGCCCCGCTGGCAGCCTGGGGGGTCTGCGACAGAGGAGAGCCGCCGAAGACGAAGGCGCCGGGGTTGGCGGACTCGCTAGAGGAGCTTATGAGCACACCGAGGAAAGCGGTCGGACCGACGTGTATCGACGCCGACGAGTCGCCGGCGAGGATGGAGCGGGCTATCGACATGGCCTCGTTGATGGGGATCGCGTAACCTTGGCTTACCGCCACCTGGAGCTGGTTGCCCGACGCCGCGGCCGTGTCCATCCCGATCACCTGACCCGACGTGTCTACTAGCGGCCCGCCCGAGTCGCCCGGCTCGATAGCAGCGTTGGTCTCGATCATCCCGGTCAGGTGCTCTGCCACACCGTCGAGGGAATCGGAGGCTGTGATCGACTGATCCAGGGCGGTGACGGAACCACCCGCAGCGCTCGGAGTGCCGCCAACCCCACCGGCGTTACCTATCGCGACCACCGGGAGCCCGACTCGCGCCGACGACGAGGTGCCTATCGAAGCCGTCTGAAGTCCCGAAGCACCTTGGAGTCGCAAGACCGCGACGTCCTTGGTCGTGTCGTAGCCGATCACGGTCGCGGGGTAGCTCCGCCCGTTGCCGAGATCCGTGACGGTAATGGAAGTGGCACCGTTGATCACGTGGTTGTTGGTGAGGACAATTCCGTTCGAGGACAAGACGATCCCTGTCCCCGCTCCCGAGGCCTGCTGGTAGGAGAAAGTCGAGTTCACGTCGACCAGGCCCGGGTCCACCTTCGAAGCTATGGAAGAAACGTCGGTCGGGCTGCCTTGACCTGCGACAGAAGACGTTCCCGATCCGTTGACGCCGGTCGGGGCTGAACCCGACCCATTGACGCCGGCCGGGTTTAGCGGAGACGTCGATGACCCCGACGAGCCGGAACTGTTAGACAGCGGCGCCGCCGCCGAGCGCGTAGCAGACGACGGCCACAGGATGTGGCCGGCGATCGTTCCTGCGCCGACGGTCGCAAGCACGGCTGCGACTGCCACGGCCGGCCGGGTGCGCGGCCGGTGCCGTGAAGGAGCCGGCGGCCCTTGGGGGGGCATCTGAGAGTCGTCGTATGGCTGTCCTGGGATGTAACTCATATCGCCGTCCTGTTCTGCTAGAAGCTCACTTGTCGATCTCTACATCAACCAGGATGCGCTTCGAGGCTGTGGGTTGCTTAGGACGACGTTGAGAAGCTCCTGAGATCTCCGGGCGGCCGCTCGGCGGCTGGCGCCGGCGAGCGGAGCTTAGGCACTACGAACGCCGCTACGAACCCGGCCGCGCACACGAAGGCGGCGACCTCGAAAGCCCTTACGAACCCGGAATCGGTCGCAGCCAGAACAGCCCGGCTCACACCTGAAGCACTAGCGGACGCCTTGGCGTGCAGCAGCGAGTTGGTCCGGTCGGTGGCGATTGTGGCTAGTACGGCCAGTCCGAGAGACCCACCGACCTGGCGGGACGTGTTGAGCACGCCAGAGGCTAGGCCGGCCTCGTGGCGGGCAACCCCGGCGGTCGCAGCCGAAGCCAGAGGTGTGAACAGCAGTCCGAGGGCAAGCGAGATGATACAGCCCGGTCCGAACACGTGAGCCCAGTACGCGCCGTGCACGGTGATCTCCGACAGCCAGAAGAACCCGGCGGTGGCGGCGACGGTCCCTGCGAGCAGCAAAGGGCGAGCGCCGATACGGGGCAGCAGACGCGAGCTCGTCTGCGCGCCGACGATTATGGTCACCGCCATCGGCAGGAAGGCCATGCCAGCCCGTAGCGCCCCGTAGCCGAGGACGTCTTGTAGGTACAAGGACAAGAAGTACCACATCGCAAAGAAGGCGGCACCGACTAAGAACATGACCAGGTTCGCCCCCCACACCGAGCGCGATCGGAACAGCCGGAGCGGGACCAGAGGGTTGGTCGGGAAGCGGGCTTCGTATACGACGAAACCGACGAGCGCGACGAGCGCGACCGCTAGGAAAGCGAGGGTCTGCCCTGATGCCCATGGGTGGGTGGACGTCCCGACTATGGCGTAGACCAATGCGCTCAGGCCGCCGGTAACGGCTATCGCTCCTATCACGTCTAGCTTCGGACGGGTGCCGTCGGGGTTGTGGCCTTTCGCCTCGGTCAGATATCCCAACGCGGCGACGGTAGCGACCACTCCCACCGGGATGTTCACGAACAGCACCCAACGCCACGACAGTTCGGCTGTGAGGACGCCGCCGAGTATCGAGCCTGCCGCCCCGCCGGCGCCGGCGACGGCACTCCATATCCCAAGAGCGCGAGGCAGGTGCTTTCCGGAGAAGGTGGTCACGATGATGGTGAGAGTCGCCGGGGAGAGGATCGCTCCACCGACGCCTTGCGCGGCCCGGGCGATCGTCAACCAGGTCGAGTCTTGCGCGAAGCCCCCGGCGAGGCTCGCCGCGCTGAAGAGCCACAGCCCGGCCATGTACACGCGCCGCCGTCCGAAGATGTCGGCGGCCCTGCCTCCGAGTAGGAGGAACCCGGCGAAGGTGAGGACGTAAGCGTTAACAACCCATTGCAAGCCGGAGGCGCTGTAGTGCAGGTCGCGTCCGATGGACGGCAGGGCGACATTGACTATCGACACGTCGAGGACCACCATGAACTGTGCGAGGCAGGCTATGGCCAACACCATCCCGTCATGAGACCGGCGGGCGGGGGCGTTCGAAGGCGCGGTTTGCTGGGGATCTCGCATGTCCTGAGACGAACGCAGCAGGCGGGCTTTATCTTCCCTCAGACCCAGCTTTTCGCGAGGGGAGCGGCTACAGCAGCGGCGGCATAGCGGGCGGCGGCCTTTGTTTCCTGATACCGGTAACTTCCCGAGCGGCTGTATCGTAGAGGTCGAAAAGGCGTGTGCCGACCGGCACCGCGCGACCTCGGAGGTAGAGCACACAGGTGTCCGATCTTGCGCGGTGGTGCTTCAGGCACCGCCGGATAGTCCTTCTGGCGTGGATCCTCGCGCTCGTCGTCACAGCGGCCGCCAGTCGCTCCGCGGGGTCCAGTTTCGCAACCAAGTTCCAGCTGCCGAGCACCCAGTCCGCGCAGGCTCTCAACCTGCTTCAAAAGGATTTCCCCGCCGCGTCGGGTAGCTCCGACCAGATAGTCGTGGCCACACGGTCGGGGACGGTCACCGACCCGGCCGTAAAGGCGGCCGTGTCGAAGATGCTCTCGCAGGTGGCCTCCCTGCCCGACGTGCGGGCCGTTAACAGCCCTTACGCCCCGTCAGGACGCCAGCAGGTCAGCAAAGACGCGAAGGTCGCCTTTGCCACCGTGGTGTTCGACGGCCAGGTCGGATCCAACCCGAAAGCCGACGTCGCGAGGGTCGTGTCGACAGCGGAGGCGGCCCGCGGGTCGAACCTCCAGGTGGCGCTCGGCGGTCAGGACATAGAGCAGCTCAACAGCCAGGCGGGGTCGTCCAGCACGATCGCAGGTGTAATCTTCGCCCTGATAGTTCTGGGTTTGGCTTTCGGGGCGCTGTTCTCTGCGTTCCTGCCTATCATCACAGCTCTGATAGCCATAGGCATCGGCACGAGCGTCACTACCCTTCTCAGCCACGTCCTGTCGATAGCGGACTTCGCGACCCTGCTCGGCGTGCTCATCGGACTAGGGGTCGGAGTCGACTACTCGCTTTTCATCCTCACCCGTCACCGCAGCGCCCTCAAAGCTGGTAGGGACGTAGAAGCGGCAGCTGTCGAGGCGATCAACACCTCGGGACGGGCGGTGTTCTTCGCTGGTCTCACCGTCTGCATCGCTTTGATGGGCCAGTTCGTGCTCGGACTTTCCTTCCTCTACGGTTTAGCTATCTCGGCGTCGGTGACGGTGCTTCTCACCATGTTCGCGTCGATCACGCTTCTACCTGCGCTGCTCGGGTTCTTCGGGCCGAAGGTCCTGAGCAGGCGTGAGCGTCGTCGCCTCGCCGAGCAGGGCCCCGAAGTGGACCACGTGTCGGGGCTTTGGAACCGCTGGTCGACTTTCATAGAGCGCCGCCCGACCCTACCTGCGGTCATAGCGCTGCTGGCGGTCGTCGCTATTGGACTGCCTATTTTCACTCTACGTCTCGGTCTGGACGACGCGAGCAGCGATCCTCCCGGCTCGACCACCCTTGCCGCTTACCACCTCCTAGCGCAAGGTTTCGGACCCGGTTTCAACGGCCCTCTATTGCTGGTCGCCCAGCTCCCTAACCCTGCTGACAAGGCGGCGTTCGTGGCGGTAACCCGCGACGTCGCCGGTGTCCCGGGGGTCGTCTCTGTCGCTCCGGCTGTCACCAACCCGGCCGGTACGGTAGCTATCGCCACCGTGTACCCTTCCACGAGTCCACAGGCAGCCAAGACGACCGTGCTGGTAGACCACCTGCGCTCGGAGGTGATACCGAAAGCCGAAGCCGGCAGCGGCTTGGACGTCTTGGTGGGTGGCCAGACTGCGATCCAGACGGACTTCGCGCACGTCCTGGCGTCCAAACTGATCTACTTCGTGCTGGCGGTGGTGGTGCTCGGGTTCATCTTGCTGATGGCCGTATTCCGCAGCCTGGTCGTGCCGCTAGTCGCGTCAGTGATGAACATTCTCTCCGTGGGCGCGTCCCTGGGGATCCTGAACGCCGTCTTCGAATGGGGATGGGGTCACTCCCTTTTCCGGATATCGTCGAAAGTGCCGGTAGAAGTGTTCCTTCCGGTGATCTTGCTGTCGATCCTCTTCGGGCTTTCCATGGACTACGAGGTGTTCCTGGTCAGCCGGATGCGCGAGGAGTGGGTCGCTCACCGTGACGCCTCCAGGGCGGTGACAGTCGGCCAGTCCGCCACCGGTCGTGTGATAACGGCCGCTGCGACGATCATGATCTTGGTATTCGCCTCTTTCGCCCTGGGGAACAACGTGGTGATTAAACAGTTCGGTATCGGACTCGCAGGGGCGATACTCGTCGACGCTTTCATTATCCGCACGGTGCTCGTCCCTTCGATCATGCACCTGCTCGGTGACGCGAACTGGTGGCTCCCCGGCTGGTTGGACAGGCTGATCCCCCACCTGAACGTGGAGGGCGCCGAACGGTCAAGTGTCTCCGACGCCGACGACGAGCCGGTCCTCGTCGCCCCCTGAGCGGCCGGCGGCGCGCCCATGGGAGCTCTGCTTCTCGGCTGGCTTGTGCTGTTCGGCCGCGACCGGTTAGCTGCCGCTGGCTGACGATTCGAGGACCGGGATGGGGATGTCCGCGTACCGGGCTCTCAGCCATTCCCCGAGGCTCTTGGCTTGGCCGTCCTGGCGGGTGCTAGCAGCAACCCCGTCGCCGAGAAGTCCGACTATCACGAAGTTGATAGCCCGAAGGTTGGCGAGCTCGTAGCGTCGCACCTCCAATCCCGCCGTCTCGGGCAGGAGGTTCTTGAGTCGCTCCACGCTCAGGTAGCCAGCAAGCCACTGGTAGGAGAGGTCGCTGCGAGCCCAGACTCCGAGGTTCGCGTTCCCGGCTTTGTCGCCGGAGCGGGCCCCGAACGCGACTCCCAGAGGAACCCGTCTCGCCGGCCCGCTGCCAGCGGCAGCGGGCGCGGTGGGACCAGCGGCGGCAGCGGGCGCGGTGGGACCGGCGGCGGTCGGCTCCACCAGGGTCTTTTCGCCCCTTACGACCACCTCTTGATATACGAGCGAGGACGGCACAAGCGCAGGCCAGAACACTCCGAAGGCGGTAGCGCCCGAAGTCAGGCCGCCCCCGTAGAGGCCCGGGTACGAGGCGAGGGCCAGCTCGGTCACCTTGGCGGAGAACGCCCGGCCTACCTTGCGTTCGTCGGCGTCCTTGACGGTGATGCGCAGAAGGGCGGAAGCCTCTTCGTTGGTCTCAGGGTCCACCTTGTCGGTCCGGGCAAGGGTAACGTCGGTCTCGTCGAAAAACGCCCGGCCCCCGGGGAAAGACGACCAGAGGGCCTTTTCCACCAAAGCTGCTTTCGCCTCGATGTCCAAGCCCGTCAGGTACAAGCTGGTAGTGGACCTCCACCCACCGGCGAAGTTCACGGACACCTTCGTCGTGTCCGGAGGTGGTTCGCCGACTACACCGGAAATTCGTACCCTGTCCGGCCCGTCGCCTTGGAGTCTGATCGTGTCGAAACGCGCTGTGACGTCAGGGTTAATGTACGCGGGGTCTGCTATCTCGTATAGCAACTGCGCCGTGACGGTGCCGACGGTCACCGCGCCCCCCTGGCCGGGGTGCTTGGTGATCACCGACGTGCCATCTGCCGACACTTCCGCTATCGGAAACCCAGGGTGCTCAAGGCCTGGGATCTCGGAGAAAAAAGCGTAGTTACCCCCTGTGGCCTGCGCTCCGCACTCGATCACATGGCCCGCGACGACCGACCCGGCGAGCCGGTCGAAGTCGTCCCTAGCCCATCCGTGCCACCACGCCGCAGGTCCGACCACCAAGGCAGCGTCAGTCACCCGGCCCGTCACGACAATGTCCGCTCCGCGTTGGAGCGCCTCCACGATCCCCCAGCCGCCCAGGTAGGCGTTCGCGGTGAGCACCTGTCGGTCTCCCAAAGGCTCCCCGGTCTCCATGTGGCGGAGGTCTATCCCGGCGTCGCCCAGCTCTGCTAGGCGCCCCACCAGGTCGTCGCCTTCCACGTAGGCGATCACAGGCGACAGTCCGAGACGCTCAGCGACGCTGCCTACAGCCTCCGCGCAGCCTCGCGGGGAGAGACCTCCGGCGTTGGAAACGACTTTGATCCCACGCTCAATGCAGTCGCCCATGACCTGCTCCATCTGCGTCACGAAAGTCCTTGCGTAGCCGGCCTGAGGATCCCGCAGGCGGTTCTTGGCGAGGATCAGCATCGTGAGCTCGGCGAGCCAGTCCCCGGTTAGGAAGTCGATCGGGCCGCCGTCGACCATCTCGCGTGCAGCGGACAGCCGGTCCCCGTAGAACCCGCTGCAGTTGGCTATCCGAACGGCCCTGCGGGTTCGAGAGCCGTTGCCGGTCCCCACGGTCACCGTGTCCCCTCCGCCTCGGCCTGCCCCTCCGGCTTTGCCTGCCCCTCCGGGGCGTCTGGGCCGTCCCGGAGGGCGTCCTCCACGACGACTAGGAGCTGGCCGGCCGCAACCTGGTCCCCGGCGCTGACCAGCACTTCGCCCACTCGGCCCGAAGTCGCTGCGGTGAGCTTGTGCTCCATCTTCATCGCCTCTATCACCACCAGTTCGGTTCCTGCTTCCACCACGTCGCCCGCCGCTACCGACACCCGCACCACCCTTCCCGGCATCGGAGATACCAGAGAGCCTTCGGGGTTCTGCGAGCCCGCCACGGAGAAGCGTTCCACGATGTCGAGCTCGATGTCGCCGCCGGCACTTTGAACCCACACTTTGGGAGGCGCCTCCAGCACATGCAGGCGCCTCTCGCCGTCTCCGCCCACCGACACTGTCACCTCCAGGCCCGGCTCGGCGGCGCTCACGTCGACGCCGGAGAGCTGCAGCGTCAAAGCGTTGACGACGAACGTAGCCGAACCGTCACGCCCGAAGCTGTAGCAGACCTCCACGTTCGTTCCCCGGTGGCGGTACGACGCCCGCTCGGGCGGCATCACAGAGTTACGCCAACCGCCGGGGACATTGCGCAGTACCCCGGCTGTCGAGCGCCGAGCGTGGCGGGCGGCGAGAGCGGCAGCGGCGGCCGCGACAGCCACTTCTTCCTCGGTAGCGTCGCGTAGCCTTGGAACTCCTGCCGTGTCGACGAAATCCGTTGTCGTGTCGCCTCGCAGGAAAGCTGTCGACCTGAGCGCTGCCACCAGGAAGTCGCGGTTGGTGACCACGCCGCGCAGCCTGGCCCGCGACAGGCCGAGCGCCAGGCTCCTCGCTGCCTCCAGTCGGCTTGGAGCGTGGGAGATCACCTTGGCGAGCATCGGGTCGAAGTCGATCCCCACGACCGAGCCTTGCTCGACCCCGGACTCCCAGCGCAACGCCGGCCGGGCTGGCACGCTGAAGTCGGCGACAACGCCCGTGCAGGGCAGGAAGTCGTTGGCGGGGTCCTCGGCGTACAACCTCGCTTCTATGGCGTGCCCGCGGATCGACAGGTCCTCCTGGCGGACGGAGAGAGGCTCGCCCGCTGCCACGAGGAGCTGCTCGCGGACGAGGTCCACGCCTGTGACAGCCTCGGTGACAGGATGCTCGACCTGGATGCGGGTGTTCACCTCCAAAAACCAGAAGCGGCCGTCGTCTTCTAGGACGAACTCCACCGTTCCCGCTCCCAGGTAACCGACGGCGCGGGCGCCGCGAAGGGCTGCGTCCCCCATAGCCCGACGCAACTCGTCGTCAAGCGCGCTCGAAGGGCACTCCTCGACGATCTTCTGATGGCGCCGCTGCAGCGAGCACTCGCGCTCGAAGAGATGCACGAAGTTGCCGTGCGAGTCGGCGAGGATCTGCACTTCGATATGACGTGCCCGTGCCACCAGGCGTTCCAAAAAGACCGTCGGGTCGCCGAACGCGCCGTTCGCCTCCCTGGCGGCAGCCTCGATCGCTCCGGGCAGCTCGGGCCGTGTCCTTACTACGCGCATGCCCTTGCCGCCGCCTCCCGCCGCCGCCTTGACCAGCACGGGAAATTCGACCGCCGGGTCGTCCGCCGTCCAGGTGGGAAGCGTCGGCACCCCCGCGGCTGCCATGGCCGACTTCGCGGCGAGTTTGTCGCCCATGGCGGCTATCACATCGGGCGTCGGTCCCACCCAGGTGAGGCCGGCGGCGATAGCGGCACGGGCTAGCTCCGCGTTTTCGGAGAGGAAACCGTAGCCGGGATGCAGGGCGTCTGCCCGGCTCCGCAGAGCCGCGTCCACTACCGCGTCGACGTTCAAGTACGTCTCGGATGCGCCCCGTCCGGTCAGTCTGACTGCCAGGTCCGAGTCGCGAACGTGGGGGGAGCCGGCGTCGGTGTCCGAGTACATCGCCACGGTCTCGATACCCATCGAAGTGGCTGTCCTGATGATCCGGCGGGCTATCTCCCCCCGGTTGGCGATTGCGAGCCTGGCGATCACAGCCGGAACACCCCGTATCCTGGCGCACCTTTGACCTGGGCGCTGTGGCAAGCTGACAAGGCGATCGTGAGCACCGTTCTGGTGTCACGGGGGTCGATGATCCCGTCGTCGGCTACCCGGCCGGTAGCGTAAAGACCAAGCGACTGTGCTTCGGCGAAAGCCTCGACGGCCTCGGATCGCGCTCGTTCGGAGTCCTCGTCCAGTTCGAAGTTGCGCCGGGCGGCCTGCTCGCGTCTCACTATAGACATGACACCTGCCATCTGCTTGGGTCCCATGATCGCTATCTTGGCGGTCGGCCACAGAAATACGAACCTGGTGTCGAACGCTCTGCCCCCCATCCCGTAGTTACCAGCCCCGTAGCTGGCACCGAGAATGACAGTGATGTGCGGTACGGTCGAGTTGGACAGCGCGTTGATCATCTGGCTTCCGTGCTTGACTATGCCTCCACGCTCGTAGTCCCTGCCGACCATGTAGCCGGTGATGTGCTGCAAGAAGACCAGCGGGGTGGAGCACTGGTTAGCGAGTTGTATGAACTGCGCTGCCTTTTGAGCTGACTCGGAGAACAGCACGCCGTTGTTCGCCAGTATCCCCACGGCGAACCCGCCGATCTCGGCCCAGCCGGTGACGAGAGTAGAACCGTAGGAGGCTTTGAACTCCTCGAAGCGGCTGCCGTCGACGATGCGTGCGATGACGTCTCGCACCTCGACTGGCTGGCGGAGATCCGCCGGCATCAGGCCGAGCAGCTCGTCGGGGTCGAACAGAGGCGGCTCCGGGTCGCCTGTCAACGGTCCGGGCCCGGCTTTGCGCCAGTGGAGGTGGCTTATGACGGCGCGGGCGGTGCGGATGGCGTCCATCTCGTCGACGGCCAGGTAGTCGGCGAGCCCGCTAACCGACGCGTGCATCGCCGCGCCACCGAGCTCCTCGTCAGCGGAGATCTCGCCGGTGGCCATCCTCACGAGGGGAGGTCCCCCCAGGAACACCTTGGCGTGGCCCTCAACGAAGATGTTGTAGTCGGACAGTCCGGGCTGGTAGGCGCCGCCGGCGGTCGAGCTGCCGAACACGATCGACACGGTCGGGACTCCGAGAGCGGAGAGCTCGGTTATGTCGTGGAACATGCGCCCGCTCTCGGCGAAATGGGTGAGGTTGCGGCGCATCACCGCCTCGGGGTCGTCGCCGTCGGAGAGTCCACGAAGGTCTCCTCCAGCGGACTCCACGAGCTGGATGTAAGGCATCCGGTTGAGCCGTGCTATCTCAAGCGCTCTCATCAGCTTCCTGATCGACACGGCCGTCATGGCACCGCCCAGGTCAGTCGGGTCGTTGCCGATTATCACGCACTCGGTTCCCTCGACGACCCCGATCCCAAGGACCATCCCGCCACCCACGGCGTAGTCGGTCATGTAACCGGCCAGTGGGCTGATCTCCAAGAAGGGGGAGTCCCTGTCGATCAGATAGGAGATCCGTTCCCGTATAGGCATCTTCCCCCGGGAACGCAGCCGCTCGGTGGCCTTAGCCCCGCCGCCTGCGGCGGCGGACTCTGCGAGGCGTCCGAGCTCGGAGAGCTTTTCGAGCATGGCGTCCCTGCGGCTGGCGAAGTCCTCGCCGTTCGTGTCCACGCTGCTTTGGAGTGCTAACCCTGGCATCTTGTGGCGGTCTCTTCCTAGCGTTGCGGGTCGGTGACGGTGCCGGGCCCAGCGAAAGCCTGGGCGATCGAAAGCCAAAGCTCCGCTGTCGGCCCTTGCGTCCTTACGAGCGTGCGGCTTCGATGGCGTCGCTGGGTGAACACGAGGGCCACGTCGAGCGCGGGCCCGCTGATCACGTCCGTCGCGTCTGCGGGTCCCCAGGTCCACACGTCCCCGTCTGGGGATTCCACCACCAGACGGACAGGGTCTCCCGGGTCGTCGACGCCGTGGGACGCGAAACTGTAGGCCCGGGCCGAGAAGCCGATATGGCAGATGTGACGGAGTCGCCGGCTGGCTACCAAGGCGACTCCGACGGCGTCTTTAATGTCGACCCCGTGGGCCCACGCCTCCATCAACCTGGCGGTGGTGAAGCTCGCGAGGCTCATCGACGGCCCGTACCATTCGACGCGCACTTTGGGATCCGCGCTCGCAGCGGCGTCGGCGTAGGAGGCCCTGGCCGTCCTCCAACGTTCGAGCAGCGCCACCGGGTCCCCGATCTGGCGGCCGAGGGCAACGTCGGGGGTGGCCGAACCTGACTGAAGCGACGACGCCATGCTGGCGTAAAGCTCGTCGCGCTGGGCCACAAAGCGGGCGGGGTCGCTGAGCGACGCCACGGCCGCCTCTTCGAAGAAGCACAGGTGGCTCAGGCTGTCGCGCACGTCCCAGCCAACCGCCGGCGTCGGCCGGGACCAGTCTTGGGGCTTCGTCGCCGACAGCAGGGCGTCTAGGTCGGCCTGCTCGGCCTCCAGGTCCGCGAAAAGTTCGCTTAGCGACCTCGACGGCGAGTGCATCTGATCATCCCCCATTTTTTCGACGACCCCCAGGGTTTCGGGCTCTGCCGGCTGAGCGGCCAGCGTTACGAACTTGACTTGACGTGGCTCGTCCTGCAACATAACTACGCGAACCGCCCGGCGCAAACGCAGCCCCGGTTGACACAGAGCGGCTTGGAGGCGACACGTAATGGACTTCGACCTGGCCCGGGAGGATGACCCGCGAAGGGCGGTGATCCGCACCTGGCTGAGCGAGAACCCGCACCCGACCGGAAGGGACCTGGCCGAAGGTGGCTGGGTCGTTCCGCACTGGCCCGCCCCCTACGGGCACGACGCGGATCCCATCTACCAGCTGGTAGTCGACGAAGAGCTCGAACGGGCAGGGGTTTCGCGTCCATCCAACCCGATCGGGATCGGCTGGGCGGCGCCGACGATCCTGCTCGCTGGCACCCAAGCCCAAAAGCAGCGCTACCTCTGGCCTGCGCTGTCGGGCGAGGAGACATGGTGCCAGCTGTTCAGTGAGCCCGACGCCGGCTCCGACCTGGCGTCGCTGCGCACCACCGCGCAACGCGACGGGGACAAGTGGGAGATCAACGGTTCGAAGATCAGGACCAGCGGCGCGCACCGCTCAGCGTTCGGCATCCTCCTGGCCCGGACCGACCCGGACGCACCGAAGCGCAGAGGCATCTCGTACTTCATCTGCCCGATGGACACGCCGGGGATCACCATGTCGCCGATAGTGGACATGACGGGCGCACACTCTTTCAACCAGGTTTTCTTCTCCGATGCAAGGCTCCCAGCGGACTGCCTGGTAGGCGAGGTTGGGGAAGGCTGGCGTCTGGCGAAGGCAACCCTTGCCAACGAGAGAGTGTCGCTTTCCAGCGGAGGCGTGCTTTGGGGAAGCGGGCCGACCGTCGAGGATCTGATGGACCTGCTCCGCAGCGCCGGAGGCATAGCGGACCCCTCGATGCGCCAGGAGGCGGCGAGAGTGTGGGCCGAAGGCAAGATTCTCACCCTCATGCGATACCGGACCCTTTCGGCTCGTCTCTCAGGGGCGACACCCGGCCCGGAAGCCTCAGTACAGAAGCTTCTCGCCGACGAGCACGGAGCGCGGGTCATGGCTTTAGCTAAAGCCGTCGCCGGCGCCTCGGGGATGCTCCAAGGGTCCGGGCCTTCGGGTCCGGTCCCGCAACGCCGGCGTGCCGGTCCCACGGAGATCAAGTCGACTGTCGGGCGCCTCGACGGCGTCGACCCCGTGTGGCACTACGGTTGGACCTTCTCTCCGGCGCTCACCATTGGAGGGGGAACTTGGGCGGTACAGCGCAACATCGTCGCCGAGCTCGTGCTCGGACTCCCCCGCGATCCAGCCGGATAGCAAGGCCCGCTCGCCCTAGTTGAGGGACCCCAGCCCTGGGTCACTGCAACGGTAGCCCGGCGGTAGCCTGTGAGGCCGTGCCGGAAAGAAACCTGGGAAGAGGGATCCTATCTGGGTCCATAGACGGCGAGTGGCGCAGAGGCCGCGAGTACCGGGAGGTAGCGGCCGTGACCGGTCTGACCGTCACCCACCTCGGGTCCCGCTTCACCGGCGTGGTGGTCGGCTTCGATCAGGGGGCCGTCGTGCTGCGGTCTCCCAACACCGGTCTGGAGAGACTGTTCAGCATGCACAAAGCTTCGTTCCGCCTGGGCGACGAGACCGTCACCTTGGTCATGCCCCCCGCAGCTGCCCGCTCTGGTGGCGCTTCGGGCGGATCGGCGTTGCGCCGGACGGCGTCAGGGTCGATCGACGCAGGCCCCCTGCGAGCCCGTGTCGCCAGGCAGAGCCGGGTTCTCGTCGAGGGGATCCACGACGCGGAGCTGGTGGAGAAAGTCTGGGGAGACGACCTTAGAGTGGAGGGGATCGTCGTCGAACGACTGGACGGCATCGACCACCTTGAGGAGTTCATCGAAGTTTTCGGGCCGGCGAGCGACGCACGCCTCGGAGTTCTCGTGGATCACCTGGTGGACGCCAGCAAGGAGTCCAGGATCGCCCAGCGCCTGCAGGGTCCGCACGTGCTCATACGAGGGACGCCCTACGTGGATGTCTGGCAGGCCATCCGTCCCCACGTCGTCGGGCTGGAGAGCTGGCCTGCAATACCCCGCGGGCGATCCTGGAAGGAAGGGATCTGTGAGGCCATGGGCGAGTCGGATCCCGGTAGGCTGTGGCGTCGCCTGCTTTCCCAGGTGCGAACCTACGCCGACTTGGAACCAGCACTCGTCGGCGCTGTGGAATCCCTCATCGACTTCGTCGCGGAGACTACCTGAGCGCACGGCCTGATCTGGCCCTCAACTGGGGGGCGTACGCCGGGCGCACTGGACCGGCTGGTCGTCGGCGGGCTGTCCATAGCGACGATCCTGCGTTGCGGAGGCTTCGACGTGGTTACGAACCAGTGGAGAGTGGTCAAGCGAGGCGACACCGCCGACTATCGCAGCTATACCGGCCGCCAGGATTGCGTCGCCGGTTACCCCGATCTGGCCGAGGCTCTCCCCGAAGACCACGGTGGCTATCAGCGAGGCTGCTATCGGCTCGCCGACGTCGAGCAGCGGCAGCGACACCGCCAGGGGACCCGACTGGTAGGTGTTGACGGTCAATGTCATGCCCGCGATCCCAAGGGCGGCGAGCACCCACGGCTGCCAGGTGCCGAGGAAGCCGATCCCGTGAACTGCCAGCTGGTGGGTCGTCGCCTTGGTGATGATCGAAAGGAGGCCGAACGTAACACCGGCGGCGCCGGCGAGGAGGCTGGTCCTGGCGATCGCGCCCGTCCGTCTCGACACCGCCAGGAGCCCCAAAACCACCGCTGCCACCGACCCAAACAGCAAAAGCCAGCGTTCCGGGGGAGCGGAAATCGGCGTGTTCGAAGGGTGGACCACGATCAAAAGCGCCAGCAGACCGCTGCTAACCAGAGCGATCCCGGTCCACTCCGCTTTGCCGAGAGGGTGCTTGGCGATGAACGCGGCCAGGGGTATCGCGAAAGCCAGTTCCGCCACTATCAGGGGCTGGACCAGCACGACGGGAGCGATCGACAGGGCAGTAGCCTCCATGGCGAAGCCGGCTATCGAAGCGACCAGCCCGAGCAACCACAAAGGGTCCCGCCCTACACGTACTAGCAGGCCCCCGTCGATCGTCTTGGACGTGCGCTTCGAACGGTCGGACTCTGAGAGCCCCAACTCTGAGAGCCCCAACTCTGAGGTGCCGGTCCCGTTGCCGGCCGCGTCGGGTTCATGCTCGTCTGCGGGCGAGGCACCCTGGTCGAGGTCGCTGCCCGCCGGATAGGGCTGTCGGGCTATCGCCGACATCTGCGTCACGTTCGAGACCGCGAAAGAGGCTGCCGCCCCGAGAGCCAGCGCTACAGCGGCAAACCTTGCGCCGCTCAGCATTTCGTGTAACCCGACTTCATCTTCTTGGCGTCTTTATACTCTGTGTCTGCATCCATTTCGACTGTGTCCAGCCGGCCGCTCGGACCGTGCCGGCTCTCATTATCCTCCAACAAGACCCAGGTGCGCCTGCCCTCGGCAGTTCCATATTCGATCTCTCACTTCACCATACCCGCCTCGATGCCAGTGCTGGCACGACGACTGTCGGCCGGGCTGGCTGCCGGCTTTGAGCTGGCTCTCGGCTTTGAGCTGGCTGTTATCCTCTCCCGACAGTGGGAACTAGGTCGTCTGGCCCTTTAACAGGTTTTCCGGGAACCGGGACCAGAGGCGCCTACGTCGATCACCACGTGCACTTCATGGGGTCAGTCGCAGCCGGGCTGTCCGTCGACGTGTCGGCCTGTATCTCGCTGCCCGAGCTGCTCGGCCGGCTGGGGGAGGGGATAGACCGAACCGTAGGGAGATCACCGGCGGGCTGGGTGCGCGCCTGGGGTTACGACGAGGCGCTCATGGCACAACCAAGCCACCCCACGCGCTGGGACCTCGACGGGGTCTGCCGATCACGAGGTGCTGAAGATGTTCCCGTGATCCTGCACCATCGAAGCGGCCATGTCGCGGTGCTCAACTCGGCGGCTCTTCGCCGGTTCGACCGGGAGGATCATCCCGACGGCGTCATATTCGACGGTCACGAGATCCTCGCCGGGACACCACCGTTGGACACCGCAGCGTTTGCTTCGGCGGCGATGTCTCTGAGCAGGAAGTGGGCGGCCGCAGGAATAGGGGCATTCGTGGACGCAACACACACGAACGGCCCGGGCGAGCTCGACTTGATGGCGAGATGGTGCGCCGAAGGGGTCGTCGTGCAGCAGGTAGAGATGATGATCGGCGTCGAACACATGCACGAGGTCCCGCCCTACGCGTCAGTTGTAGCCGGCCCGCCTGGGGCAGGGTCGGGGAGACTATCGGTCGGCCCGGTCAAGTTGATGCCGCAGCCCGGGCGGCTCGGCGGGTTGGGGAAGGCGATCACAGAGGCTCACGGGGAGGGATTCCCCGTGGCCGTC
>JAJZNG010000126.1:0-10640 GCA_021847945.1 Actinomycetes bacterium | reverse complement strand
TCCCCACCGCCCGCCGGGCTGACCGACCGCTTGGAGCACAACGCGCTCAGCCTGCCCGAGCAGGTTCCGGCGATCGCAGCCAGCGGAGCCCGGGTGGTGGTCAACCCGGGCTTTCTGGCGACCCGGCGAGCCAAGTACCTGCGTGAGCTCTCCGAGGTCGAGCGGGGGTGGCTCATCCGGATGCGTTCGCTGGTCGACGCGGGGGTGGACCTGCGGGCGGGTTCGGACTCGCCGGTCAGCGCTGCGGACCCTGACCAGATAATCGGCTGTGCGACCGGCCATCCCTTCGCCCCTGGCGAGTCGCTGGATCCGGCGTCAGCCAGGTCGCTCCTGTCCTGGTAGCTGCGCGGGCGGCGCGACGGCGAGCCTGGTAGCTGCGCGGGGCGGCGCAACGGCGAGCTTCGGCGGTAAGATACTTAGCCAAGCAAACCGAATGTGCCGGCGACCGGTGCAGCCACAGATCGACGCCGACTCGGCCGGACAAGCCGAGGAGGACGGAAGCGAGGTGTCGAATGCAAGGTGCAGATCTCACAACACACCATCGGGGACGCCGGGGCGACAGTGGGGGAGTCGGGGGCGGCGAAGGTGCGGGCGACGGCGCGGTCAACGATCGCTACAAGTGGGTTGCGCTGTTCAACGTGACGCTCGGGGTTCTGATGGCGACCATCGACTCGTCGATCATGCTCATAGCCATGCCCGACATCTTCAGGGGTATCAAGCTGAACCCTCTCGTGCCGGGCAACAGCTTCTACCTGCTTTGGATGATCCTCGGCTTCCTCGTCGTTAGCAGCGTGCTGGTCGTTAGCCTCGGCCGTCTCGGGGACATGTTCGGGCGGGTCAAGATGTACAACCTCGGCTTTTTGGTGTACACCCTGTCGTCGCTGGTCTTGACGGTCGACTGGATGACAGGCCCGGACGGTGCAATCTGGCTGATAGTGGGTCGCATAGCCCAAGGGGTGGGTGCCGCTTTCGTGATCGCCAACTCGGCGGCGATCCTCACGGACGCTTTCCCTTCCAACCAGCGCGGACTTGCGCTCGGGATCAACAACATCGCCGGTATCAGTGGGTCGTTCATAGGCCTGATCCTGGGAGGCCTTCTCGGTCCTATCGAGTGGCGCCTCGTATTTTTGATCTCGGTGCCGATCGGAGCCCTAGGAACGGTGTGGGCCTACACGAAGCTTCGTGACACCGGTGTCCGCCACCCTTCGGCGATCGACTGGTGGGGCAACGCCACGTTCGCCGTAGGCCTGATCCTCATTATGATAGGTATCACCTACGGTATCGAACCCTACGGTCACGAGACCATGGGATGGACCAGTCCCAGGGTAGACATCGAGCTGGGCCTCGGCGTGGCGATCCTCGTCGCCTTCGCTCTCATAGAGCGGCGAGTCGAGAACCCGATGTTCAGGCTCCCACTTTTCAAGATCAAGGCGTTCACGTTCGGAACGCTGTCCACTTTCCTGTCGGCTGTTGGCCGCGGTGGATTGATGTTCATGCTCATCATCTGGTTGCAGGGAATCTGGCTACCAGAGCACGGGTACAGCTTCACCCGGACGCCGCTTTGGGCCGGCATCTACATGCTGCCGCTGACAGCGGGCTTTTTGCTGGCCGGACCGCTGTCAGGTTACCTGTCCGACCGTTACGGGGCCCGTCCCTTCGCCACCGGCGGGATGATCGCCGCGGCGGTTAGCTTCTTCGCTCTAGAGCAGCTCCCGATCGACTTCTCCTACCCGGTCTTCGGAGCGCTGCTCTTTCTAAACGGTGTAGGCATGGGCGCGTTCGCGGCTCCGAACCGTGCAGGGGTGATGAACAGCCTCCCGCCCGCGGACCGGGGGGCGGGCGGCGGAATGAACTCCACGTTCCAAAACTCCGCTCAAGTGCTTTCGATAGGGATCTTCTTCACTTTGATGATCATCGGGTTGTCGAGCTCGCTGACGGCTAGCCTCACCAACGGGCTGGTCTCCCACGGGGTGAACGCTGCCACGGCATCCCAGGTGGCCCACCTGCCACCTGTGTCGGTCCTATTCGCAGCCTTCCTCGGATACAACCCTGTGCAGACGCTCGTACCTCAAAAAGCGCTGGCGGCTGTCTCCAAGGCCAACTACGCGGACCTGACAGGCCGCTCCTTCTTCTCCCACCTGATATCCAAGCCGTTCTCAAGCGGACTGCACGAGGCCTTCTTGTTCGCGATCATCGCCTGCCTGGTAGCGGCAGCGGCCTCATGGTCCCGTGGCAAGCGGTACGTCAACGAAACGGTATGAAAATGGTCGTAAGTCAGTAAGAGGTTGAGGTCAGAGTGTGACCAAGGTCAACCACCAAAATCTACCGTTGACGTGAGAGTCGCGTTATCCTGATCTGGTCGGACCCAAGGAGGGCGAAGTTGAGCCAAACAGGATCAGTCGTGCCGGACGAGCGGACGGGCAGAGACGACCGAGCAGGTCGAACAGACCACGGGGCGCACCCCGACCGGTACAAGTGGATCGCCCTGTCCAACACGACCCTCGGCATTTTGATGGTCACAATCAACCAGTCGATACTGCTCATATCCCTTCCGGACATCTTCCGGGGGATCAAGCTCAATCCGCTCACACCGTCCAACACCTCCTACTTCCTCTGGACGCTGATGGGGTTCATGCTCGTGACCAGCGTCTTGGTCGTCAGCCTCGGCCGGGTGGGCGACATGTACGGCCGGGTCAAGATGTACAACCTCGGCTTCGCTGTCTTCACGGTCTTTTCGATCCTCCTGTCGGTGACCTGGCTGTCAGGGTCAGCCGGGGCCATCTGGATTATCGTCATGCGCGTCTTCCAGGGGGTCGGCGGCTCGTTCCTGTTCGCAAACTCGAGCGCCATCCTCACCGACGCCTTCCCCGAGAACGAGCGGGGCAAGGCGATGGGTATCAACGGTGTCGCAGCGGTGAGCGGCTCGTTCCTAGGTCTTATCCTTGGAGGTCTCCTCGGTCCCGTCCAGTGGCGTCTGGTGTTCTTGGTGTCGGTGCCGTTCGGGATCTTCGGGACGATCTGGGCGTACCACAAGCTGCGCGACAACGGCGTTCGAGTACCCTCCAAGATCGACTGGATCGGCAACGTCACTTTCGCCGTCGGGCTGATATCGCTTCTCACTGGGATCGTCTACTCGCTGCTTCCCTACGGCGGGCACAGCACCGGCTGGACCAACCCCTGGGTTCTAACGGCGATATTCGGTGGGATCGCAGTCCTCGTGGCGTTCGTGTGGGTGGAGAAGAGAGTCGCCAACCCGATGTTCCGGCTCGAGTTGTTCTCCATCAGACCTTTCACGGCTGGGGCGGTATCCGGACTGCTCGGAGCGCTCGGGCGTGGCGGCCTGCAGTTCATGCTGATCATCTGGTTGCAGGGCATCTGGCTGCCCCAGCACGGCTACAGCTTCAGCCAGACACCCCTGTGGGCCGGTATCTACCTGATCCCGCTGACGCTCGGCTTCTTGGCGGTCGGGCCGGTGGCGGGCATCTTGTCGGACCGCTACGGCGCACGCTGGCTGTCGAGCGCCGGTCTGGCAATGTCGGCCGCTGCGTTCTTGTTGCTCAACACTCTTCCGATGAACTTCTCCTATCTGCCCTTCGCAGGTCTTGTTCTGCTGTTCGCCCTCGGGATGGGGCTGTTCTTCACCCCGAACCAAGCGTCGGTCATGAACAGCCTCCCCCCCAACCAGCGCGGCGCGGGAGCCGGAATGCTCAACACGTTCCAGAACTCGGCGCAGGTCCTTTCCATGGGACTTTTCTTCACGATCGTCACTCTCGGCTTGGCATCGACGCTGCCGTCGCATCTTTTTGCCGGGTTGACGGCCGCCGGGGTCGCCCCAGCTGCAGCGCACCGGGTGGCTTCCGAGCCGCCGATCGGAAGCCTGTTCTCGGCCTTCCTCGGCTTCAACCCTGTCCAGCAGCTGTTGGGGCCGGCCGGTCTCGCCCATCTGAGCGCAAGCCAGGCTGCCTACGTCACCGGACGATCGTTCTTCCCGTCTCTCATCGAAGCGCCGTTCGCCACTGGTCTTCACCTGGCCTTTGACTTTGCTGCTGGCGCTTCGGTCGTGGCGATGGTGGTATCACTGATGAGAGGCAAGCGCTATGTTCATTCGATGAGCGCCGAAGCGTCGACAGTAGCGTCCGCTCAACCGTCGCCCCTAGCCAGCGAAGTCGAGCAGGGCACGCCGGTCAAAGCCACGCAGGCCGCCAGTTGACCACCGCAGGTGGGGTCCTCGAAGACGACAGCGTGATGTCGATCGGCGCGGCTGCGCAGAGCGCAGGTGTCACCGAGAGAGCCCTGCGTTACTATCAGGAGTTGGGGTTGATCACCCCGGGGGTCACCGCAGGCGGGTCGCGGCGCTACTCTCGCCGTGACTTGGAGCGTGTAGCGCGAATACGTGAACTGCAGTCGCTGCTTGGGTTCAACCTTGACGAGATCGCAGTCGTCCTCGCCAACGAGGATCGCACAGCCGCGATCAAAGAGGCCTACTTGGACGAGGAAACGCCCGACTCCCGTCGCCGTCAACTCCTCGAAGAGTCCCTCGAACTGGCAACCCAGATGCGCCGGACGGTGGAGGCCAAACGCCTGGCCCTGGACTCTTTCCTAGACGACCTTGACCAGCGGATCGAGCGGATCCGTGCCAAGATGTCGGACAGGTAGAACTGCGACTAGGGGACCTCTGGTCGCTGTTTGAGCACGCCCCGACCTTGGCAGGACCCCTCTGGCCTGCTAGGTTCGCCGTACTGTGGCGTGGACCTGCGAGTCTCCGAGTGCCGCCAGCGGCGCTTGCAGCTCGCGGCCCGGGCGGGTGGCTGGCTCCGCCCCGCGGCGAATCGCGCTGCTGGCGTTTTGTGCGTTCGCTTTGGTCCTAGCCTCGGCGGGTACGGGTCTCCCTGGTTGGGGTAGCAGCCGGCTGGGACCACAACCGGCTTTCGCCGTCACAACCGGCTCGGTGAAAGCCCAGATATCCTCACTGCAGGCCAAGTTCGCAACGGCCGGCGCGGCCGTGCACCAGGCGACCGTTGCCTACCAGCAGGCCGTGGCGACTGAGCAGGCTCTGGCCGGCGAGCTGAGCGCTGACCGGAGGCGCGCTGCGCAGGCGTCGTCGTCGCTGGCGGCCGGTGAGGCTGCCCTGCGCAACGAGCTCGTCGGTGCATACGTAGGCGGCTATTTCATCTCAGCAGTTGCTCCCGTCTCGCTGAACGGTGTCGGTGCCACCGACCCCGCCGTCAGCGAAGGCTACATATCAGTTGCCACTGACACGGTCCGGGGGGTGATAAACCGCTATCAGACGGACCGCATCGAGTGGGCGGACGCAGTGACGAAGGTTTCGGCGAGCGAGAAGCAGTCCCAGGAGGCGCTGTCTGCTGCGGCGACAGCTCGGGCTGCGGCGTTGGACGAAGCCGCTTCGGTAACTCAGCAGCTAACAGGTCTTCAGGCTCAGCTGGCGAGCCTGGAAGCCAAAGCGGGCGCGCAGCAGGCAACGTCGTTGCAGGGTGGGCCGGTCGCAGGCGGGCTCGTTGCGGCCGTCGCAGCCCAGATAGACCAGATTGCAGCGACGCCGGCTACGGTGACCTCGGCGAGCCCGACCTCTCAGGGCCCCCCTGGCGGGACCGGCGGTGTTTCAGCTGGGGCGGGCACTTCGACGACGACCCGGAGCTCTGCGCCTTCCCCGCCAGTGGCAGTCCCCGCCGCCACCACGTCGCCCACCACGGCGCCGCCTGCTACTACGCCGCCACCTTCCACGGCGCCGCCCGCTGTGACGGCGCCACCTTCGACAGCACCGCCCGCCACGGCTCCTTCGACGGTGGCGGCGCCGGCAACGCAGGCTCCTAACCCCGCGGGCTTTACCGCTGCGAGCCCGACGACGTCCGTCGCGTCGGGCCCTCCAACCTCAGCAGACTGGCTGGCCCTGCGGACCTGCGAGAGCGGCGACACCTATACGGAGAACACCGGTAACGGCTACTACGGTGCCTACCAGTTCAGCCAAGCCACCTGGACGGGTCTCGGCTACCCGGGCCGGCCCGATCAGGAGCCCCCCGCGATGCAAGATCAAGCGGCCGTCCAGCTCCAAGCCGAAGCTGGGTGGGGGGCCTGGCCGGCGTGCTCGGCAGCCTTGGGCCTGTGACAGCTTGGGCCTGTGACAGTCTTGGGCCTGTGGAGAGCGGTGAGAATAAAGAGCCGACAGCTGTCAGTCTGTTCGCGCGTCGGCCCCGACTGCTTGCAGTCGGGGCCTCCTCTAAGGATAGGCTGAGGGGGTGATTCGCCCCGCTGACACCTCCGGGCGCGTCGATACTGACGGCACGCCGTCGACGGCGTCCGACGATCTGCTGGTAGAAGCCCGGAGACCCTGGCGGGTTCGTTCGACCGCAGCGCAGAGAAGCGAGCTGAAGCTCGTCTGGTGGCACGAGGTTGCGATAGTCGCCGTCTTCTACTTCGTCTACAGCGCCATACGCGATATCAACGGCACCAAGCCGGTATCGGCCGCTACCGCCCTTGCCAACGCGAAGATCGTTATCAGCTTCGAACGTCACTTAGGCGTCTTCGTCGAGCAGCACATCCAGCACTTCTTCTTGCAGAGCCACTTGGCCGTGGAAGCTCTCGACGTGTGGTACGGCACCACCCACTTTCTCGTCACGGGCGCGCTGCTGCTAATCCTGTTCTACAAGTTCCCCGATCGCTACAGGGTTTGGCGTGACACGCTGGCCATCCTTACTGCCTTGGCATTGATCGGCTTCGCCGTCTTCCCCGAGATGCCACCCAGGCTGTTCCCGGCGAGCTACGGGTTCGTGGACACCCTCCGGGTCATCGGGGGCCTGTGGAATTTCAACAGCGGGCCGATGAACGACGTTTCCAACCAGTACGCGGCGATGCCGAGCTTGCACTTCGCGTGGGCTCTTTGGTGCGGTCTGGCGCTGGCGGCGATGCTCAAGAGGCGGTGGGCTCGCTTCCTGGCCTACTGCTATCCGGCTGTCACCTTTGTGTGCGTGATCGTCACAGCCAACCATCTTTTCGCGGACGTCGTAGCTGGCGGCGCGATCACCGTCCTCGGCTACGGCGGAGCCGTCGGCCTGCAAGCTCTCCGGTCCCGCCGCTACAAGTGGAGCTAGACGGTTCCGGGGCTTTACCTGCTGCCCGCTCAGTGACGGCTGAGGCCGGACCCAGATCGACCGGACCGGGCGCCGGCCCGGGACGGCACCCGGGGGCGGTGACCCTAGGGGTGCTGCGCACCTTGAGGGTGAAGCAGTGGACCAAGAACGTGCTCGTCTTCGCCGCTCCCGGGGCCGCCGGGGTGTTGACCCATAGAGTCGCCCTCGAACATTCGCTTGCGGCCTTCGCTTTGTTCTGTGCCGTCGCCGGCGGGACTTACCTGCTCAACGACGGCCTGGACGCTGATGCTGACCGGCTCCACCCGACGAAGAGGAACCGTCCGGTCGCCGCGGGAATCGTCAGTGTCCGCCTCGCTCTTGGTGTAGCAGTCGTGCTGATGGCCGGTTCGGTCGCGCTGGGTTCCCTGCTCCGGCTCCAACTGGGTCTCGTCTTAGGCATCTACGTTGCCGTCCAGATCGCCTACAGCAGCTACCTCAAGCACCTGCCGGTCTACGATCTGACGTCGGTGGCCGCCGGCTTCCTACTACGAAGCATCGCCGGCGCCGTCGCGGTCCCGGTGGCGGTGTCGGAGTGGTTCTTGATCGTCACAACCTTCGGCAGCCTGCTGATGGTCACAGGGAAACGCCTCGCTGAGCACGCAGAGCTGGGCGAAGGCCGCGGTGGCCACAGGGTGACCCTCGACGCGTACACCACGACGTTCCTTCGTATCGTCGTGGCCCTCGCGGCGACTGGGGCTGTGGTCGGATACAGCCTCTGGGCCTTCTCGCTGCAGGCGGCGCAGGCTCACCACCACCGCGAGATCTTCTTCCAGCTGTCGATCGTCCCCATCCTGCTAGGCCTCTTGCACTTCACGTTTCTCATAGACAGCGGCAAGGGAGCCCGTCCCGAGGACCTGGTCCTCCACGACCGTCAACTCCAGCTGCTAGGTGCCGTCTGGGCGGTTCTGTTCGGCCTCGGTGTCTACCTCTAAGCCCAACGTCCCCGAACCCTCCCCGGCCGGCGGGGCCTGTTGGGGACCGGCCACGAAAGTGTTGAGCGGTTGGGGGCGCACGTCGCCGAGCTCCGCTCGGCTGCGCACGCCGTCGAAGTCAGCGGACGTAGAGCATCTCGTCCGAGAGGCCGGCGAACGCGGCTTGATAGCGAGGGGACTCGGGCGAAGCTACGGGGACGCTGCGCAAAACGGCGGCGGCGACGTCGTCGACATGACAAGCTGCGACCGTATCGTAGACATAGACCTCCAAGCGGGGACGGTGACCGTCGAGGCTGGCGTCAGCCTCGACTGGCTGATGCGCGCTCTCGTGCCTTTGGGCTTTTGGCCGGCGGTCTCCCCGGGAACGCGATATGTGACCGTCGGGGGCGCTATCGGATCCGACGTCCACGGCAAGGGCCACCACCGCGACGGAACTTTCGGCTCTCACGTCTTGTCGATGGACGTCTACGCTCCCGGGCCGGGTCACCTCACTCTGACTCCCGACGGGACACCCGAGGAGTTCTGGGCGACGACGGGGGGGATGGGCCTGACCGGTATCGTGGAGAGAGCCACGCTTGAGATGCTGCCCGTCGAGACGGCGTCGGTGCGCGTGGACTCGCAGCGAACAGCCGACCTGGACTCGACGATGGCTGTCATGTCAGAACGTGACGCCCACTACCGCTACTCCGTTGCGTGGATCGACTGCCTCGCCCGGGGCGCGTCGCTAGGACGTTCAATTGTCGAGTTCGGCGAGCACGCGACCCTGGGCGACCTGCCTGCCCGGGAGCGATCTCCCGACCGGGCGTTACGGTTCGGCCCGTCCAGACAGGTTGCCGCCCCGCCGTGGGTTCCGTCGGGCCTCCTGAACCGCTGGAGCGTCGCCGCCTTCAACGAAATGTGGTACCGCAAAGCACCGGCGCGTTCGAGCGGTCACGTCGTGGCTGCCTCAAGCTTTTTCCATCCTCTCGACGCCGTCGACGGGTGGAACCGCATCTACGGCAAGCGTGGCTTCCTCCAGTACCAGTTCGTCCTGCCCTACGCCCAAGGCGACGTCCTCCGGGCGGTCATCGAGAAGCTCGTCAACGCGCGGGCTGCGTCGTTCCTCGCTGTGCTCAAACGCTTCGGTCCAGCCAACCCGGCGCCGCTGTCATTCCCACGGGAGGGCTGGACTCTAGCGTTGGACCTCCCTGTGAGCTTCGCGGGCCTAGACGGGCAGCTCGACGAGCTCGACGAGATGATCGCAAGTGCCGGCGGGCGGGTGTACCTCGCGAAGGACTCCCGCTTGCGCCCCGACCTTTTAGAGGCGATGTATCCCCGCTTAGGCGAATGGCGCCAGATTCGCGAGCGCCTCGACCCGCAGGGTGTGATGAGATCGGACCTGATGAGGCGCCTTCCGGCCCTCGCCGGGCACGCAACCAAACGCCCGACGGCGCGAACGCCCGGGTTCCCGCTACAGTCGGAGGACACGTGAGAGACGCATTAGGTTCGGTCGGGTCCGTCCTCGTGCTGGGAGGTGCCTCGGAGATAGGGGTGGCCATAGCGTCGTTGCTCGCAGCGCCGAGAAGCGCGACGGTCGTTCTGGCCGGCAGGCACGGCGACAGCCTCGCGGAGGCGGCGGCCACCTTGGAGCGTGCCGGCGCAGGTCGAGTCGAGACGGTCCGCTTCGACGCGGCTGACGTTGCCAGCCACGACGAGGTGATCGACAGCGCAGCGCGCACCGCTGGCGGAGACCTGGACGTGATCGTCGTGGCATTCGGGGTACTCGGGGATCAGCAGGCCGACGAGGCCGGAGGTGACGGCGCAGTCCGGGTCGCAACGGTCAACTACGTCGGGGCGGTATCAGCCGGTCTGGCAGCGGCGAGGCAGCTGCGACGGCAAGGGCACGGATGTATCGTCGCTCTTTCGTCGGTCGCCGGTGAAAGAGTCCGGCGGGCCAATTTCATCTACGGCTCCTCCAAGGCGGGAATGGACGGCTTCTTCCAGGGGCTGTCGGACTCTCTCGCCGGCAGTGGGGCTTCGGTGCTCATAGTCAGGCCCGGGTTCGTCCGGGGACGCATGACGAGGGGGATGAAACCGGCACCTTTGTCGACAACGCCTGAGGCTGTCGCCGAGGCGACCGTTAAGGCTCTGAGAGGCCGAAGCGCCGTCGTTTGGGTGCCGAAGCCGCTCCGGGTTGTCATGGCCGTGATGAGGCACTTGCCACGAGAGGCGTGGAGGCGGATTCCCAGCTGAAGGATTCGGACGTAGCCGTGGCGGTCATAGAGTGGTCGACGCCAGGTTCTTAGCTCAGGTTAAGCTGAGGTGGAACCGAAAAGCCGAGAAGTAACCTCCCATCAAGAACTAGATCAGGTGCGCCGGTCCATGGAGCCACCAAGCCTTTCCGCATCAGCAGTCACCTACTCGGTGGAGTTCCCTGCTGTCTTGGAGAGCGTCCACAGCGCCCGCGATGTGCTGGCCCGTCTCGCGGAGGAGTGGAAACTCGACGATTCGACTCGCGCCCCGGCCGACCTGGCGGTATCGGAGCTTGTTACCAACGCCCTTCTGCACGCCGGCACTCCTATCC